>JAQGMO010000260.1 GCA_028292315.1 Herminiimonas sp. | reverse complement strand
ATAGTTCACATTTTGTGTTTCCATGGCATAATTTCCATGGTTCAAAGCTTGTAGCTAAGCTCACTAACCTGGCCAGATAAATGCTGAATACCGAACAAAAACTTTCCACTTCCGACCCCGCAGACGTTCCAAAAAATGGGGTTCTCATCGCAGCGGCAGATTCCGATTTTCTGATTGAACAAAAGACCGGCGAATCGCAGTTCACGATCCGGCTTGCAAATTCAGCCGGTCTGCGCGAAAAAGCTAGTCTGTTAATCAGGCAACGGTATGGCTGGCGGGGTTATTCCGTCGATTCTCCGCTGCAGGAAGCACCGAATGCAATCAGCCTTGTTGCCGAGGCCGGCGGCGAGACCGTTGCAACCATAACGTTACGCTATGACACGCATGGCAATGGTTTTGCTGGCAGCGAGTTCCCCGAGACTGGTTTGCCAGCCGACGAAAACTTTCATGACCAACTTCAGGAATTGCGTACGCGAGGGCGCAGGATGTGTGAAGCGTCCAGATTGGCAATTGCTGAAAACGTACCGAAGCGGGTTTTTGCAGCATTGATTCATATTGCGTATATGTATACAAACAATATACATCACTATACTGACTTCATCATAGAAGTGAATCCCCGGCATGTCATGTTTTATAGAAAGATGCTAGGCTTTAGAACCTTGGGGGAAGAAAGGATGTGCTCTCGCGTGAATGCGCCAGCAGTGCTAATGCGATTGGAGCTAACTTATATGACCAAACAGATCCAGCAGTTCGCTGGGATGTATGAGACTCATGGCAAGAACAGGACTTTTTATCCATACTTCTTCCCACTCAAGGATGAGCTAGGTATTACGGGACGTTTACGCAATCACAATTAAACATCATGCTAACTTTCACCAGATGTCTGTCTGTACTGTCACTTGTGTGTTTTATTGTCACGTCGGCGCCGGCAGCCGAACTGGCCGAAACCATCAAGAGTGTCAAGCCATCCATTGTCGGAATTGGGACCTATCAAAAAACGCGTAGCCCTCCGCTTAGTTTCCGCGGCACCGGCTTTGCGGTCGGTGATGGCCTAAGCATCATTACCAATGCCCATGTCATCCCCGACATGCTCGACAGTGAAAACAAAGAGACGCTTGGTATCATCATAGGCTCCGGACCTTCAGCCGCTTTCCGTCCCGCTGTCCTGGCCGGACTCGACAAGGAACATGACCTGGCGCATCTCAAAATTACTGGTACGCCACTGCCGCCCATGAAAATCGGGGACTCCAATGCCGCATTGGAGGGCCAGGGTGTCGCTTTCACCGGATTCCCGCTCGGCATGATGTTGGGTCCATACCATTCCACGCACCGCGCGACGATCGCTTCGATTGCGCCACTCGCGCTACCGGTACGAAATTCAAGCAGGCTTGATCCAAAAATGATCGCGCAACTGAAATCGCCATCTACAATTTTTCAGCTTGATGGAACAGCCTATCCGGGGAATAGCGGCAGCCCGCTTTATGATACGGAAACCGGTACCGTGGTGGGGGTGATCAACATGGTGTTCGTCAAGGGGATCAAGGAAAGCGCGATAACGAACCCAAGCGGAATCACCTACGCGATTCCATCCAACCATGTCATTGAGTTGCTGAAACGCGCCACGCCTTAAGAGACAGGCAGGCTGTCGGCGACGCACTCGCTCAGCTTCAACTGTATTGCCGACGCTGCGCCGGTCGCAGCAATACGCGGGTCGCCACGTCAAGATGAATGAAATTGTCTTTCAAAAACGCCGCCGCGTATTTTGTGCCGAATTGTTCTTGTAATGAAATACCAACTTCCACCACATGTGCGCTGAGAAAATCACGCCGTAAAAACCGCTGATGCGGTGCTGCGTTCTTATACTCCGCAGTTTGAAAGTTCACGTCCATTGCCAGATCCCTCGCCTTTAGCCCAGCAATTTACGGTCGAGACAAAAACTGTATTCTTGCCCTTTTATTATTCTTTTCTCAAATGAAAAAGCATCACTTTCCTGCAATGCCAAACTGTCTCCGGAAATGTTAAAACCAATATTCATCTTTTGTATCCAAAAAACCGGTTTCCGGCATCGAACATTGGAGCAAGTAGCGTGCCCAAAACTTATTAGCATAATAATCAACTGCTTAGTTAAACACGCCAAACCAAATGTAAAAAATTTCGACAGGGTTATAGTCAAATTTATTTTACACAAGCACTTCACCAGGAAGCGGATGGCTTAGGAACCCGGTTGGACTTGCAGTCAAGCCGTAAGCGCCCGACTGAAGTACCACGATAAAATCACCGGTATCGGCGCGCGGCATTTCCATTTTGCCGGCCAAGACATCCAGTGGCGTGCAAAGCGGACCAACAACCGAAACCACCTCATGTTCTCCGATCGCGACCCGGTTGCCGACCAGGACCGGATAATTCTTGCGGATCACTTGCCCGAGGTTGCCGGAGGCAGCCAGTTGATGGTTCATGCCGCCATCCGTAATCAGGAAAACCTGGCCGCGCGACACCTTGCGATCAACCACCCGTGTCACATAAACCCCGGCTTCACCCACCAGGTAGCGGCCAAGTTCGATCACGACCTTTGCCTCGGGCAGGGTTGTGTTCACGAGCGGCATCCACTGATGCAGGTTCTCGCTGATCGGCATGAGATCAAGCGGCTGCTCGCCGGGGAAATAAGGTATGCCGAAACCGCCGCCGATATTCAGGAGCCGGATTGCTGACGGCGCATGTCTCGCAAGGTGAAAAGCCAGCTCGAAAGTGCGCGACTCGGCTTCGACGATGGCGCTTGCATTAAGACTCTGTGAACCGCTGAAAATCTGAAGACCCTGGAAATCCAGGCCAAGCGCACCGATGCGCCTGAGTACCGCCGGCGCCCGCTCCGAATCGATCCCGAACTGCCTGGCACCGCCGCCCATCTTCATGCCGGAAGCTTTCATTTCGAAATCCGGATTGACCCGCAGCAGTACCTGCGGCCGTACGCCCAACCTGCCGCCGATCGCCGCCACCGCTTCCATTTCGCGTTCCGACTCGAGGGTGAGCAGCACGCCGCCGGCGATTGCCTGCTCGAGTTCCGCGCTGGTTTTTGCAGGGCCTGCAAAGCTGATGTCGGCAGGACGGATCGGGGTATCGAGCGCCACCTTGAGTTCGCCGCCGGAAGCCACATCGCAGCCATCAACCAGGCCTGCCATGTGCTGCACCAGGGCCGGCATCGGATTGGCCTTGACCGAGTAATGCAGGCGTACTTCCTTTGGCAGCGCAGCGCGCAACTGTTGCACGCGTTCGGACAGCAAACGCCGGTCATACGCGTAAAAAGGCGTCATGCCCACTCTGGCCGCCAGGCGCGTCAATGGCATTCCGCCGACTTGAAGACAATCGTCGACCACCGGAAATTGCGTCTGCGGTAAATGACGGGAAACAGGCTTGCTCATAGTGTCGGGTTCATAAACAGGTCTGCCATTGAAGCCTGCAGCGATTTCCGATCGATCTTTCCATTCGGATTGCGCGGCAAACTTTCTTTTCGTATTTCGATCTGGGCCGGAACCATATATGCCGGCAGTCGGCGCCGGCACTCCTCAAGGATAGTCTGCGCACTCAATGGGTGCGCATGTTGTCCCCCCGGTACGGCAAGTACGACAATAGCCTGCCCCATGGCCGGATGCGGCAGCCCGAGCGCGACCGCCTCGCCGACGCCGTCACAGGCATGGATGACCTCTTCCACTTCGGTCGGGCTGATGCGATATCCCGAAACCTTGATCATGTCGTCGCCGCGCCCAACGAAGTAAAAAAAACCATCGCGATCCATGCGCACGGTATCGCCGGACCATACCGCAATTTCAGGCATCGGCAAGCCGGGGTCCTGTCCCGGAGCCGGCCTGAACCGTTCAGCCGTTTTGACCGGATCGTTCCAGTAACCAAGCGAAACCAGCGCACCGCGATGCACCAGCTCGCCCGGCTCGTCGACGCCGCACAGCGTGCCATCGGCGCGCACCGCCATCACCTCGGCATTGGGAATCGCCTTCCCGATCGAATCGGGGCGCCGGTCGAGCTCCGACGGCGGCAGGAAAGTCGAGCGGAACGCTTCGGTCAGCCCATACATTAAATAGGCGCTGACATCAGGCAGCGCGCGCCGCAGGCGATCAAGCGTGGCCCGTTGCATCGCCCCGCCTGAATTGGTGAGGTAGCGCAGTGTCGTGGTTGCGGGCCACGGCTGTTGTGCCAACTGCATCCACAGTGGCGGCACCGCAGCCAGACCGGTAATGCGCTCTTCTTCAACCGCCCTGACGATGTCGCGCGGGAACAGATAATTCATCAGCACGACGCAGGCGCCGCGATGGAAAGCGGTGGTGAGCTGGCTCAATCCGTAATCGAAACTGAGCGGCAGCACCGACAGGATCCGGTCTTCCTTCGTGTTCTCCAGGTAAGAAGCCACGCTTTTTGCGCCGGCCACCAGGTTGCGGTGCGATAGCACTACCCCTTTCGGATGCCCGGTACTGCCGGAGGTGTAAAGGATCGCCGCCATATCGCTATCGATTCCGCGCTGCGCATGGGCCGATTCGCGCACAGTAGGGATGTCGCGCCAGTCGATCAAGGTTACGCCGGGTATGGTTACACGATCGGTCTCAGTCCCCGCCCCGGCGCCGACAATGACGATGACCAGCAAATCCTTACAGTCGGGCAAAACATCGAGCAGCAGATTCAAGCGCTCGCCCGAGGTGACCAGCACCTTTACATTGCAATCGCTCAGGATATAGGCAACCTGCTCTGGCTTGAGCAAAGGGTTCACCGGAACGAATGCGGCGCCCGCCATGGCGCTGCCAAACATGGCGACCACGGCCTCGACCCGCTTCTCCAGGTACACGGCGAGCCGGTCACGGCGGCCCAGGCCAAGGCCGGGCATGGCCGCGGCAAACGATTCGACCTGGTTCGCCAGCTCGGCATAATTCAGCCGGCTGGACTGATAGACCAGCGCCTCCGCGGCGGGCGCGCGCGCGGCGGACTGGAAAATAAAGTCATGAACGAGGTCGGTCATCTGCGTCGGGTGTCCAGGCCTACTTTATTCCATGCCGGCTCATCAGGTCGTATAGCGTCGGCCGGCTTACCCCGAGCAACTCGGCCGCTTTCACGATATTGCCATCCGACCTGGCCAACGCTTTCACCATTGCCTTGTATTCGGCTTCCTCGCGGACCTGCCTCAGATTCAGATACTCGCCGCTGGCGCCTGGCGATTGCAATCCCAGATCCTCGCCGGTTATCTGGGGACCGTCCGCCATGATCACCGAACGCTTGATGCAGTTTTCCATTTCGCGTACGTTGCCCGGCCACTTGTAGGCTTCGATTATCTCCAGCGCTTCATCGCTGAAATTGAGGGACGACCGTTTTTCAAGTTGCGTGAACTTGTTTTTAAAGTGATGCGCCAGTAATGCTGCATCGCCAATGCGGGCATGCAGCGGCGGGATAGTGACGACGATTTCACTGAGGCGGTAATAGAGATCTTCCCGGAAGCGCCCGGCCGTCGCCAGTTCCTTCAGGTTTTGATGCGTAGCGCAAACGATCCGCACATCGACCGGAATTTCTTCGCGCCCGCCTATCCTTTCAATCACGCGTTCCTGCAGGAAGCGCAGCAGTTTCGCCTGCAAGGCCATCGGCAGATCACCGACTTCGTCAAGGAAAAATGTGCCGCCGTTCGCCATTTCGATCTTGCCAAGCGTCTGCTTGGCCGCCCCGGTAAACGCGCCCTTTTCATAGCCGAACAATTCGCTTTCCAGCAAAGTCTCGGGAATCGCCGCGCAGTTGATCGCGACGAAACGCTTGCTCTGCCGCGGGCTCAGCTGGTGCAAGGCCTTGGCCAGCACTTCCTTGCCGGTGCCGCTTTCGCCGAGAAGCATCACACTGGCGGAGGTCGGCGCGACCTTCTCGATACTGCGGCACACTTTCAGCATGCCGGGATCGCGGCTGACAACCCCTGCCATCGGTGATTCGGCCTGGTTCTGCAAGATACGGCGATTTTCTTTTTGCAGTGCATGCAGATAAAACGCACGCTCGATCACCAGGCTCAGCATCTCCGGATCAAATGGCTTGTGATGGAAATCATAAGCACCGAGGCCGATCGCCTTGACCGCATTCGCGCGGTCCTGGTTTCCGGTAAGGACGATCAGCTTGATGTCCGGGTCGAGCGCAAGCACCTGCTGCAGAGTCGCAAACCCCTCCGACGCACCATCCGGATCAGGCGGCAAACCCAGGTCCATCGTCACCACCGCCGGTTCATGCCGCCTGACGATCGCCAGCGCGGTTTCGCGGTCGCCCGCCACCATGACTTCATAATCGTCCAGGCTCCAGCGCAATTGTTTTTGCAAGCCCGGATCATCTTCAATGATTAACAGATTTCTTTTTGATTGGCCCACGCTAAATCCTTCACACGTTTTCTTCCTGCTGTTGCCCGACCTTGTCGCCGCTGGAATCGACGTCGGTAAAAAGTGGCAAAACGACCTTGAACGTCGTGCCCGACGCAGGACTGCTCACGACTTCAAGCTGGCCGCCCAGTTCATGAATATATTCGCGGCTTTCGAATGCCCCTACTCCCATTCCGGCCGACTTGGTGGTTTCGAACGGCTTGAACAATCGGTCCCGGATAAACTCCTCGCTCATGCCTTCGCCGGTATCGCAAACTTCAACCAGTGCGCAATGTCCCTGCTTTCGAAGGCGAACCACGACCTTGCCCTCTTTCGATGATATGGCTTCAATCGCGTTCTGAATCAGGTGGCCGAGTACCCGTTCAAGCCGGGCCCAGGTGGCGCGTACCCGCAATTCAGTATCCACGATTTCAAGACCCGGCTTCGGCTCCGAGGTGGATTTGAGTCCGACCGCCTGCGCCAGCAGCTTATCCAGATAAAGCACCACCGGGCCCTCGATCGAATCGGCGCTGCTCAGTTTCTGCAGCAGCAGTTTCATTTTCTTGACCGAGTGATCCAGC
>JAQGMO010000245.1 GCA_028292315.1 Herminiimonas sp. | reverse complement strand
CTTGTCCTTGCCGCTCTTGTTGCAATTGATTTAGAAGCCGCTTCGGGAATGCGCTTGCAGGTCCAGTTTGTCAGCCGGTCGGATTTATTCAAGCGCCGTTCATGCTTGTTTGAGCGGTCTCAATCGGGCTTTTTCATAGGGAACGTGTGCCTCGGATAACGTTGTGGCGCGTACGTTTGGCAATGTGGATACGGCCGATGCGAAACGCCCATGTCCGCGTTGCTGTATGTGGGCGGGCACGGCGAAATTTTTTTGATGACCGCACGATTAGATTCAACGTGGATCACTTTAAGGTTTTTATTTCAAAACTTACCGATTCGACTATTGACCGTGCTCAATACCCCTTTATAATAATCAACATCAAACTGAGAGGCTCATCGAAACCGCTATGCCAAAAACAATAAATAAGGCAAACGGGTTTTCTGTCGAGGAGAAGAGAACCTATTTTAATTTCAACAAGCTCCAGGCCGCGCTTTGTATTGCAACATCCGCAGCCATCAGCGTTGCCCTGATTATCTGGGCTGTCAATTCACTGGTCTGAACCTGACCCGACTGTGCGCGATCAAGTGCCGCACGGGCGTCTCCCCCTGGAATCCACCTGCCACCGAATGACGCCTTATGCAGGCAAGCCGCCTGTTCATTGCTGCACACCCGCCGGCACGTAGTAACCATTCAAAAAATAATGAATTTTTAGCTGCCCATCGCCGGCCCACTGCGGCAATAGAATGCGTTATTTATGCGTTGCTAGCCGAAGATGCATTAGAATTCTTATATTTCCTAAGAGAAATTAACTTTTACTCGCACGTCCCTTATTGAGGTTGCTACGATGTCGACGACTTTTGGCCCGGAACAGGCGCGTACCTATATGCATCAGCTGTTAAAAGCGATGCATCAGATGGGCGGGTCGGATTTATTCATTTCCGCGGATTTCCCTCCGAGTGTTAAAGCGCACGGAGGCATGAAGCCGCTGACCCAGCAAAATCTGACCGGCGCCATGACCCGCCTGCTCGCCGCCAGCCTCATGAATGAAAAGCAGAGTGCCGAATTCGCGGCTGAGATGGAATGCAATTTTGCGATTTCGCTGCCCGATGTCTGCCGCTTCCGTGTGAACGTCTTCGTGCAGCAGCAGCAGGTCGGGATGGTCATCAGGACCATCGCGTCCGAGATCCCCACTTTTGAGAAACTCGATCTGCCCGAGGTACTGAAAGACGTCATCATGACCAAACGCGGACTGGTCCTGGTGGTGGGTGGAACCGGGTCGGGCAAGTCGACGACGCTTGCCGCAATGATCGACCACCGTAACCGCACCGCGCCCGGACATATCATCACGGTCGAAGATCCGATCGAGTATGTTCATAAAAACAAGGCTTGCCTGGTTACGCATCGTGAGGTCGGGATTGATACGCTGTCGTGGCATCATGCGCTCAAGAATACCTTGCGCCAGGCGCCCGATGTGATTCTCATCGGCGAAATCAGGGATACCGAAACCATGGAGCATGCGATCGCGTTTGCGGAAACCGGGCATCTCTGCCTGGGCACGCTGCATGCGAATAACGCAAATCAGACAATGGACCGGATCATCAACTTTTTTCCGGAAGAGCGGCGCAATCAGCTGCTCATGGATTTATCGTCGAACTTGCGCGCGATCGTGTCGCAACGTCTGGTCCGGACCGAGGACGGCAAGGGAAGAAAGGCAGCGATCGAGATTCTCCTCAATACGCCGACCATCGCGGAAATGATTTTCAAGGGTAGCTTCCAGTCGATCAAGGAAATCATGGCCAAGTCGCGCGAACTGGGTATGTGCACTTTCGACCAGGCGCTTTTTGAACTCTACAATGCCGGTCACGTCAGTTATGACGAGGCGATCCGTAATTCCGACTCCGCAAATGAACTCCGCCTGAATATCAAGCTGAAAGGCACGCGCGCTCACTCGACCGAATCGGCAACCGGTTTCAGCCTCGCGCTTCACGAAGAGGAAGAAGACGAGCCGGACGCAAAATAGCTTTGCACGCAACTGTTCCGCCGGCCATGCCGTCGATCCGACCAGGTCTTACGCTGACACAAATCCGGAAGCGGTGCCGGGAACTTGCCTTCGCTTTCGAAGTCTTGACATATATACAATCAAACCAGCAATAAGACAGGTAAAGTATGAAAATTGTTTGCTACAGAGATTTGATGCAAAGGTTTAATGCAAAGGTTTAAGAGGTGAGGAAATTATGAGGGAAGAGAAACAGGATGGACGAAGTGTGTATAACCCGAACCGCCTGCTCGATACATTAATGCAGCGCCTGAAATTACAAAGCGACGGTGCGTTATCGCTGAAGTTGAAAGTGGCGAAAAACGTTATCACGAGTATTCGCAATGGGTCGTTGCCGGTTGCCGCGTCGATGCTTCTCTGGATGCGCGATGCCACCGGGATGAGCGTAGACGAACTGCGTATGCTGATGGGGGATAGACGGAAAAAGTGCCGGCTGGCTTATGCCCGAATCAGGCAGCGTTGACAACGCATTTCCGGGATAAGCATGAAAGAGTTTGTTCCTCAGCTTCCATATGGGTATATTATATATTTCCACAGGGAACTTTTTGGAACATCATGGATGAAACCGGCGGACGTCTACCGACATTTTTTAAAGTGTCCAATGTCAGCAAACGAAATCTACGCGGAAACAAGGGTATCGGCGTAAATGATTACGCCGGGTTCGGACGCGCCGCTGAGCTGGTCGAGCAAGATAAAACTGGCGAGCAAGATAAAACTGGCGTTCAGGAATTATTTTTTAACAAAACAATAATTCAGGAGCCAAGTCGACAGGAAGAAAACGAATAGCGGGAACCCCTTTGGCGTCCCCGAGTAGCTAAATGAAAGCTTTGGCGCCCCAGGCGATCAATCCAATGCTGAGTACAGCACAGCTTGCAAGGCAGGCAACGGCTTGCAGTTTATTGAAGTTAAAGCCCAGTGTTTTTCGCTGGAGGCGGAACTTGGTTCCCTTGTGGCTGGAAGCATGCATGATAGGTCTCTGAAATTTATAGTAGTTGCTTTAAAACATTATAATATTTGGTCGTCATGGTCAATAGACCAAAATACAACTTGGCGACAAAATTCACTTTTCTGACATAAAAACCACATGCGCATTCTCTTTTCACAAGAAATATCTATTGGTGGACAAGGAAACGTTGCATTTTATAAGTAGCATATAAAAATATACTTTCGGTTGTATTGTGGGAGGAAAAATGGATGTCGAAACTTTGTGGTATGAAGCGGCCCCGTATATTTATGCTTTGGCGGGGGTAATTTCGCTATTTTTTGCAACTTCGTTTTCTTCGGCTGTGCCGGGACTGCTCCTGATCGCAGCCGCCGTTACGATTCTCTGCGTGCGCTGGGTTCACCGACGGAAAACTGCTGCCCAGACCAAGAAGGCTGGATAAGGACGGGATTGGAAAGATCCGGTTTCAATGTCTTGGTTTATGGCCCCCGCATGAGGGCTTGCCGCCTTTTTGCCGGCCTTGGGCGATCGCAGCTTGACCCATTGCAAGCGCCAGGATAACTGCAAATGTACACTGGACGGTTATATACTCTTTTGACCGCTTTCAATACAAGGCATTGAAATGGACAATAAACAGCTTCTGGGCAGGCTTGAGCAGCTTCAGGATCAGTATGACAACATGGAAGCGCATGTCCAGCTTTTGCACGGCTCATTTGTCGCGATCTCGGCCGCCTGTTCCGCGCTGGTCGCGACGCATCCGGAGCGGCCGGCCGTCAAGAGAATACTGGCCGATCTGAAGGATGAACTGTTTGTCACGATGCTGAGTTCATCGGCCTCGGATGACGCAATCGAGGCTTATGAAGACTTGCTGGATATGTTCGACCGGGCAGGCGGGGAATCGGACGCGGCTACGGAAGCGAACTGACGGACAGTCGCAAGTTCAATAAGGCGTTCCATCCTTGTGCACGAATGCCCGCGTGCCGTTATCAGCGGTTATCGCCTTGAGATCCACATCGGGATAGCTGACCGTATCGTCTGCGGTACGATCGCCAACTTCAAGATACACCACTTCCGATCCAGTCGGATTAATCAGCTGGTGGCCGTTTTCCGTGCCAGATCTGAAGCCCGCACACATGCCTGGAGATAAGGGTGTTTCGCCGGCGTCGGTGCGCAGCACCGGGTGTCCGCTGAGGATATAAATGAATTCATCCTGCCTGCTATGCGCGTGACGCAGCGCGGACATCGCTCCCGGCGCTAGCCGCGTAAGGTTCACGCCGAAATTCGACAGGCCGAACAGGTCGCCGAGCGGTTTCTTTTCCCTACCCACCATCATTGATGCAAATGGTTCAGGGTAGTTGGATGGTGTGACGCGAGGCGGCGCGTCGCTTGCCGCAATGGCTACCGGCGTGACTGGACTATTCATAAAGAAAGGTGCGGGTTGACTGGGTAATCTACTTTATCAGCATGTGTTTCGGCCGTGCAAAAAGACTGCCGGGTGGTCCACTGAATTATACGGATTGCAATCGGCTTTTAATCGGCTTTTCTACTTTCCTGCATGCAGTTACAATTTCAACTCTGCTAACAAGGAAAAGTGAGCATCATGACCGCCATCAGTTATACCCGCGAACAACTCCTGATTATCAATGAGCTCAAGGTTACGCCTTCTTTCGATGCACGAACCGAAATTGACATGCGTGCCGCATTTTTACGCGACAGCCTGCTCCAGACCGCGCGCCGCAGCCTGGTCCTCGGCATCAGCGGCGGAGTCGATTCGCTTACAGCGGGTTTTCTCGCGCAACGAGCGGTTCGGCTAGCGCGGGAGCAGGGGCATGAGGTGCAGTTCATCGCAATGCGCCTGCCATATGGAACACAAAGAGATGCAGATGATGCCGAACGGTCGATTTCGGTGATCCGGCCCGACGTAGCGCTCACAGTCGATATCAAGCCGGCGGCGGATGCCATGCTGGCGATGCTCAAATCAGCCGGGACACGTTTCAAAAATGCCGGGCAAGAGGATTTCGTGCTTGGAAATGTCAAGGCGAGGCAGCGCATGATCGCGCAATATGCGCAGGCCGGTGCAGCGGACGGACTGGTGATCGGCACCGATCATGCGGCTGAGGCCCTGATGGGATTCTTCACTAAATTTGGCGATGGCGCCTGCGACCTTACCCCGCTCACCGGGTTGAACAAACGCCGGGTCCGTGCTTTGGCCAGGGAATTCGGGGCGCCCGATCGCCTGGTGTACAAAGTGCCGACCGCAGACCTCGAAGACCTTGCGCCCTTGAAGCCCGATGAGGCGGCGTTCGGTGTCACTTACGACGAAATCGATGACTTTCTCGAAGGTAAGCCAGTCAGCGAAAAGACTTATGAGATCATCATGAAACAGTACCGGCTAACAGCGCACAAGCGCGCCTTGCCGGTTGATCCGCTTTAGACCAGGCGCCGGACCAAGCCGGGCCCGGCAGCAACTGCGCGGCTCAGGCTGCGTCTGGCCGCGCACTGTTGCCGCCGATTTTCCACCAGCCTGGCAGCAGGCGCAATACTCCGGGCCGCGTAAATCGATCGTCGATCAGGTAGACGACGCCTTGATCGAGCTGGGTGCGGATCACGCGTCCGGCTGCCTGCACGACTTTCTGTATGCCGGGATAGAGATACGTGTAATCATAGCCGGCGCCAAAGATGGCATGCATGCGCTGCCGGATCTGTTCATTGACAGGGTTAAGCTGCGGTAAGCCGAGCGTGGCGATAAAAGCGCCGATCAGCCGATCGCCTGGTAAATCGATTCCTTCCGCGAAGGCGCCGCCGAGTACCGCAAATCCAATGCCCCGGCCGCCGGGCGCAAAGCGCTCCAGAAACTCGGTGCGCTCGATCTCTTCCATTCGGCGCGACTGTTCCCACATGCGGATCTGCGGATAACGCGTCCCGAACAGGAGCGCGACTTTTTGCAGGTAATCGAAACTGCTGAAAAACGCCAGGTAATTCCCTGGCCGTTCCAGGTATTGCCGCGCCATCAGGTCAGCGATCGGCGACACGGAATCATCGCGATCCTGATAGCGCGTCGAGATATGGCTCACCACCTGGACCG
>JAQGMO010000198.1 GCA_028292315.1 Herminiimonas sp. | reverse complement strand
GGACCACCGGCACGGGCTTCCGGAGTACCACCATACCAACAGGAGGAGACGTAACATGTTATCCAGGATATTCAGGCATCTGCTGCAGCTGGGTCTGGCGCTGTCGGTCACTACGGCGGCCTACGCGCAGCAGGACATCAAGATAGGCGTGATATATCCATTAACCGGCTCCGCCGCTTCCACCGGCGCGGAATTGAAAGCAGCACTCGAGCTGGCGGCCGATGTCATCAACAATGGTGCGAAGGGCATACCTAACCTGCCGTTCTCCGCGGGTGGCGGCCTGCCGAATCTGAAGAATGCGAAGATCAGGCTCGTGTTCGCCGATCACCAGGGTAATCCGCAAGTGGGTGCGACTGAAACCGAACGGCTGATTACTCAGGAAAAGGTCGTTGCCATAGTCGGCGCTTATTTTAGCAATGTTACCGCCACGTCGAGCCAGGTCGCGGAACGATACAGGATTCCTTATCTCAATCCTGAATCATCCTCTGCAATGCTGACTGGCCGCGGTTTCAAATGGTTTTTCCGCACCACCGCGCATGACGATCTTTTCGTGCAAAATTTTTTCGAATTCTTTAAAGATCTCGAAGCGCGAAAAGGCATAAAGATCAGGCAGCTCGGACTTTTCAATGAAAACACGCTCTGGGGAAATGAGACCACGAAGCTCGAAGCCAGGATGGCGCAGGAAAAGGGCTACAACATCGTCAAGGCGATTACTTATCCAGCCAAAAGCACTCAGTTGACTTCAGAGGTGCAATCTCTCAAATCCGGCAATCCGCAAGTTGTAATGCAGTCGTCCTATTTAGGCGACGCGATCATGGCGATGAAAACCTACAAGGAGCTCGGTTTTATGCCGGACATGATCTTGGCAAATAATGCCGGATTTACCGATACCGAGTTTATCCGCACCCTCGGCGCCGATGCGGATTTTGTCATTACGCGCGAAGTCTGGTCGCTTGACCTGGGTAAAAATAATCCATTGATCAAACAGGTCAATGATTTGTTCGTCAGTCGCAACAAGGTCAACTTCACCGGTAATTCTTCGCGTACGTTTACCGGCCTGATGACGCTGGCCGATGCAATCAATCGCGCCGGGTCGACCGAACCCGAAGCGATTCGCAAGGCGCTTTCCGAGACCAATATTACCGGTGACCGGATCATCATGCCGTGGAAGGGAATCAAGTTTGATCAAAATGGGCAGAACATATACGGATCCGGAATCCTGGTGCAAATCATCGACGGCAAATACAACACGGTGTGGCCCTTCGAAATCGCTACACGGGATGTGGTATGGCCGATGCCAAAGTGGAACCGTCGCGCCAGATAGGCGGACTGCAATCCGACGAAGTGTTGGCGTGCCAGGCCGATCGTCACGTATGCCACACGCGGCGGCGTGACTTCATTGGCCTCGTGATGCTTCGCCACAAGCGCTTTATCCATGGACCCTGCAAAATCGTTAGCAATCCATCAATGTGCAGCATGCAGCAGGAGTGGTGAATGAGTTCAGAAATAATATTGCAAACCCTGGTATCCGGGATACTGATCGGCTTGATCTACGCCCTGGTGGCGATTGGTTTGACGATGATCTTCGGTGTCATGGATATTGTCAATTTCTCACACGGCGAGTTTCTCATGTTCGGCATGTACTCGAGTTTCTGGCTGTATGCGCTGTACGCTCTCGATCCCATTTTTACCTTGCCGCTGACCGCTCTGCTACTGTTTGCGCTTGGGGTCGCGGTCTACAGGCTGGTCATCAGCAAGATCACCAATGCGCCGATGCTGTCGCAGATATTTACCACCTTCGGCCTGATGATTTTATTCCGCGGTATCGCACAGTTTTTATGGAAGCCCGACTTCCGTACAGTCGGGCAGTCCTCTGTCAGCGGCACGATTTCGATTGCCGGGATACAGATTGGATTGCCGCAGGTAACAGCGGGCATCGGCGCAATTGTGGTGACTGTGGGGATCTATTTTTTTTTGACAAGGACCCGGGCCGGAGCGGCGCTCGAGGCAACCGCCGCCGATAAGGAAGCGGCGCGCCTGATGGGAATCGATTCTCAAAAAATGTTTGCGTTAGCCTGGGGCATAGGCGCTGCATGTGCCGGGATGGCCGGTGCGCTGTTATCGACATTTTTTCCCATCTTTCCGGAAGTCGGCGCCAATTTCATCCTGATTGCGTTCGTGGTGGTTAACCTCGGCGGCTTCGGCAGCGTGGTGGGTGCGCTGATTGCCGGCATCCTGGTCGGCGTAATCGAAGTAATGGGTGGCCTCTTTCTTGGACCGCAATACAAGCTGGCTATCGTACTTGCCTTGTTCCTGACGGTGTTGATGTTCCGCCCGCAGGGCCTGATGGGCAAAGTCCGATGAGCCTTTATTTCTTCACTGCGTATAAAAAGGATATAAGAAGGATGCACCCATGATGAACGATTCAATGCCGGCCATTCAGCCAATTACGCCGCCGATCGATGCGCCGAAAGCAATCGGCGGCGCCCGCATGTTGCTGACATTGCTGCTGATCATAGCCGTTGTGCTGCCTTTTCTGGTCGGCGATCCCGCGCATCAAAATCTGGCGATTCTTATTCTGATGGCGGCGCAAATGGGCGTTGCCTGGAATATCCTGGGCGGCTATGCCGGCCAGATTTCGCTGGGTCAAGTCGCGTTCTTTGGCTTGGGCGCCTACACGTCGACTCTTCTGTTCGCGGTCTGGGGAATCAATCCGTGGCTCGGCATTCTTGCCGGAGGCGCTCTGGCCAGCTTTATCAGCGTGCTGATCGGGTGGTCATGTTTTCGCCTGAAGGGACATTACTTTGCCATGGCGACGATCGCGGTGGCGGAGATTATCCAGATCATTTTTACCAACTGGGATTTTGCCGGCGCGGCAGTCGGATTGACGCTTCCGATGGAGAAGGAAGGCTGGGACGTGCTGGTTTTTTCATCCAAAGTTCCTTACTACTATATTGCGCTCGGGCTGTTACTGCTCACCCTGCTGGCAAATTACCTGGTCGAGAAAAGCTTTCTCGGCTACTACTTTCGCGCCATAAAAGACGAACCGGACGCAGCCCGCAGCCTCGGGGTGGACCTGAGCAAGTACAAACAGGTCGCTTTTGCCATCAGCAGTTTTTTTACGGCTTTAGGGGGCAGTCTGTATGCGCAGAAAGAACTTTATATCGATCCGGGCTCGGTGCTACACACGGGCTTGTCGATCAAAATGGCGCTGGTGGCGATCCTCGGCGGGGTTGGCACCTTGTTCGGGCCGCTCCTGGGCGCCGGCATCCTGACCCTCATTGAAGAAGGTACGCGCTCGCTGTTCGGCGGATCGGGACGGGGCACGGATCTGGTTATCTATGCTGCGCTCATCGTCGTTATCGCGGTGTATTACCCGACCGGCGTACTCGGCTGGTTTAAAAATTACAGCGCACGCCGCAAGGCAAGACAGGAACGGACTGCACATGGAGAATAAGAAATGACTTTGCTGCGTGTCGAGAATGTCAGCAAACGATTTGGCGGCATCACTGCCAATCAGGATGTGTCTTTCGCGCTGGGCGCCGGCCAGATCGTCGGGTTGATCGGTCCGAACGGCGCCGGCAAGACCACGATGTTCAACTGCATCGCCGGCTACTCGCCGCCGACTTCGGGTGAAATTCTGCTTGAGGGCGTGAAAATTTCAGGCCTCAATCCCGAGCAATGCGCAAGGGCCGGTGTGGCGCGCACGTTCCAGATTGCACGCACCTTTACCAGTATGACCGCGCTTGAAAATGTGATGGTGGGCGCCTTCCTGCTGAACCGCAACGTCACGCAGGCGCGGCATAGTGCGGCGAGATTGCTGCACTTCGTCAACCTCGGGCAGTTCCAGGACAAGCCTGCGGCCAGCATGACCATCAGCGAACAGCGCCGGCTTGCCGTCGCCCGGGCGCTGGCGATACAGCCAAAGCTGCTGCTGATGGATGAAGTGATGGCAGGGCTGAACCCAACCGAGGTAAAGGAAACTGTTGAAGTCGTGTTGAAAATTCGCGAGAAAGGCATTTCCTGTTTGGTCGTCGAGCACGTATTGGAAGGCATCATGCCGATTGCCGACGCCATTGTCGTCCTTGACTACGGCCAAAAAATTGCCGAGGGCAAGCCGGCCGATGTGTCGAACGATCCTAAGGTCATTGCCGCCTATTTGGGAGACGAGTGATGCTGCAGGTAAGGAACCTGAAAGTCAGTTATGACGGTGTACTGGCGATTTCCAAGGTGGATATCAACGTCGGCAAGGGAAAGATCATTGCGCTGGTTGGTGGCAATGGCAATGGAAAGTCCACCACCTTGCGCGCGATCGCCGGCCTGAATAGTGCCGACGCCGGGCAAATCACTTTCGACGGCAAGGAAATTGGAAATCTGCCGGCGCACAAGCGGGTCGGGCTGGGATTATCTCTGGTTCCGGAGGGGCGCCGGATCTTTGGCCGCCTGACTGTACAGCGCAACCTGGAGCTAGGGGCCTATACGCGGCGTGATACTCACGAGGTGCAGGAGTCGCTTGAAAATATTTACCGGCTTTTTCCAATCATAAAAGACAGGCGCAACCAGCTTGCGGGCACGATGAGTGGTGGCGAACAGCAAATGCTTGCGATCGGACGCGGCCTGATGGCGAAACCGAAAATGCTGCTGCTGGATGAGCCGTCGTGGGGAATCGCGCCGAAATTCGTCACCAAGGTGCTTGACACGATACAGCTGGTGAATGAGGAAGGCGTATCGGTTCTGCTGGTCGAGCAAAATTTGCACAAGGCGCTGGCGATTGCGCACTATGGTTATGTCATTCAAACCGGGCGCATCGTGATGCAGGGCGCCGGGCAGGACCTGCTGAATAACGACGACATTAAAAAAGCTTACCTGGGATTGTAGGGGATTGCAGCGATGAATATGGAATCACTGACGCCGGACGCCATTCGGTTGCTCTGCCGCAGCGGTGAGTTCACCGGGCAGACGGCGGGGCTGGCAAAAGGGTTTGTGCAGGCGAATCTGATGATACTGCCACGGGAAGCCGCGTTTGATTTTCTGCTTTTTTGCCAGCGCAACCCCAAGCCCTGCCCCTTGGTCGAGGTGATGGAAGCCGGCCAGGTGATGCCCCAATGTGCGCCGGGCGCCGATTTGCGAACCGATGTGGCGGGATACCGGATTTTCGAGAATGGCGAACTGAAGCACGAGGTCAGCGACATCACCGGTTATTGGCGGGATGACCTTGTCAGCTTCCTGCTAGGCTGCAGCTTCTCTTTCGAAAGTGCCCTGACCGATGGCGGCATACGCCTGCGGCATGTGATCCAGCGCGTCAACGTCGCTATGTACAAGACCAATATCGCCTGCCAGCCGGCTGGCCGCTTTCACGGCAATATGGTGGTCAGCATGCGTCCGGTCAAAAGCCGCGAGGTGGCCCGCGCGGTAGAGATTTCAGCGCGGTTTCCACAAGTGCACGGCGCGCCTATCCATATTGGGAGCCCTGGCGCGATCGGGATCGCCGACCTGTTGAACCCGGATTTCGGGGACCC
>JAQGMO010000173.1 GCA_028292315.1 Herminiimonas sp. | reverse complement strand
TTGAAAGCCGCGGGAAGGAAACCGGGGCCTGGCGCGGTACTGTTGCGCAACATTAATCTGCTCTAGTGGAGCGGTCCGGACTCCGGACCGCTGTAGTTTGGCTATTCTGCTTGATACAGGATCTTTTTCAAGGCTTGAAACGCTTCGGCAAAAGTCATCCTGCGGGGATTACCAGCCGGTTCCTATCCCGACACCGCCCCCTCCTCCGTGCCCCCAGCTTCCGAAGCCGAACCCTATTCCTATACGTGGCGTTGCGCCCGGGTAGATCGGCCTGCCATCCATATCAGTCATTGCCTGGGTCGGGTTGGGGCCCTCCGGGGCGCGATCCGTTGTTGCACAGGCAGATAGGCCTGTTACTAACGCTATGGAAAAAAGCAGCTTTTTCATGAGAACCTCATAAAGATAAGTAGCATGTTCTTATTTAGATATATCCGAGGCTTTCTGGTTCACCATTCATTTCATTTTTGGCATTAACCGATGGGTGCCAGCACATGACTACAAACCAGTAGTCCTGTTTTTTCCGCGTACTTCACACCAATTCGTCGATACGTAGCGCTGATGCGGGCGTCGGCGCACATCTGGGCTATCGGGCTGGAAACTTGCGATTCCAAATCGAATGGAAGCACTGAAAGCGGATACTGAAATCCTTGTCATCTTCCGTGGCGATGGGCTGGCCTTTCGTGCGGGTAACGTTTTTTTATTTTTACTGCCTTTGCGCGCAGTTTATGTCGTGGCGTCACTGGCGCCGACTCTTATTACCTGTTTAATAATTGTTCCTTAAGATCGGGCGAAAGGCCATCATTTGACTTCATAATCAGGTTGTTCAAGAATGGCTTCACAGCCTGATTCATGCAAATAGTCGCATATGAGCTAAAGGTCATTTTGATCTTTTGAAAGGACGCATGCTCAGCTGTGCCCTCCGTATGGGGATTTACCTGCCCGGTCATCATAGGGCCGAGCGTACGAATCACGACGAACCCCACCAGCACGTTCATTCGCACTTTGTGGATATCCTCCGCCGTAACTGCTCTATCCTGGACGCATAGTTTTACCGTTTCCCGGTCCATCTCAACCAGCGCGTCGAGCATACCTCTTGGCAATTTGGATTCGTCGTATGAATTATCCTTACCGAACAAATCCTGCACAAGTTTATTCACAGGCTTTAGCGCTGTTTGGTTATATTGTGCCGCCTTAATGAGAAAATCCTTGTTCTCGGCGTCGTGTGGTATTTCGGCGCGGTCCATGCTTAGATTTTTCAGCGTGTCCGGGGTTTTGCTGAATTTGTCGTACAGCTCCTCCAGTGTTTCGTTCATAAGCTTTGTTGCGGCTGAGCCGTCGAAGCATTTTGTAAGACATTTTGAAACTTGATTGGTTATAGCGAGGCTTTTCTTTTCAGTGCCATAGAGAACCTCCCGCCTTTCCCTCATAGTAGATTTGATAAAACCGTCTGGGATCCTGACAGTCTTGGTCTCCGGATCGATTAGCGCGTGTCGCTCGGCCGCGAACAAAAGCGCCAAACTGCCGGTCAGATCATCTTCATGCGGGACGCTTTCCACATGATAGAGATCGCTAGCTACAGTTCGTTGTGCTACGGGTGTCTTCACCGGCGCCGCGCTGCGAGCCGCTTCATTCGCGTGATTTTGCGTTTTGAAGGCATTCAGGAGCATGCGTAAGCCCGACGAAAACTTATTCATGGCCCGGGCTACGAGAACCGGCTCTTTCGTCGGCGTTACCCCAACCTGTTCCCGCGGGCTGGATGCAGAGGGAGCTACAACAACCGAAGCAGAAGCAGTGCCCATGTGGGGCAGCCAGGACCGCGAGGTTGCATCGAGCCGCACGGGCGACGCTGGCGCACTCTGAATTGGTCGCGTCGGCGCAAATCCTGGCTTGGGCATTGATGGCCCAGGTGCGTCGCTTGTACTGCTGGTCGGCGATCTCAAGGATGGCGCGCTATTTGACCGTCCGAACGCGGCAGCCCCGCGACCGTCTGCGCGACCCCTTTGCGGAGTCGTTATCGGGGTTAACCCGTCAAGTTCGCGAGAGTTTGAACGACCCCTGACTTCCATGGCGTAATACTTATCATAAAGTTTGAAGAAATGAATTAAAACTATCAGCAAGGATCGTTGGCAAACTGGCCAATATTCGCAGTCCTCTGCCGATTGTCCGAGTGTTTTCAAATAATCGGGCGACGCCTGCCAATTAATGAGTAACACGCAGCGTGGAAAACGTTCCAAACTCGCGCCGGCGGCGCACTAAAACAAAGCCGACCTGCAGCAGGTCGGCTTTTCTAAATTCGCAAGTCCCGGAGCTGACCTTATAAAAAAACCGACCTCGCGCAGGTCGGTTTTATCAATGAATCACTTCCAGGATCGCTGGGCTGCTCACCCATCCCGATATCGGGATTGAACAGATACTTGTCCCATGATGCCTGTCACATCTTCCTCAACTCACTTCGCCGACATCAGCGCAACCGTCGTGTCAAGCATGCGGTTCGAGAAGCCCCATTCATTGTCATACCACGACGACACCTTGACCAGCCGGCCGGAGACCTTGGTCAGCGTCTCATCGAAATTGCTCGAGGCCGGGTTGTGATTGAAATCGACTGAGACCAGCGGTTCGGTGTTGTAGGTCAGGATGCCTTTCAATGCGCCTTCGGACGCTTCCTTCATGATGGCATTGACTTCTTCCACGGTCGTGTCACGCGCGGCGATGAAGGATAGATCGACGATCGACACATTGATGGTCGGCACGCGAATCGCATAGCCATCGAGTTTGCCATTCAATTCCGGCAATACCAGTCCCACTGCGGCTGCGGCGCCGGTCTTGGTCGGGATCATCGACTGGGTGGCCGAACGGGCGCGACGCAGGTCTTCATGCATCACATCGGTCAGCACCTGGTCGTTGGTGTAGGCATGCACCGTTGTCATCAGCCCGTTCACAAGACCGATCTTGTCGTTGAGCGGCTTTGCCAGCGGCGCCAGGCAGTTGGTGGTGCATGATGCGTTCGAAATCACGGTATCCGACGATTTCAGCACATTGTGATTGACGCCGTATACAATCGTAGCGTCCACGTCCTTGCCACCCGGTGCGGAAATAATCACCTTCTTGGCGCCGCCCTTGAGGTGGGCCGATGCTTTTTCCTTGGTCGTGAAAAAGCCGGTGCATTCGAGCACGACATCGACCCCAAGCTCGCCCCATGGAATGTCGGCCGGATTGCGCTGCGCGAAGACGCGGATCTTGTCGCCGTTGACGATCATGTACTCGCCATCGACTTGCACAGTGCCGGGAAACTTGCCATGCGCGGTGTCGTACTTGGTCAGATG
>JAQGMO010000125.1 GCA_028292315.1 Herminiimonas sp. | reverse complement strand
CAGCCGCCGAACCGCACCGCGCGGACCGAAGAAGATGCCTTGCGCCTGGCGCAGGAAATCGGCTATCCGCTGGTGGTGCGCCCGTCCTATGTGCTGGGCGGACGCGCAATGGAAATCGTGCATGAGCAGCGCGATCTCGAGCGCTACATGCGCGAAGCGGTCAAGGTGTCGCATGACTCGCCGGTGTTGCTGGACCGCTTCCTGAATGATGCGATCGAAGTCGACGTCGACTGCCTGTCGGACGGCGAGCGCACCTTCATCGGCGGCGTGATGGAGCATATCGAACAGGCCGGCGTGCATTCCGGCGATTCGGCCTGCTCGCTGCCTCCTTACTCGTTGTCGCAGGCGACCATCGATGAGCTGAAGCGCCAGACCGCGTTGATGGCCAAGGGGCTGAACGTGGTTGGCCTGATGAATGTCCAGTTCGCGATCCAGCAGCAGGAAATCGATGGCAAGACGCATGATGTCGTGTTCGTGCTCGAAGTTAATCCGCGCGCCTCGCGCACGGTGCCGTTCGTGTCCAAGGCGACCGGCCTGCAACTGGCCAAGATCGCGGCGCGCTGCATGGTCGGCCAATCGCTGGCCAGCCAAGGCATCAAGGATGAAGTGGTGCCGTCGTATTACAGCGTCAAGGAAGCGGTATTCCCGTTTGTGAAGTTTCCTGGCGTCGATACCATCCTCGGGCCGGAAATGAAGTCGACCGGCGAAGTGATGGGCGTCGGTAAAACCTTTGGCGAAGCGTTTGTCAAATCGCAGTTGGGCGCCGGCGTCAAGCTGCCGACCTCGGGCAAAGTGTTCCTGAGCGTGAAGAATAGCGACAAGCCGCGTGCGGTGCAGGTTGCGCGCGATCTGGTCGAAATCGGCTTTTCGGTCGCCGCAACCAAGGGTACCGCGGCGGCGATCAGTGCAGCGGGCATCCCGGTAACGACGGTCAACAAGGTGGTGGAGGGACGTCCGCACGTGGTCGACATGATCAAGAACAATGAAATTGCCCTGGTCATCAACACGGTCGAGGAGAAACGCAGTGCGATCACCGACTCGCGTGCAATTCGCACTTCGGCCCTGGCGGCACGTGTAACAACCTATACCACTATCGGCGGCGCGGAAGCCGCGGTCGAAGGCATGCGGCACCTTGATGAATTGCATGTCTATGATTTACAAGGTCTGCATAAAACTTTACACTAAGTCAGCAATTAACCTTTAACCACAGACTCGCAGGGGGCGCGCCCTTTGCGCGCTCTGTGGTTTTCATTTCAATAAACGAAAAATCATGAGCTCAGTCCCACTTACCAAACGCGGCGCAGAACTCCTCAAGGAAGAACTGGTCCGCCTGAAAACCAAGGAACGTCCGGCCGTCATCAACGCGATCGCCGAAGCACGCGCGCAGGGAGATCTCTCCGAGAATGCCGAATATGACGCTGCGAAAGAACGCCAAAGCTTCATCGAGGGACGGATCGCCGACCTCGAAGGAAAGCTGGGCGCGGCCCAGATCATCGATCCGGTCCTGCTCGATGCCGATGGCCGTATCGTGTTCGGTTCAACCGTTTTCCTTGAAGACCTGGAAGCCGGTGACAAAGTGACCTATCAAATCGTTGGAGTCGACGAAGCGGACATCAAGAAATCGAAAGTATCGATTACATCGCCGATTGCGCGCGCGCTGATCGGAAAATCAGCGGGTGATGTTGTTGAGGTGCAAGCGCCATCCGGCGTACGCGAGTACGAAGTTCTCGACGTACGTTATATTTAATCCGGCTTAATAGAATGTCCTTTGTCGCACGCCTCAGGTTGTTGTTTGTCACGGTATGGGTAGGAAGCCTCTGGACAATCGGCTACATTGTCGCGCCGACCCTGTTTTCCATGTTGTCTGACAGGGTGCTTGCCGGAACGATCGCAGGCCGTCTGTTTCGGATAGAAGCATGGATTTCGCTGGCGTGCGCGCTGGCACTGGCCGGTTTGTTAAGCCTGGCGAGTCGTGAACTTTCCCCGGCTCAACGCAAGACTTCCCTTATACTGATAATCGGAATGCTCGCTTGCAGTCTGATCGGCTATTTCGGTTTGAGTCCGTTAATGACGGGTTTGCGCGAAGCGGCAGGACCAGGCGGAGTAATGGCGTCGGAATCCAGAATGCAATTCGGGATATTGCATGGCATTTCGAGCGGGCTATACCTGGTGCAAAGCCTGCTCGGCGCCTGGCTGATCTTCAGGATCAGGTAAATAGCTGATAAAAATCAGCGTTTGCCGAGAGAAGATTTCTTGGGACTGGTCTGACGCGGTTTGGCACGTTTGATATTGCCGCCCTGGGTGACCCGTTCATTTCCTTTAACCATTACTTTTGTCACCGATGGCCGTTTGGTGCCGCTGGGGCTAGGCTTCACGATCGTTACTTCTCGCATGCCCTTGCCCTTTTTATCGCTGCGCTCTTTCGGCACGTCTTTTTTAGGGCGGTAGAATACCAGCAGTTTGCCTATATGCTGGATTGGCGCGGCATCAAGTTTGGCGCAAATCGTTTCATACATTTCGATGCGGGCTTCACGATCATCGCCAAAGACACGAACCTTGATCAAGCCATGCGCATCGAGGCTGGCGTCGATTTCCTTCAGGACAGCGGGAGTCAGGCCGGCATCACCGATCATGACGACCGGGTGCAGCGCATGGGCTTCGGCACGGTGCGCGCTGCGCTCCGCGGGTGTGAGTTTCAACATAAAAATCCTTTAAAACCGGTATTCTACGCGATGGCAAAGAACAAATTAAACAAAAACTGGCTGCATGACCACATCAATGATCCCTATGTGAAACTGGCGCAGAAGGAGGGCTATCGGGCCCGGGCAGTCTACAAGCTCAAGGAAATCGACGAAAGTGAAAAGCTTATCAAGCCGGGCCAGGTCATCATCGACCTCGGCTCAACGCCCGGGAGCTGGTCTCAGTATGCACGCAACAAGCTGGCGGGGCAAAATGGCGGCGGCATTCACGGCACCATCATCGGTCTGGACATGTTGCCGATGGAGCCAATCGCCGACGTACACTTCATTTTGGGAGATTTTCGTGAGGATAACTCGCTGAACCAGCTCGAACAGATTCTCCATGGGCGCAAGGCGGACCTGGTGCTTTCCGATATGGCGCCCAATCTATCCGGTGTGGGCGTGGCAGATGCTGCGCGCATAGAGCATATAATCGACCTTGCGATTGAATTTGCCCGTGCACATATGAAACCTTCCGGTGCACTACTCGTCAAATGCTTTAATGGAATCGGCTATACGCAAATCATTGAGAAATTCCGGAACGAGTTCAAAACCGTGAGTCAGAAGAAGCCGAAAGCAAGCAAGGACAAATCATCAGAGATTTTTTTACTCGGAAAAACCCTCAAAAACCCGCTTTAAAACCAGTTTTTGATTGTTCCAGTTACAACTATATACAATTTAACCCTTGATAAATCAGGGGTTTAGCATGATATCTTGCCTAGTAAGCGTCTATTATTCCGAGTAGAATTTGCGAAATAGTCAAAAGGTCGGTTCGT
>JAQGMO010000134.1 GCA_028292315.1 Herminiimonas sp. | reverse complement strand
CTGCAGACCGGCACCCACTTCACGCAGCTCCCTGGCCTGTTCACAAACCTGCACATCATAACCACGCTTGAGAAGGGCTAGCGCCGCTGTCAGTCCGCCGATGCCGGCGCCGGCGATAAGTATACGTTTACGATTTTTCATTTCCGACCTCGAATAGTTTGAACATAATCACGGTTTTCGCCGTGCGCGAGCCGTGTACCCGTTGCCGGCGGCAGCCGGCAGGAACCGGAGCGATGGCGGAAATCGGGCCCGCCCACCGCAATGCAGCTCCCTGGCGGCAGCTTCGGTTGTCGATAATGCCAGGGAGTTCAGTCGGCCTGCGCCGTCATGATGCGCCCTCTTCCGCCGGCCAATACGGTGAGCGCGTTGTGCCGCTGAATGTGCATAGAGCGGAGTAGGCTGCGCTTCTTCAAAGAGTGATCGATGAAGCCGTAATGCCGGTCGATTATGCACGCTCCACGTCAGACTGCCCTCCAGCCAGCTTAATCGGGCTGGTTACAACATCGTAACCATAGATCCAATCGACTGGCAGCGGCGGCGGTGGCGGCACGAACTGATTGTTTTGGAATTGCTGGCGTGCCTGCATCTGCACCCGGGCGGCGCGGGGCTGGCGGTCGCGCTCGTATGCGGCAAGCGCCGCAGCCGGGTCGGAACGGCCCTGGTCGAGGTAGCGCGCAACGGCGTATCCGTCCTCCATTGATATCGCTGCGCCCTGCGCCAGCGTGGGCATCATGGGATGGGCGGCGTCGCCGAGAAGAGCAATGTTGCCGACAACCCAGTGATCGAGCGGGTCGCGGTCGTGGATGCCCCACTTGAACGCTTCCCGGGCACGGGATAACACGTAGAGCATGCCGGGGTGCCAGCCCGCATACGCATCGAGCAATTCGTCGATGGCGCTAGGCACGGCCCATGTCTCGTCGGCCCATTGCGTCGACACCCGGCCGGCGAAAATGTTAAGCAGTTCGCCGCCGCGCAGCGGATAGAACAGCACATGCCCGGTCGGTCCCAGCCAGCCGGTGTACTCGCTGCCGTCGAGCGGGACCGGAAGCTTGTCTGCCGCGCTGTGCAGCACTTCCATCGGCAGGATGATGCGCCAGCAAATCTGATTCGTGAAGCGGGCTTCGCTCTTACCGAACAGGGCGGTACGCACCACTGAATGGATACCGTCGGCGCCGAGAACGACATCGGCTTCAATCTCGCGCCCGCCGGCCAGGCGCACTACTGCGCCCCCCTTCCGGTTCTCGACGCCTACGCATTCGGCGCCAGTATGGATCGACTCTTCCGGCACCAGTGACTGCAGAAGGCTGTGCAGGTCGGCACGGTGCGCCATATGGTAACGCGCACCGAACTTTTCCTGCATGGCTCCCTTGTAGGGCTCCCGGGCACGCACCGCGCCATCGTCCCATTTCAGCGACAAGCGCACCTGGGGTTCGGCCGCAAGCTTCACGAATTGATCCTCAAGTCCAAGCGCACGGATGACTTTCACTGCGTTCGGCCCCATCTGCAATCCGGCACCGACTTCGCCCAACTGGGGAGCGCGCTCATAGACGCTAACCTCGAAACCTCGCTGGCGCAGCGCGGCGGCAGCCGTGAGGCCGCCAATGCCCGCCCCCACGATAGCAATGCGCAACGCGCGATGACTACTGAGTACCTCCATGTTTTATCCTTTGTCTATCTATCGTCCGATCGCACTAATGCCTTGTACGAAGGGCCAGTGCTAATGTTTATTTGAGGCAGTTCCCATTCCGCCTAGGGAACGATTGCCTGGCTTTAGTCATGCATTGGTGCGTGCGCCAATGTTCAGTCAAGCGAAATGTTGCCAGCTTTGATCACTTTTTCCCAGCCGGCCTTGTTTTCGTTGAGGAACTTCTTGAATGCGCCGGGATCTCCGACGAAGACGTCCACGCCTTGTTCGGTATAACGCTGAACGGCAGTCGGCTTCTGCATGGCTTTATTGACTTCCGCGTTCAGCAGCGAAACGATCTGCGACGGTGTGCCTGCCGGCGCCATGATTCCCAGCCAGCCCACTGCCTGATAGTCCTTGACTCCCATTTCGTGTAACGTCGGCACATCGGGAAGCACCGAGACCCGCTTTACACCTGTTACCGCGAGCACTTTCATTCTGCCCGTCTGCAGATATGGCAGCGCCCCTTGCACGTCGCTTGCGAGAAGTTGCGTTTCGCCCGCTAGCACCGAGGCGATGGCCGGCGCATAACCTTTGTAGGGAATATGCACCATCCTGGTGGACGTTCTCTGCGCCAAGCCCTCGACCGCCAGATGGGAAAAGCTGCCGAGCCCGACCGAGGCATAACTGATCTTGTCGGGATTTTGCTGCGCATAGTTGATTAGCTCTTTGAAGGTTTTCACCGGCAGCGAGATCGGCGTGACGATCGCACCCGGAATGGTGACCGCCAGGGCGACGGGGACCAAGTCTTTTTCCGCGTCATAGGGCAGCTTTTTATAGAGCGCGGAATTGGTCGAGACATTGGTGGTTGCCATCAGCAGCGTATACCCGTCGCCGGGTGCCTTGGCGACCTGTTGAGTGCCGATAATGGCAGCGCCTCCAGGGCGGTTCTCTACGATGACGGGTTGGCCGAGATTCGCGGAAAGCTCCGATGCGATAAGGCGGGCCGTGCCGTCTGCGATTCCGCCCGGCGCAAAGGGCACGATGATCCTGATGGGCCGGTCCGGATAGACAGCATGTGCTGAACCAGCGTGCAACGCCAGCACCGGGACGACCGCCGTAACAAGGGTAGCCATGATTTTTTTCATTGATATCTCCTTCCGTAATAGTTGATTCGCTTATGGGCGGCAACTGTCAAACAAGACATGCCACCAATACGGACCGGTATACGTGGCTTTTATATTGCCGACGCTGATACTCGGACCATGGAACCGGAATCCCCTGGATGCACTTCAACGTACCTTTACCGAAATCTAAAATCCGGGGTTGGGTACAGCTGTATCCATGGCGCTCAAAAATGCCTGCTACTTCCCCGCACGACGTACCTCGCTCTGCTGCACGGATTTGGAGTTTTATTTTGGATGCCCTGAACTGGCTCTCCCGAAATATGGACTCCTCCGTGAGCATCGTTTCCTGGTTTGCGCTCCCTTCTCCGCGTTTCCTTTGTGCAACGTGATTATACATTGTATAATTTAATGATATTAAGTATAATTACATGAATTATTACCGTCAACAAGAAAGTAGGAAATGCTTACCTCAAACGAATCTGTCGAAGGATCAACCCGGCGTCGTATCAAATCTATCGAGGTAGGATTCCGGATCCTTCGGATTCTCGCGCAAGCGGACGGCAAGCTACCTCTGCGTGACATTGCCGCCAAAGCAGGAATGCCTGCAAGCAACGCACATTTATATTTGGCGAGCTTTGTGCACGAAGGCATGGCCGAGCAGAATCCAGTGACCAACCAATACGGCCTCGGGCCTATGGCGATTCAGTTGGGTGCGGCGGCGCTACGGCAATCAAGTCTCATCGACCTCGCGAAAGACCTCCTCACTGTGCTGCGAGAAGAGACGCGGGATTCGGTATTCCTGTCGGTCTGGGGAAACCGTGGGCCGACAATCATATTCAAGATCGATGGAGACGCCTACGGACCGCTGGGCATTCGGGTCGGACATGTTTTACCCTTGCTGAGCACGGCTACGGGACGGGTTTTCCTCGCCTATATTCCCGAAGCGCAAACCAGGGTGCTGGTTGAAGAGGAACGCAAAGCCAGCGTCAGCCTCGCCGGAGGCTTCGACAATCGGGTGCGCGCTGTAGTGGTTTCGGAAATAGTCGAGTCTGTAAAGGCGCATGGATTCGCGCAAACAGACGAGAAGATGAGTGGCGGTTATCCTGCCGCCGCCGCGCCGGTTTTCGATCAGTCCGGTCAAGTGTGTGCCGTAATCACTATCCTCGGCCCCCAAGTCGGACCGATGAATCCTGCCGACGCGAACAGCGTCGGTGCAAATCTTATCCGCACCGCAAGAGCGCTGTCGACCAGATTGGGTGGAGCGCATCGGTAAAATCCACGATTCGTGCAGCAACGGACAGGCGTCGGCGACAACCTGCTTATATTGCAGAATCTTGCGATGAACAGCCTCGTTGACAGTCGATTGAACGAGAAAGCGCGGTCTACCTGGAATGGACTGCGGAAACGGAGACGATCATGAAAAATACTTATATAACCATTGGCAGCGGGCCTCATAAAGTCATGGCGCTGCATGGCTGGTTCGGCAGTGCCAGCGGATGGGCCCCCCTATGCAACGTGCTCGACCGGCAGGAATTTACATACGTATTCATGGACTACCGCGGTTATGGCGGTTCGAAGTCGCTCACTGGCGAATACACGATCGCAGAGATCGCCAAGGACACGATCACGCTTGCAAACGAACTGAACTGGAACGAGTTCAGCCTCATCGGGCACTCAATGGGTGGCAAGGCGATTCAGCAGGTCCTGCTGGATGCCCCGGATCGGGTAAAAAAACTTGTGGCGATCACGGCGGTTCCGGCGTCAGCCGTGCCGTTTGACGAACAGAGATGGGCATTATTTGCAAGCGCAGCAAACGATCCGGCAGTGCGCAAGAGGATCATTGACCTAACCACGGGGAATCGGCTGTCCAGCCATTGGCTGGACAAAATGGTGGAGCATTCCATGCAAAACTCCACGGCGGAAGCCTTTTCCGCTTACCTGCACTGCTGGGCCAGAACCGATTTTTCTGCACAGATCAAAGGCAACCCGGTAGCGATCAAAGTCATCATTGGTGAATACGATCCCTCGCTAACCGCAGATGTCATGTCGCGAACCTATATGCAGTGGTATCCCAATGCCGTGCTCGAGCGCATGGCCAATGCAGGCCACTACCCGACCGATGAGACACCGGTTGCTCTTGCCACTAGTATCGAGAATTTCTTGCGAGAGATCAGTTCGTAAGCTGGAATTGCGGCTTACATATCTCCAGCGTTGCGGCAAACAAATTGGACAAAATCAGACCCGGCGCCATC
>JAQGMO010000008.1 GCA_028292315.1 Herminiimonas sp. | reverse complement strand
ATATAATGTACGTACAAACGTACAAAGTTAAACCTACAGACATTTGCCCTTCGGAGAAGACATGAATAAAAACCAGAAGTTTATTTCCCGCCGCACCTTTCTCAATGCAGTCTCGGCACTGGCACTGGCCTCTGCGACCGGTTCGGTCCTTGCCCAGTCCTTTCCTTCACGGCCTATCAAGATCATTGTTGCGTTCGCGCCTGGCACAGGAAGCGATGCGCTGGCACGGTTCATCGCAAATGGCATGCAGCCGGCACTGGGTGGTGCTTCCGTAATTGTTGACAACCGCGCCGGCGGCGGCGGTATCGTCGGTACTGAAGCCGCAGCCAAGTCCGCTCCCGATGGCTATACGCTGACCCTTGGTACAACCAGCACATTGATCACCAATCCGATTCTGAACCCCAACACCAAGTACAACGTGGAAAAGGATTTTGCGCCGGTCGCTGGCCTGGCGCGCGCGTCATTTGTGATTGTTACGGCAAACCGGCCTGATGCACCGAAGTCAATCGGCGAGCTGGTAAGTCAGTTGAAGCGGCAGGATGGCATGTATGCGTCGTCCGGCGCGGGCACCATCACCCATCTGGCATCGGAACTGTTCATTCGCCAGGTTGGCGTATCGGCAACCCATGTCCCCTACAAGGGCAGCGGTCAAGCCTTGACTGACGTGGCAGCGGGCCATGTATTGTTCGCGTCCGACACGCTTGCAGCGGCACTGCCGTTAATCCGTGCCGGGAAATTGCGCGCACTTGCCGTCACCTCGTCCGAACGGATAGCGAGCTTGCCTGATGTGCCCACCGCCAGGGAAAGCGGCTATCAGGGGGTGCAGGTTCATGCCTGGTGGGGCCTGCTGGCGCCTGCCGGAACCCCGCCCGCGGTCGTCAAGCAGTTGAGTGACGCTGCGTTGCGCGCCATGGGCGATGCCGAGATACGCGCCAAGCTCAAGACGCTTGAGCTGGAACCGATGGAACAGACACCGCAGCAGTTCGGCGCGTTCATCCGCCAGGAAACACCATTTTGGTCGGAATTTATCCGCCGCGCCAATATCCGCCTCGAACAATAATTCGCACTAGAACCGAAAGCACTTTATGGATGAATTACGTATTGTCGCCGTCAACGGGATGCTTGGATACGGCTACGAGATAGACAGTCTGAAAGCGGGACTCGGTCTTGAACCGCATCTCGTGGGCGCCGATGCCGGTTCCACGGATCCCGGGCCGTACTACCTTGGTACAGGCACATCGCTTGTCAAACGCGAGCAGATTCGCCGGGACCTTACGCATGCCCTGGTGGGCGCGCGCGCAAGTGGCGTGCCCCTGGTAATCGGTTCGGCGGGCATGGGCGGCGGCGAGCCGAATCTGCAGTTCGTGCGCGAACTGATGCTGGAGATTGCGCGCGAAAACAATTTGCATTTCAAGCTTGCCACGATCCATTCGGAGATAGACAAGACCCGGGTCCGTGATGCATTACGCGCCGGCAAGATTACCCCAATGACCGATGCGCCGTCGCTTTCCGAGTCAGCCGTCATGGAAAGTACCCGGATCGTTGGTCAGATGGGAACCGAACCGTTCGCTGAGGCGTTAGCCCGCGGCGCCGATGTGGTCCTGGCCGGCCGTTCATGTGATACGGCGATCTATGCGGCACTGCCGATTGCACGTGGCTTCGACCCCGGTCTGGCATTGCACATGGCAAAGATCATGGAATGCGGGGCGCAATGCGGACTTCCACTGGCGCCAAATGACAGTCTGCTTGGCATTATTCGCCGCGACCACTTCCTGATTCGGCCATTGGCGCACGATCGGATCTGCACGCCGGACTCCGTCGCCGCGCACACCATGTACGAGCAGGGCGATCCACTGGTGCTGTATGAACCGGAAGGGGACGTGGACCTTACCTCCGCGAACTTCGAACAGATCGATCGGCAAACCGTCCGCGTAAGCGGGTCGCGGTTTATTCCATCGAAACGCTTTCGTATCAAGCTTGAAGGCGCGCGTCGCGTCGGCTTTCGCGCATTTACCATCGCCGGCGTGCGTGACCGCGATGTGATCGCCAACCTGGATGTCATCGAGGAGGCGGTTCGCGGTGCAGTCCGCCGCAATCTGGGGTCCGATGTAAAAAACAGTGACTTCGATCTTGGCTTCCGCTACTACGGGCGGGACGCCGTACTGGGGAAACTCGAGCCGCAACGCCATATCGCGCCGCGTGAAGTGGGCGTCCTGATCGAAGCTATTGCCAAGGACCAGGAACTAGCCAATTATGTGCTTTCGCTGGCCCGTTCTTCCTTCCTGCATTGCCCGTTCAATGGTCGCAAGACCACTGCCGGCAATCTGGCATTCCCGTTTTCGCCATCGGATGTCGCAGGCGGCGAAGTGTACGAATTCAGCGTCTACCATTTGATGGATGTAGACGACTCACTTGAATTGTTCCCGATTGAACTGGAGAATATCTGATATGGCCAAGCTAGGCGATCTGGCTGCAGTCCTGCGCAGCAAAAATGCAGGGCCTTTTCAAATCACCATTGATCTCATGTTCAACGATGTGGCGACGTACGAGCGCGTGCGCGATTCGGGTGCGCTCGCCAAGGAGACCCTTGCGGACTTGTATCAGGTCGAAGTGGACGTGGTGCGCGTTATCCCGTTTGACCGGGTTCGTGCAATCAAGATCACGTTGCCGCGCCGTTTCGCAAGTCATGGCAGCGGGTCGGCTTTCGACCGCGACGTCTACGGCGCGCAGCAGCATGGACCACTGGTGGATATTGAAATCTGAGAAACAAATGCGTATGCGCAGTGTGACTAATGCGAAGGTACCGGCATCGCATTAGTCAACCGTGGGGACATCGGCCGCGGAGGGCGTCACATCCCCAGATACGACTTCCGTATCCGTTCTCCCTGTAGCAATTCCGCGCCCGCACCTTCCGCCACAACCTGCCCGCGCTCAAGAATGTAGGCGTTGTCGCAGATCGTCAGTGCCTGGCGCACGTTCTGCTCCACCAGCAAGATTCCGGTGCCGCTCTCGCAAATTTGCCGGAGGATGCGGAATAGTTCCGCCACCATGAGCGGCGCCAACCCCAATGACGGTTCATCCAGCAGGATGCATCTGGGTTTGCTCATCAGCGCCCGGCCGACCGCTACCATCTGTTGCTCGCCGCCGCTCATGGTGCCGGCCAGTTGGCGGCGACGTTCCGCCAGGCGAGGGAAGATGGCGAGCACCTTGTCCATCAGCGCGCGGCGTTCCGCCGCCGGCAATACATACCCGCCCAGTTCCAGATTTTCTTCCACCGTCATTTGCGCGAACAGGTGACGGCCCTCGGGAACCAGCACCAGGCCGCTGGCGACACGCTTCGATACATTGGTCGCCGCAATCGATGCATCGTCAAACCTGATGTCACCGCGCGTCAGGGGAATAATTCCGGAGAGCGCACGCATCAGTGTTGTCTTGCCGGCGCCATTTGGACCGACGATTACCGTGATTTTCCCACGCGGAACCAGAATATCGATATTGCGGATGATCTCAAGCGGGCCGTAACCGGCACTGATGCACCGTGCTTCCAGCAGCATGCTCATTCCATCACCTCGTCGCCCAGGTAAGCGTTGATGACCCGGGGATCAGCCGCGACCTGTGACGGCGGGCCATCCGCCACCAGCTCCCCAAAGTTCAGTACCACGACGCGGTCGACTGTTCGCATCAGCGTGCCGACTGCATGTTCGATCCACACCACGGTCAAGCCGTATCGGTCCCGCAACGCGGCAATGAGGCGAGCGACATCTTCCACTTCAGTCTCGGTCAACCCTGCCGCCACTTCATCCAGCAATAGCAGGCGCGGCGTAGTCGCCAGCGCCATGGCGATTTCCAGCTGGCGCTGGCGGGCAGGCGGCAGGTCGCCGGCGCGCTCCGCCGCCAGACCGGTGATCTGCGTTTCTTCGATAACCTGCGCGACCAGGGAAGCATCTTTTTCCGGGCTGCCGAAAGTGTTTGCAAAGCGCACATTGTCGCGGACTGTCATGTCACCGAAAATCCGCGGCGTTTGGAAAGTGCGGGCCACGCCCGCCCGGCAGAATGCGTGCGGCGCTTTGCCTTGCATCTCTTTGCCGTCGACGCGCACCGTACCGCTGGTGGGAACAAGAATGCCGCTGATCGCATGGAACAACGTCGTCTTGCCCGCACCGTTAGGCCCGATAATGCCGACAAATTCACCACGGCGGACGTCCATCGTCACATTCGACAAGGCTTTAAGTCCGCCGAATCGCATGCAGAGCTGTTGTACGGATAGCATGGGCATCGAACTCATACCCTCTCCTTGCGTTTGCCGAACAACCTACCGGGCTTGATGCTGGCAATACCATCGGGAAGGTACAGCACGCAAACAATCAGCAACACCCCCAACAGCACCAGGTAGGCATAGGGAAAGTTAAGTCGCAATGCATCAGACAACAGGCTTAGCCCGATTGCCGCAATCAAGGGACCGCGTAAAGTCGTCGCGCCGCCGATCATGGCGATCAGCACGGTTTGGAAACCGATCAACGGATTGAAAGCGGAGTGCGGATCGATGTAGGTCCAACGCACCGCCATGGCCGCGCCCACCGCGCCGGCAAACCAGGCGCTCAAGGCAAATCCTGTTAACTTGATGATGCGCGGATTCACGCCGAAGGTGGCGGAGCGCTGTTCGTCAGCGCCGATGCCGCGCATCGCAAAACCCAGCCGTGATTGCGCGACCAGCCGATGCGTTACCACCGCCAGCAAGGCCAACGCCAGCACCGTCCAGTAAACCACCGCATTCGACGGAACTTCCGCCAACACGCGTCCGACCGTACCTGAAAATGTTTTTTCAGCATAGGTAACCGAATGGCGGACAAGTTCCCCGAGCCCGAATGTCAGCACGGCGAAATAAGTACCGCGCAAGTGCATGACGGCCGCGCCCGCGATCAGTGCGAACGCGGCGGCCACGAGTCCCCCCGTAATAATCAGCACCGGCCATGGCAGCGATTGCATCGCGAGCGCCGTGGTGTAGGTGCCCAGCCCGAACAGCGCCGATGTGGCGAGCGACAGATAGCGCGTGGCCCCACTGAACATGCTCCAGCTGACTGCCAGCGCTGAATACATCAGGCATGTCATCGCGAGTGACACCCAGAAGTCGGGCAGTATCCATGGCGCGCAGGCAAGGACTGCGCCAGCGGCGGCGACCGCAAGCAGAAATGTCTTCATTTGGCGAATAATCCCTTCGGCCGTAACATCAGGATCAGCACGAAGATGCCGTAACTAAGCAGCATCTTGAGCGAGGGATTGGTAAAGTGCGTCCCAAAACTTTCCACTAGTCCGAGCAGCAACGCAGCCGCGAAACTGCCGGCAATGCTGCCCAGGCCACCGAGGGTAATCACGATCAGTGCCATCACGGTGTAACTCTCGCCGATCGACGGCGATACTTCATAGATCATGCTGAGCAGCGCGCCGGCCAGTCCGGCCATGGCAACGCCGAGCGCGAATACAAAGGGATGCAGCCGTTGCGTATCGATCCCCACCAGCCATGCGCCTAGCGGCGACTGCAACATGCCGCGCACCGCCTTGCCGAGCAGCGTACGTTGCAGCAGCAGGATCAGGCCGATGCTGGCCGCCATCGCAAGGAACAGCACCAGCAAGCGGTTTTTCGTGACGATGACGCCGCCGTACTTCAGCGGCTCGGTCATGAAGTCATAACCCCGAAGGTCCGCGCCCCAGATCAAAGACGCCATGTTTTGCAGGATGAACATCAGGCCGAATCCGACGATCAGGCTGCGTTCCTCCACCTGGTCGAGCGATCTCGACGTCGCGGTCAGGCGCTTGAATATCAGCCGATGCAATACCAGCCCGGCCGCGAAGCTAAGCAACACCACCACCGGCAGGAACCACAGAGGGCTGATGCCGGTGGCGGTGTGCAGCGTGAACGTCAGGAACGCGCCCACCATCAGGAACTCTCCGTGGGCGATGTTTAGAATGCGCATCAAGCCGTACTGCATGTTCAGGCCAATGGCGATGACGGCATAAATGCCGCCTATCACCAGGCCATTGACTGCCAGGTCGGCAAACAGGGAAAGGTCCATGGGTGCGGGCTATCCGAAAGCTATTTCCACGCCGGCTTGGCCGTCATCAGTTTGGCCGTGGCCCGCGACTCCGGCCACACCACCTCAAACTCGCCGTTCTGCCACTGGCCTACCGTGCCGGGAATGCTGGCGTTCTCGCCGCGGACAAAGCGCACCTTGCCGAGTATGGTGTTGAACTCGTTATTGGCGATATGTTCGCGTAGCGCCTTGCGGTCCAGTCCCACTTTCTCCACTGCCTGCTGCATGATTTCCAGTCCCACCCATGTATGGGCGCTGGCCCAGCGGTCCGGCTCTTTCTTCATCTGGCTGGTATGCGCATCGAAGTAGGCTTTCGCCTGCGGCGACACCTTCGGGTTCCAGGAGCCCATGCCAAGCACGCCCTCGCTGTTTGCGCCGATTCTCTGCTTGTACAGCGGGAAGGCGGTGCCGACGGAGGCGTAGAAGTACTTCGGATTGAACTCGATTTCCTTTGCCTGCGTGGACGCAAGGATGGTATCGGGCGGATAAGTGATGCCGATGAAGGCGTCGGGGTTCATTGCCTTGATCGATTTCAGCACCGGCGACAAGTCTTTTACGCCGAGCGGATAGCTCTTGCTCTCGATCAGCTGGATGTTCTTGCCGCGCAAGGCCAAACGCAGTGATGCGAAGTTCTCAATGCCGAACAAGTCGTCCATGTAGATCACCGCAATGGTCTTGACATTGTTCGCGGCCAGCATGTCGACGAGCGCGCCCATCATTTTGTCGGGCTGTTGCAGCAACGAGAAGAAGTACGGCAGTTGCATGTCGATCAGCTTGCGCGACAAGGCGGTCGGCGCGAGGAATGGGTAGCCGTAGCGGTTGGCCAGCGGCGCGATCGCGAAATTCATTGCCGAACCCCAGGGCGGCAGGATCAGGTCCACCTTGTCGCTCCCCATCAGCTTCTCATAGGTTCGCACCGCGGTTTCGATTTCGCTGCGGTCGTCGTAAGAAATCAATTCGACCTTGCGCTTCTTTCCTTTGACCGAAAGACCGCCGGCCGCATTGACCTGCTGCGCCCACAGCAGGTAGTTCGGTTCTTGCGATACCTGGGCGCCGGGCGCGTACGCGCCGGCACGCGACATGGTGTAGCCGATCCGGACCGGCGCTTCGGAAGTCTGTGCAAATCCGGCGGCCGGAAGCGCTGCCGCGGCGGCGATGGCGACAGTCAAGGTCCGTCGCTTCAATCTGATAGGTTCGTTCATTCGCGTCTCCTGTTATCGTTATTAAAATTTTTCGTTATCAGAATGGATAGGCATTCGCCTTGTCCTGGATGGTGATCCACTGCCACTGCGTAAACTCTTCCCAGTTTGCCGGTCCGCCATGCCGTCCGCCATTGCCCGATGCGCCGGAACCGCCGAACGGAATCCACGGCTCATCGCCGACCGTCTGGTCGTTGATATGCACCTTGCCAGTGGTGACGCGATGCGCCACATACATTGCGCGCTTCAGCGATTTCGTCAAAATGCCGCATGACAAGCCGTACTCGGTCTCATTGTTCAATGCGATCGCCTCATCTTCGTTCTTGAACGTGACGATGGAGGTCACCGGGCCGAACACTTCTTCATCGAATGAACGCATGCCCGGCTTGACGCCAGTCAGCACCGTCGGGCGATAGAACAGCTGGTCATAGGTGCCGCCCGCGGCGAGCGTAGCGCCGGCCGCCAGCGTGTCCTTCACGATGCCGTCGATGCGCTGCAACTGTCGCTGGTTGATCACGGGCCCGAGGGCGACCTGTCCGGTGGCCGGGTCGCCGACCGGCAGATGGTTAGCCTTTTCCGCGAGGCGCCTGGTAAACTCGTCCGCAATACCTTCCTGCACCAGCACCCGGCCGGTGGTCATGCAGATCTGGCCCTGATGCAGGAAGCTGCCCCAGGCGACATTCGAGGCGGCGATGTCGAGGTCGGCATCATCGAATACGATGATCGAGTTCTTGCCGCCCAGCTCCAGCGTCACTTTTTTCAGATGTTTGCTTGCCAGCTCCCCGACCCGTCGGCCGGCATTGGTGGAGCCGGTGAATGAAATCATCGAGACGTTCGGATCGGTGACCAGCGCTTCGCCGGCATCGGCGCCGCCGGGCAGCACATACAGGCAATCCTCGGGCAAACCGGCTTCGAGCAACGCTGCCGCCACCAGGAAGCCGCCCGCAAATGCAGTCTGCGGGTCCGGCTTCAACACCACCGTATTGCCGAGCGCGAGCGCTGGCGCGACAGCGCGGGTTGACAGCGCGAGCGGCGCGTTGAATGGCGAGATCACACCCACCACGCCGTGCGGAATCCGACGTCCGATGCTCATGCGGTTCATCGTGCTCGGCAATAGCAAGCCGTGCGGCTGGGTCAGCAATGCGCCGGCTTCGCGCAGCATGCCAATCGCCAGATGAAGTTCGAAATCGACCTTTGGCCCGACGCTGCCGGTCTCCTGCACGAAACGCTGTTTCACCGCGGCGCCGGCGCCCGCGAGAATGTCGGCGGCGCGACGAAAGATCGCGGCACGCTCCTCGAACGGCGTGGCAGCCCATTTCGGCTGAGCGCGTTTGGCGGCGCTGGCCGCCGCGGCCATATCCTTGGGGTTGGCGATCGACACCGTGTGCAGATATTTGCCGGTCGCTGGTTCGATCACTTCGTAGCGGCCGCCCTCGGTGGCTTTCCAGCCGCCGGACAGGGCTTTGGCGTCCCAGATCGAGAAGTTGGCGATTGCGTTGGTCATTTGTTTGGCTCCTTTAGTGATGTATTACACTGATCGTCTGCAGCAGGACTCGCTGAATTTCAGGGATTCGGCGGATTGTGTTTAGCCTCAGGCCACTTCCACTTCTACCAGCATAGGCGCCTTTGACTGCAGCGCCTCGATCAGCGTCTTCCTCAACGCGTCGGCACGGTCAACCCGCACCGCCTCGCACCCCTGGCCCTTTGCCAGGGCCACGAAATCGAGGTCCGGCAAGTCGCTTCCCTCGAGCCTGGCTCCGGGGGCGAAGCCGAACACGGTCGCAAACTCCTGCAATGCCGCGTAGCGCCGGTTCTTCAGGATAAGGATCGTCATCGGCAGCCGCAGTTGCGCCGCGCTCCATAGCGCCTGGATGGAATACATGCTCGACCCGTCACCGATCAATCCGATTACCTTCGCGTCCGGTTTTGCCATGGCGACGCCGACCGCCGCCGGCAGGCCGTAACCGAGGCCGCCGCTGCACATCGTGTAGAAGGTTTCGCTGCGGAGGATAGGCAGGTAGTTGTGCATCACGGGGCGCGAGCTGGGCGCCTCTTCCACAATAATGTGCTCCGGACTGCGCACTTCCGCCAACGTTTGCAGCACATACGCGACCGACATCCGGGCGCCGTCTTCAGGAGGATGTGCGCGCGGAACAGATTGCCGGGGCGCCGGCATCGTGCGCCGGCGCGCAGCAGGGCGCGCGAGCAGTTCGAGCACGGAAAGGCGAATACTGCCGACCGCCGCGGTGCCCACAGGCGCCCATGCGGCAATACCGGGGTCGTCGATCAGTTGGCACAGTTGTGCGCCCGCCGGTATGTGCGGGCCGCTGCTTTCAACATGGTAGGTGAAGGCAGGCGCGCCGATCACCATGATCAAGTCATGCCCACCAAGCATGCCGACAATTTTTTCGCGTACCGCAGGCAGGAAGCCGGCGAACAATGGATGGTCTTCGGGGAAGCCGCAACGTCCGGACATCGGGGCGACGAAGACACGCGCGTTATGTCGTTCCGCGAGTTGCACCAGCTCATTCCATGCATTGCCGCGGTCGACGGCCGCGCCGATTACGAAGGCCGGACGTTCGCAGGCGTCGAGCGCGGCGCCGATCTGGTCGAGCACCAGCGGCTCCGGCCGTGATTCCGTACTGACCACGCGGTGCGCGACAAGGTCGGCCGGCTTGTCCCAGTCGTCGGATGGCACCGATACCAGTACCGGCCCGCGTGGCTCCTGCATCGCAATGTAGTATGCGCGCGCAATCGCCTGCGGCACGTCTTCCGCCCGCGCCGGTTCGCAGCTCCATTTCACATATGGCTTGGGCAACTCGGTCGCCTGGCTGGAGAACAGGAACGGATCGAACTGAAGGATGCTGCGTGCCTGCTGGCCGGCGGTAATCACCATCGGCGTGCGGTTCTTGTAAGCGGTAAAGATGTTGCCCATCGCATTGCCGACGCCGGCAGCGGAATGCAGGTTGACGAAGGACGCATTCCGCGTAGCCTGCGCATACCCGTCGGCCATGCCGACCACGACTGCTTCACTGAGGCCGAGCACGTAGCGAAAATCCTGCGGGAAGTTCAGGAACAGCCCCAATTCGGTGGAGCCGGGATTGCCGAAGATCGAAGTCATGTTGAACCTGCGCAGCAGGTCTGTCACTGCGTCACGAACGGTAATGACTGGCGTTACGGCGTTGCCCGCTTGCTGCTGGCCGTTGGGGAACTGCATGCAAAAGTCTCCTGACATTTTGAGTATAACGTCAGTATTGCAAATTTCTTACTGCCACAAAATTGCTTTTTTCGCGGGAAGTCATTACATTTCGGTATGATCTTCAACGGACGACAGATTTCGGCGTTCATGGCCATCGTGACCCACGGCAGTCTCGGCCGTGCCGCCGAAACCCTGCATATCACCCAACCCGCACTCAGCCGCATCATCAAGCGTCTTGAGGACCAGGTCGGGGCCGATCTGTTCGAACGCAATTCAAAGGGCATGGCGCTCACCCCCATAGGCGAGGCCCTGCTGCCTCGCGCGACGCTGCTGCAACGCGAGGCGGCGCACGCGATGGAAGAAATCAATTCCATGCGCGGCCTCGCCAAAGGCACTATCAAGGTCGGTTCCATCGGCAGCGTGGCCAGTTCAATCCTGCCGCAGGCAATCGACCGCGTGCTCACGCGTTGGCCCAAGCTTCGGGTGGAAGTGATCGAAGGGGTCTGGGACCGGCTGGCAGATGCGCTTGTCAAGTATGAAATCGACATTGCGCTGAACGTCTCGATACCGGATACCGATGAGATCTGCGCCATCACCGACTGCAGCTGGCACGACAACAGCTATGTGGTGGCGGCAGTCGACCATCCGCTCAGGCGGCAGGCCGGCCTGAAACTGGCCGATACGCTCGACCATAGGTGGGCCACCATGCCGCGCGGCACTGAACCTTTTGAACACATGCGCAAGGTATTTACAGCACACGGGCTCGGGCTGCCGAATGTTCTGGTCGAAACGCGTTCCATCGTAGTCCTCAAGGGTCTCGTGACGCGCGCCGGATTCCTCAGCTGGATGCCGCAGCCGATGTATGACGCAGAGGGCAAGGCGGGGCTGTTCGATTTACTTCCTATTGATGGTGTCGTCGCCACCCGTCGCCTGACCGCCTTCCGGCGGCGGCAGGGGATTCTGCCCGCGCCGGCAATGAAACTGGTGGATGAATTAAGAGGGATTGCGGCGCACCCGACGGCGGATTCGGGAAAATCCATTGCCTATCCAGGAGAGGAGCCCCATATCTTACTTAAGCACATCAAGCATTAGATAGGGTGAATCCGACGAAAGGAG
>JAQGMO010000003.1 GCA_028292315.1 Herminiimonas sp. | reverse complement strand
GACGCCTGGAATCGCCGCCAGCGCAGCTGCCAGGCGCTGCCGTTCATCACGCAAGGCGGCTGCCTGGGCATCCAGCGTATCGGTATGATCGAGCAGGAATTCCGCGGTCGCCTCGGTCAGTACGTTAATATTGTACGGTGGACGTACTTTGTCAAATTCGTTCAGCAATGCGCTTGCCGCCGCCATGTAACCGAGCCGGATGCCTGCCAGGCCGAGTTTGGAAACCGTGCGCATCACTACCAGATTGTCGAATTCCGGCAGGCGCGGCATGAAACTGGCTTGCGCGAACGGTTGATAGGCTTCATCCACGATCACGATGCCGCTGTCGCCGACCGCCTGCAAAATCTCCACTATGGCAGTGGCGTCGAACAGGGTGCCGGTCGGATTGTTTGGATACGCGAGATAGGTAATCGCGGGACGATGCAGTCTGATCGCTGCGAGCATCGCCTCCTGGTCGAGCGTGAAATCGGGTCTCAGCGGCACGCCGACGAACTCGAGGCCGGCGAATTGCGCCGACATCGCGTACATCACGAAGCCGGGCAGCGGCGCCAGTACCTTGGCGCCGGGCCGGGCGCAAGCGACCGACACGATCGAAATCAACTCATCCGAGCCATTGCCGAGCACCACGTCGAATCCGGCCGGCACACCGAGCCGGCTGCGGATCTTGGCTTTCAGCGCCGTATAGGACGGCGCCGGATAGCGGTTCAGGGCTATGTCAGCCAGCCGCCGGCCGAGCTCGGCGCGCAGGTTTTCCGGCAGCGTGTAAGGATTTTCCATCGCGTCGAGCTTGATCAGCCCGGTCGCGTCCGGCACGTGATATGCCGACAGTGCGCGTATGTCAGGACGAATAATGTTTTCGATCAGGGACATGTTGTTCCAGTTAGTTCAATTAGGTCGGACATTCAGGGCACAGTCAGGCATCGGATGGCAGTTCCGCCTGGTCGGACGCCGGCGCGGCAGCGGGTTCCTGCACGGCCGCCGCCGGCGGCAGCGCCGCCAGCCTGGTTTCAATCAGTTTGCAATATTCCGCATTCAGTTCAAAGCCGACGAAATCCCGGCCGCATTTCCGGGCTGCGACAGCGCTTGTGCCGCTGCCCATGAACGGGTCGAATACCACGCCGCCGGGAGGGCAGGATGCCTTTACCATGCGCTCGACGATTTCAAGCGGCTTCTGGGTCGGATGATCGGCGCGCTCGCGATGCTCGCGATGCAGGCGCGACACGCTCCAGACATCTTTCGGGTTATAGCCCAATTCCAGCCATTTGGCGCCGACAAAAATCGAACGTGATCGGGCTTTCTTGGTTTCGGCGTCGTAGGGAATGCGTACCGCGTCGATGTCGAAATGGTAATCCCTGGCGTTCACGAAAAACCCGATCGTGTCGTGCACTGACGAATACTTGCGGATGCTGCCGCCCATCGACGGCACCTTGCGATCCCAGATTATCTCGTTGACCATCGTCATACGCTGCTTCAGCATGACGAAAATCTCCGGCGAATACCGCCATGTGAGAAAAATATACAGGCTGCCATTCGGTTTCAGTTTTGGCAATGCTGCGTCGATCCAGTCTTCGGTCCATCGCAGATATGCCGCGGCGTCGAGCTTGTCCGAATCATTGCCGTAATCCTTGCCCAGTCCATACGGCGGGTCCGCTATCAGCAGGTCGATCGCGCCGTCCGGAATGCGCGCGATGCCGGTCAGGACATCTTCGCAGAATACGCTGTTTTTCCAGGTATTCAACACGCGGCCCGGGCTTTTTTTCGAATCCGCGTCATCATTTGCGCAGCCTGAATTCGGCCGATCTGGCATGCGCCTGCAAGCCCTCGCCATAGGCGAGTTCGGCGGCGATTTTGCCGAGCGTCTGCGCACCCGCTTCACTTACCTGGATCACGCTCGTGCGCTTCTGGAAATCGTAGACGCCGAGCGGCGATGAAAACCGCGCCGTGCGCGAAGTCGGCAGCACGTGATTCGGTCCCGCGCAGTAATCGCCGAGCGACTCGGAAGAAAAGCGGCCAAGAAACATGGCGCCGGCGTGGCGCACCCGGTCGGCCCACTGCTGCGGATTTTCAGCGGAAATCTCGAGATGTTCGGCCGCGATGAAATTGGCGATGTCACAGGCTTCCTGCATGTCGCGCACCTTGATCAATGCGCCGCGGTCGGCAAGCGACACGCGAATCACGTCCTGGCGCGGCATCTCCCCGAGCATCCGGTTGATGCTGGCTTCGACCTGCGCAATGTAGGCGGCGTCGGGACATAGCAAGATCGACTGCGCCAGTTCGTCATGCTCGGCCTGGGAAAACAAATCCATTGCAATCCAGTCCGGATCGGTGCTGCCGTCGCAGATGACCAGGATTTCCGACGGTCCGGCGATCATGTCGATGCCGACCGTGCCAAACACGCGGCGCTTCGCCGCGGCGACATAGGCATTGCCCGGCCCGACGATTTTATCGACCTGCGGAATCGTTTTGGTGCCATAAGCCAGCGCGCCGACCGCCTGCGCGCCGCCGATCGTGAACACCCGGTCGACGCCGGCGATCGCCGCCGCGGCCAGCACCAGTTCATTCCTGATTCCGGACGGCGTCGGCACCACCATGATGACTTCCGGGACCCCCGCCACCTTGGCCGGAATGGCATTCATCAGGACCGAAGAAGGATAGGCCGCCTTGCCGCCGGGGACGTAGATGCCGACCCGGTCGAGCGGCGTGACTTTCTGCCCCAGCACGGTGCCGTCCGCTTCGGTGTAGAGAAACCCGTCGGAACCGCATTCCTGTTTTTGCCGCTCATGGTAGCTGCGAACGCGATCGGCGGCGGTTTGCAATGCCGCGCGCCGCGCCGGCGGCAGCCCCTGCAATGCCGCCTGCAACGCTTCCCGGCCGATTTCGAGGGCCGTCACGCCGGCCGCGCCGAGCTGGTCGAACTGGTTGGTGTATTCCAGCACCGCCGCGTCGCCGCGCGCTTTTACGTTTGCCAGGATGCCCGCCACGGCCTGATCGATAGCCGCATCCTCCGCGGCTTCGAAGGCCAGCACGGCACTCAGCTGCGCACGGAAGTCGGGATTGCTTGAATCAAGTTTGCGAATTTGAACTGACATGGTTTTCTCGATGAGACACTATTTACTGTAATTCCCTCGACGCCTTCTCAAATGCTTCCAGGATCGGCTGCAGCTGCTCGCGTTTCAATTTCAGCGCCGCCTGATTCACTACCAGCCGCGAGGAAATATCCATGATGTGCTCGACCTCAACCAGGTTATTGGCGCGCAGCGTGCTGCCGGTGCTTACCATATCGACAATCGCATCCGACAGGCCGACCAGCGGCGCCAGCTCCATCGAGCCGTACAGCTTGATCAGGTCAACGTGCACGCCCTTCGCCGCAAAATGCTCGCGCGCGGTCTGCACATATTTGGTCGCGACGCGCAGCCGCGCGCCCTGGCGCACCGCGCTGACGTAATCAAATCCGGCCGGGACCGCCACCGACATCCGGCATTTCGCGATATTCAAGTCGATCGGCTGGTACAGGCCTTCCCCGCCATGCTCGAGCAATACATCCTTGCCTGCCACGCCAAAATCGGCGGCGCCGTATTGCACATAGGTCGGCACATCGGATGCGCGCACGATGATGACCCGCACATTGGCGTCATTGGTTTGCAGGATCAGCTTGCGCGAGGTTTCCGGATCTTCGGTGACGGTCAGGCCGGCCGCTTTCAGCAACGGCAGGGTTTCATCGAAAATACGGCCCTTGGACAAGGCGAGCGTGAGCTGTCGGTTCATCATCTTACCCGCCTGATGTCAGCCCCGACCGCGGAGAGCTTCTGCTCCATCCGGTCATAGCCGCGGTCAAGGTGGTAAATGCGGTCGATCAGGGTTTCGCCCTCGGCCGCCAGCGCCGCAATGACCAGCGAAGCCGATGCGCGCAGATCGGTTGCCATGACAGGAGCGCCCACCAGTTTATCGACGCCCGAAATAATCGCGGTATGGCCTTCGATGCCAATAGCGGCGCCGAGGCGGTTCATTTCCTGGACATGCATGAAGCGGTTTTCAAATATGGTTTCGGTGACCCGGCTGCCGCCTTCGGCGATACAGTTCAGCGCCATGAACTGCGCCTGCATATCGGTCGGAAAGCCCGGATATTCGGTGGTGCGGAAACTGACCGCTTTCGGACGCGCCGCCATCTGCACCCGGATCCAGTCATCGCCCGAGGTAAGGATGACGCCGGCTTCGCGCAGCTTGTCGAGCGCGACATCGAGGATATCGGTGCGCGTGTTCTTCAGGGTTACATCTCCGCCGACGGCCGCCACGGCACACAGGAATGTGCCGGTCTCGATGCGGTCCGCGATGACGGTGTGCGCCGCGCCATGCAGCTGGTCCACGCCCTGCACCACCAGCCGGTCGGTGCCGATGCCATCGATTTTCGCGCCCATCGCGACCAGCAGATTGGCCAGGTCGGTCACTTCCGGCTCGCGCGCGGCATTTTCCAGTACTGTCTGGCCTTCGGCGAGGGTGGCCGCCATCAACAGGTTTTCGGTGCCGGTCACGGTGATCATGTCGGTCACGATGCGGGCGCCCCTGAGCTTCTTGGCCCTGGCATGGATATAACCGCCTTCGATCGTGATTTCGGCGCCCATTGCGCGCAAGCCCCGGATATGCTGATCGACCGGCCGCGATCCGATCGCGCAGCCACCCGGCAGCGACACCCTGGCTTCGCCGAAACGGGCTACCAGCGGACCGAGCACCAGGATGGAAGCGCGCATGGTTTTCACCATTTCATAAGGCGCTTCAAGCTTGTCGATCGAGCGTCCGGAAAGCGCCAGCCGGTCATCATCCTGTTCGGTCCGCATTCCCATCTGGCGCAACAGCGACAGCATGGTCGCGACATCCTTCAGGTTCGGGACGTTGGAAAGGTGAAGCGTGTCGGCGGTCAACAGACCGGCGCACAGAATCGGCAGCGCCGCATTCTTGGCGCCCGAGATGGCGATGTCGCCGGACAGGCGTTTGCCGCCGGTAATAAGCAGTTTGTCCATTATTGCTGGAATTCTTCCGGAGTGAGGGTCTTCATCGACAGCGCGTGAATTTCTTCGCGCATCCGGTCGCCCAATGCGGCATAGACCAGTTGATGGCGCTGAATCAGGCGTTTGCCGGTGAACGCATTCGACACGATGATCGCATTAAAATGCTGGCCGTCGCCTTCGACTTCGAGATGCGTGCATTCGAGGCCGGCGGCGATATAACTTTTAACAAGATCTGGGGTGGGCAACATGTTTTTTGCCTTAGTGTTGACTTAAATGGTGAACTGCATGAAAGACGGCGTATACAAATACGTAACCACTGATCGATTCAGTGTCGAAGTTTATAGCCGCGCTTCAGCAAATAAATCGCGAGCGACGCCAATACGATAAAGAATGCCGCCACGATCGCAAAGCTTAACAGAGGGTTCACGTCGGACTGGCCAAAAAAGCCGTAACGGAAGCCGTCAATCATATAAAAAAACGGATTCGCATGCGACACCGCCTGCCAGAACGGCGGCAATGAATGAATCGAATAAAACACGCCTGCCAGGAACGTAGCGGGCATGATCAGAAAATTCTGAAAGGCTGCCAGCTGGTCGAATTTCTCGGCCCATATACCGGCAATCAAGCCCATCGTCGCAAGGATCGCCGCCCCGAGCAGCGCGAAAATCACGATCCACCATGGCGCTACAAACGACAGGTCGGCGAACCATACCGTGATCAGAAATACGCCGGCGCCGACCGCCAGGCCACGCACCACCGCCGCCAGCACATAGGCGCTGAACATTTCCCAGTGCGACAAGGGCGGCAGCAATATGAATACCAGGTTGCCGGTAATTTTTGACTGGATCAGCGACGAAGATGAATTGGCGAAGGAATTTTGCAGCACGCTCATCATTACCAGCCCGGGCACCAGGAATGCCGTGTATTGCACGCCTGGATAAACTTGCAGGCGGTCTTCCAGCACATGGCCGAAGATCAGCAGGTACAGCATTGCCGTGACGATCGGCGCGGTCAGAGTCTGGGTTGCCACTTTCCAGAAGCGCAGCACTTCCTTGTAAAACAGGGTTTGAAAGCCGATCATTTGTCGCCTCCCATGATCTGGATGAAGACGTCTTCCAGGTCCGCCTGATGCAACTGCATATCGTCGATCACGGCGCCCGACTGGCGCAGCTCGGCCAGGATCGGTTCCACCTCGGCGTGCTCATTGACACGTAAGGTGTACTGGTTGCCCGCCACGAGTTCTTCCGGATGCGACACCAGTGATCGCAAGGATTGCGGCAAGGCGCCGCGCGCCAGCCGAACCACCAGCTGGGAGCCGGAAATCCTTCTGATCAGGGCCGAGGTGGAATCGAGCGCCACCACCTTGCCCCCCTTGAGCATCGCGACGCGGTTGCACAGCGCCTGCGCTTCTTCCAGATAATGGGTGGTCAGCACCACGGTATGCCCCTCGCGGTTCAGGCGCGCGACAAACTTCCACAAGGTCTGGCGCAATTCCACGTCCACGCCGGCGGTCGGCTCATCGAGCACGATCACCGGCGGCTTGTGTACCAGTGCCTGAGCCACCAGAACCCGGCGTTTCATGCCCCCCGATAAGGACCGCATATTGGCGTCGGCCTTATTGGTCAGATCAAGGTGATGCATGATTTCGTCGATCCAGCGATCGTTATTCTTTAATCCGTAGTAGCCGGACTGCATGCGCAAGGTTTCGCGCACGGTGAAAAACGGGTCGAAAACCAGTTCCTGCGGCACCACGCCCAGGCGCTTGCGTGCTTCCCGGTAATCCGTCACGACGTCGTGGCCGTGTACCAGCACTGTTCCCGAATCGGCGCGATTCAAGCCGGCGACGATCGATATGAGCGTGGTCTTGCCGGCGCCGTTCGGACCCAGCAAGCCAAAGAATTCACCTTCTTCGATCGTTAGCGAGACGCCGTCCAGAGCCTGCAAGGTGCCGTAGCGTTTTTTAATATTGGATATCTGAATTGCAGCCATACCGGCTTGTCGGAAACTTTATGCAAGATTAACCCCGAAGGACAGCAAACCCGGCCCCGGTGGCGAAAGGCATTGATTATATTGGATTTCCCGTTCCGGGACTGAAGAAAGGCAATGAACTTCAGCGAGTGCGCTGGCTGCCGTGGCGATCAGAGCGGTTTGCGGCTGTCGGTACGGAGACAAGTTCGGGCCGGGCATCGCAAGGTCGAGATTGGCCGTACAGGCGTCCGCAGACCGCTCTAATGGTGGAGTAACTCGGCTACGCCATAAAGATCGGCGAGGTTACGCAGGCTTGGCGGCACGTTCACAAAGCGTAGAACAAGCCCGCGCTGCATGGCGGCACGGCGCCAGGTAATCAGTGTGGCTACGGCGGCCGAGTCGACCGTGGTCAGCAACGCCAGGTCAAACTCCGCCTGCCCGGACTGGATTGCCTGAAGGCCGGCTTCCAGTGCGGGTTTCGCATTATTGATCGTGAGTGCTGCGCTAGGCTGAAACATCAGTGATCAGGACTTCGAGTTTTTGGCGCGCGTCGCGCTGGCGGCCAATTTCTTGTTGCGTTCTGACAACGTCTTAATGAGGCCGTCGATGCCGCCCTTATTAATTTCGGAAGCGAAATTGCCTTTATAGGTTTCCACCAGCCATGCGCCTAGCACATTGACATCATAAATTTTCCAGCCGGCTGGCGTTTTTTCGAGACGATAGTTGATCTGGATCGGCTCACCGCGCTGCTGCACCACTTGCGAACGGACTTCAACTTCGTCATCGTTCGGATTGCCGCGCAAAGGTTTGAATTCGATTTCCTGGTCCCGGACCTGCGCAATCGCCCCTGAATACGTGTAAACGAGCAAGTCGCGGAATTCCGCTACTAACTGCTTTTGCTGCTCCGGCGTTGCCTCGCGCCAAAAACGGCCGGCGGCGAGCGATGTCATGCGCTGAAAATTCACATTTGGAATAATCTTTGCCTCGACAACGTCCAGCACACGGCGCTGATTGCCGCCCTGGATTTCCTTGTCGGTTTTCGCAATGTTCATCACATCCTCGCTGATACGCTTGATGAATGTGATGGGCTCTTCCTGTTGCGCTGCTGCCGCTCCGGCGAACATGAGTGTGGTCGCAGCCAGCACCAGGGTAAATAAGCTTTTTAGTGTTTTCATATTTCCTCAAATTAACAAACAGAGCATGCTTTGCTCTTGATCTTTAACTGTTCTTCCGTTGCACTCGATGACATCAGTACTAAATTATTACACTTTAGTCTGGTGATGGTGGTGCGCTGCAAGCGCCGCGTCCAGGACATGAAGACGGAGGTCGTTGACTGAACAATAATAATTGAGTTGGACGATCAGAGTTGCTACTGGTTCCACCGGCAACGCCATTCAATATTACAGCCCGACAATCTAGCAGCGAACCCAAATTGCCGCGAAGACAAATTAACGTTCTTTCGAATTCTCGATCTTCCCTGCCCGCCGCTGTAAAAAGCCATCCCGAATAAATTCATACCGGTCGAGTGCGGCTTCTTCAATCAGGTTTGATGCATCCAGTACGCCGGCGCGCTGATCGATAACACGCAACACCGTTCCCGCGTTGCGCGTCGTAATCGGGCTCACATACGACCAGACGTCGCCCTGGAAGTCGACCGGCAACGCCGCGGTATCCCTGACCGTGCTCGCACCAAGGAAAGGCAACATGACAAATGGCCCCGAATCCACGCCCCATACGCCGAGCGTAATACCGAAATCCTGCTTGTGCTTTTGCATCCCGGCTTCGCCGCCAATATCAATCAGACCACCCAGGCCGAACGTAGTATTGACTGCGACGCGCATCACATCGGTAAAGCCATCCTCGACCCTGCCTTGCAGCAGGTTATTGGCGGCGGTCCATACATCGCCGATATTTCCAAAGAAATTATACACAGCGGTTTGGACAAACGACGGCAATACATTGCGATATACGGTTGCAACCGGCTTCAAGGCTACCTGGTCGAGCTTGTCATTAAACGTGAACATCGCACGGTTAAAACCTTCGAACGGATCGTCCGGATTTTTAGGGGTGGCGCAGCCTGAAACAGCGATGGCAATGGCGAGCGCACTGAAAACGCGGTTGAAATTCCTCATTTTTTGGCTTCCTCGCTTCCTTCCGCCGCCTTGCTGAATAAGAACTGGCTAATCAGATTTTCCAGGACGATCGCTGACTGGGTCATCTTGATCCTGTCTCCGGCAGCCAGGTTATTGGTATCGCCGCCGGGTTCCAGCCCGATGTATTGTTCGCCCAACAGACCGGATGTCAGAATCTTGGCCGAACTATCCTTGGGAAACTTGTAATTGCTCTGTACCTGCAAGGTGACCAGGGCCTGGAAGGACTTGTCATCAAATGCGATCTGATCAACCCGGCCGACCACGACTCCGGCGCTCTTGACCGGCGCGCGCGGCTTCAGTCCACCGATATTGTCGAATTTCGCGACCACCGGATAAGTCTTCTCAAACGACAGGGAACTCATGTTTCCTGCTTTCAATGCCAGGAAAAGCAATGCGGCGGCGCCCAGCAATACGAACAAGCCGACCCATATATCCAATGATTTACGCTGCATAAATGCTTACCTTAAATTACAGGTGAAAAAGAAAAGCGGGCTTACTGAGTGAACATCAGCGCCGTCAATAAAAAGTCCAGCCCAAGCACGGTGAGCGATCCGATCACGACGGTGCGCGTGGTCGCGCGCGCCACGCCCTCCGGGGTCGGATGCGCCTGGTATCCCTGGAACAGCGCGATGAAAGTGACCGCTATGCCAAATACCACGCTCTTGATTACACCGTTCATGATATCTTTCCAGATATCAACGCCGCCTTGCATTTGCGACCAGAATGCGCCTTCGTCGACACCGATCAATTGAACGCCGACAATGTAACCGCCGATGATGCCGACTGCGCTGAAAATCACCGCCAGCACCGGCATGGCGATTACACCTGCCCAGAAACGCGGCGCCAGCACGCGTTGCAGCGGATTTACCGCCATCATTTCCATCGCCGCCAGTTGTTCGCCGGCTTTCATCAAGCCAATCTCCGCTGTCAGCGAGGTGCCGGCGCGTCCGGCAAACAGCAAGGCCGTCACAACCGGCCCTAATTCCCGCGTCAACGATAATGCGACCAGTAAGCCCAGCGCTTGTTCCGAGCCATATTTATTCAGCGTGTAATACCCTTGCAGGCCGAGCACGAAACCGACGAACAGACCTGATACGGCAATAATCACCAGCGAATAATTGCCGATGAAATGAATCTGGTCTGTAATCAGCCGCAGGCGGCGCCACAAGCCGCCCGAAGCAAGCAAAACCGAAAAAAAAGTCCGGGTCGCGAAGCCGACATTGGCGGTGAATTCCCTTATTACGCGGCCCAGCGCTGAAATCAGGTCCAGCATCATTGTTGCCGCTCCAGTCCAAGGTCTTCCGCCAGCGACCGGCCGGGATAATGGAATGGAACCGGGCCATCCGGTTCGGCATGCACGAACTGCCGCACAAATGGATCGCTGGACGCCAGCATTTCCTGCGGCGTTCCTTTAGCGACAATTTTCCCTTGCGACAGGAAATAAACATAATCGGCGATCGAAAACGATTCATGCACGTCATGCGTGACCAGGATCGAGGTCGACCCGAGCGCATCGTTGAGCCGGCGGATCAGGTTGGCTGTGACACCCATTGAAATCGGGTCCAGTCCGGCAAACGGTTCGTCATACATGATCAATTCCGGATCGAGCGCAATCGCGCGGGCCAGAGCGACACGCCGCCCCATGCCGCCCGAGATCTCGGCCGGTTTCAATTCCGCCGCATTGCGCAATCCGACCGCATTCAGCTTTAGCAGCACCAGGTCGCGGATCAGCGATTCCGGCAAGTCGGTATGCTCGCGCAGCGGGAATGCGACATTCTCGAACACCGTCAAGTCGGTAAACAGGGCGCCGTGCTGGAACAGCATCCCCATCTTGCGGCGTAACCCATAGAGTTCCTTCAGCCCCAGTGCGTGAACGGTTTGCCCATCGACCTTGACGGTCCCGTTCTGGGGCGCCAGCTGGCCGCCGATAAGTCGCAAAATCGTGGTCTTGCCCGAGCCGGAACCGCCCATGACAGCGATGACCTTGCCTCGCGGGAAGTCCATCTGAAGGCCCGCCAGGATCGGACGGTCTCCATAGCCAAAATGTAAATCACGAATTTCAACAAGATTGGGCACGACAAAATTTAAATGGTGGAATAGCGTGATTGTAGTGCAGAAAGGACAAGCAGTTCTTTGATACAGCATGTGTTGACGGATTACAACAACAGCATGTTTAAAACTGCCCCAAGAAAAAAGCCTGCGTCACGTGCGTGCCGCAGGCTTTCCGGCAGGATCAGCGCTGCATTTAGCGCGGTAAAACCGATGCCCCCATCAGGAATTCATCGACTGCGCGTGCGCATTGACGGCCTTCGCGAATCGCCCATACCACCAGCGACTGCCCGCGCCGCATGTCGCCCGCCGCGAACACCTTGTCGACCGACGTGTGATAACAGCCATCGCCATCGGTCGTTGCACGGGCATTGCCACGCGCATCCTTGTCGACGCCGAATGCATCGAGCACGCCAACCACGGGGGCGGTAAAGCCCATGGCCAGCAGCACCAGGTCCGCCTTCATTTCGAATTCGGAGTCCGGCACTTCCTGCATTTTGCCGTCTTTCCATTCGACGCGCGCTGCGATCAGCTTTTCAACTTTCCCATTCTTGCCTTCAAGGCGCTTGGTGGCAACCGCCCAATCGCGCTCGCAGCCTTCTTCATGCGAGGAAGAGGTGCGCAGCTTGGTCGGCCAGTACGGCCAGACCAGCGGCTTGTTTTCCTGTTCCGGCGGCTGCGGCAGCAATTCGAACTGGGCAACCGATGCCGCGCCATGACGATTGGACGTGCCGACACAGTCGGAACCGGTATCGCCGCCGCCGATCACGATCACATGCTTGCCTGCGGCAAGGATCTGGTCCTTGATCTTGTCGCCTGCGTTAACCTTGTTTTGCAGCGGCAGGAATTCCATGGCGAAATGCACGCCGGCCAACTCCCGGCCCGGCACCGGCAAATCGCGCGGCTGTTCGGCGCCGCCGGCAATCACCACCGCATCGAAATCCTTTTTAAGCTGCTCTGGCGAAATGGTTTCCTTCGCCAGGTTCAGGATCTTTTTCGGAAAATCCTTCCCGACGAGGACGCCGGTGCGGAACACCACGCCTTCCGCCTTCATTTGTTCGACGCGCCGATCAATATGGAATTTTTCCATCTTGAAGTCGGGAATCCCATAACGCAGCAGCCCGCCAATGCGATCATTTTTTTCAAACACGGTCACATCGTGACCAACGCGCGCCAACTGTTGCGCAGCTGCCATGCCAGCCGGACCGGAACCGACTACCGCGACTTTTCTGCCGGTCTTGACGGCGGCCGGCAGCGGCTTGACCCAGTCGTTTTCCCAACCCTTGTCGATAATAAAATGCTCGATCGATTTAATCCCGACCGGATCATTGTTGATGCCGAGCGTACAAGCGCTTTCGCATGGCGCCGGACAAATGCGCCCGGTGAATTCAGGGAAGTTATTGGTTGAATGCAGGTTGTCCAGCGCTTCCTTGTAACTGCCGTTGTAGACCATGTCATTCCAGTCCGGAATGATGTTATTCACCGGGCAGCCGGTATTGCAGAACGGGATGCCGCAATCCATGCAGCGCGCGCCCTGGATCTTGGCCTCGTCGTCGGCCAGGCGTACCGTAAATTCCTTGTAGTGCTTCTTGCGCAATGGTGCTGGTTCGCTTGCTTCCTGCAGACGCTGAAATTCCAGAAAGCCGGTAATTTTTCCCATTTTTTACTCACATATTGGTCACACGGTCCACCCATGGCTGGCGAATCCAGCCATGGGTGCCCGCTGATCTGTTGTTTAATGACGTTGCGTACTATGCTGCCGCTGCGACCGCTTCTCTAGCCAGTTTCACTGCCCTGGCCGCATCCATCTCACCCAGTGCCCGCTTGTACTCGGTCGGGAAGACCTTGACGAACTTGCTGCGCGCGTTGGTCCAGTCGTCCAGTAAAGCGCGGGCGCGGGTGCTGCCGGTATATTTGAAATGGCGCTCGATCAGGCCCTTGAGGATGGCCTCATGGGTTTGCGCGGTGCCGCCGCGTCCCACCGTATGCCAGATGGCGCGATCGATTTGCGCTTCCTGTTCCGCCGACGACAGCACCGGAACCAGGTCAACCATCGCCATATTGCACTTACCGGCAAAATCGCCGTGCGGATCATAGACATAGGCAATGCCGCCCGACATGCCGGCTGCAAAGTTGCGTCCGGTTTCGCCGAGCACCACCACGGTGCCGCCGGTCATATATTCGCAACCATGGTCGCCGGTGCCTTCCACGACCGCGGTGGCGCCTGAATTGCGCACCGCGAACCGTTCGCCCGCGACGCCATTGAAGAACGCTTCGCCGGCAATCGCGCCATACAGCACGGTATTGCCGATGATGATGTTATCGACCGCACGGCCGCGGAACTCGGTATTCGGACGCACGATGATGCGTCCACCCGACAGGCCCTTGCCGACATAGTCATTGCCTTCGCCGACCAGGTCGAGCGTGATGCCATGCGCCAGGAATGCTCCCACCGATTGGCCGGCCGTTCCCTGCAGCTGAATATGGATCGTATCGTCGGGCAAACCTTCATGTCCGTAACGCTTCGCGACTTCGCCGGACAGCATCGCGCCGACGGTCCGGTTGACGTTCTTGATCGGCGAAATGAACGATACCCGCTCGCCTTTTTCGAGCGCCCCCCTGGCCTGCGCAATCAGCTTATGGTCCAGCGCCTTGATCAGGCCATGATCCTGTTCTTCGACCTGATAGCGCGGCTCGGAAGCCGGCATGTCGGGCTGATGGAAAATGCGGCTGAAGTCCAGGCCCTTGGCTTTCCAGTGCGTAATGGCTTTCGACTTGTCGAGCAGGTCGGAGCGGCCGATCAATTCATTGAAGGTCCGGATGCCCAGTTGCGCCATGATCTGGCGCGCTTCTTCGGCGACAAAGAAAAAGAAGTTCACGACATGTTCGGGCTTGCCCTGGAACTTGGCGCGCAGCACCGGGTCCTGGGTCGCGACACCGACCGGGCAGGTATTCAGGTGGCATTTGCGCATCATGATGCAACCCTCGGCCACCAGCGGCGCAGTCGCAAAACCGACTTCATCGGCGCCGAGCAAGGCTGCGATCACTACATCGCGGCCGGTCTTGATCTGGCCATCGGTCTGGACCCGGATCCGGCTGCGCAGGCGGTTCAGCACCAGGGTCTGCTGCGTTTCCGCCAGGCCCAGTTCCCACGGCGTGCCGGCATGCTTGACGGAAGACAGCGGCGATGCGCCGGTGCCGCCGTCATGGCCGGCGATCACGACATGGTCCGACTTCGCCTTGGCGACGCCGGCGGCAATCGTGCCGACGCCGACTTCGGATACCAGCTTGACCGAGATCGACGCTTTCGGATTGGCGTTTTTCAAGTCATGGATCAGTTGCGCCAGATCTTCGATCGAGTAAATGTCGTGGTGCGGCGGCGGTGAAATCAGGCCGACGCCCGGCACCGAGAAACGCAGGCGAGCGATGTACTCCGAGACTTTATGACCCGGCAACTGGCCGCCTTCGCCCGGCTTCGCGCCTTGCGCCATCTTGATCTGGATCTGGTCGGCCGAGATCAGGTACTCAGCGGTGACGCCGAAACGGCCCGATGCGACCTGCTTGATTTTTGAGCGCAGCGAATCGCCGGCCTGCAGCGGTATATCAACAACTACCTGCTCCTTGCCGATGATCGAAGCCATCGTATCGCCCTGCTTGATCGGTATGCCTTTTAATTCCTGCCGATAGCGGTTCTCGTCTTCGCCGCCTTCGCCGGTATTGGACTTGCCGCCGATGCGGTTCATGGCAATCGCCAGAGTGGCATGCGCCTCAGTCGAGATCGAACCGAGCGACATGGCGCCGGTGGCGAAACGCTTCACGATTTCCTTGGCCGATTCGACTTCTTCGAGCGGAATCGCCTGCGCCGGATCGAGCTTGAACTCGAACAGGCCGCGCAGGGTCATGTGACGCTTCGACTGATCATTGATGATCTGCGCGTATTCCTTATAAGTATTGAAATTGTTCGCGCGGGCCGAATGCTGCAGCTTCGCGATCGCGTCCGGCGTCCACATATGGTCTTCGCCGCGCACACGATAGGCATATTCGCCACCGGCATCGAGCGCATTTGCCAGGACCGGATCATTGCCGAATGCCAGCCGGTGCAGGCGCAACGCTTCTTCGGCAACTTCAAACACGCCGA
>JAQGMO010000392.1 GCA_028292315.1 Herminiimonas sp. | reverse complement strand
TACGGTAAGAGCGGCCAGCGTTCGAATGAAGCGTGCCATGACATCAACTATATCGCTATATCGGGCGGGCTCGGCGCAACCGGGCCGGCCGACCGCCCACCGTATCCGCCGCTGAACCTGCTGGCCGATTTCGGCGGCGGCGGGTTGCTTGCCGCGTTCGGAATCGTCGGGGCGCTGTATGAACGTTCGCGTTCCGGCAAAGGGCAGCAGGTCGATGCCGCGATGATCGATGGCTGCATCTCGATGATGGCCATGCACTTTCCGGATTGGGGCAAGGAAGTCTTGCCGGAGCGCGGCGTCGGACTCATTTCCGGTAGCGCGCCATACTACCGCTGCTATGAGTGCGCGGACGGCCGCTATATTTCGGTGGGTTCGCTTGAACAGGCGTTCTTCGATGCCTTGTGGCGCACGGTCGGCGAAGGCGAACGTCCCGATCACATGGATGTCGCCAACTGGCCGGCCATCGAAGCGCATCTGACCCAGGTTTTTCGCAGCAAGACGCGCGACCAGTGGACGGCCCGGTTCGAAGGAATCGACGCCTGCGTGGCGCCGGTGCTGACGCCCGACGAAGTATGGAACGAACCCCAGGTGCGCGCTCGTCATCCCGGCAGCGGCAATGATTCCGTTCCGGCCGTGCCCCTGTTCAGCCGTACCCGACTGCGGCCCGCCGCGCTCGATATGACGGACCGCACCACCGAGATCCTGGAGGAACTGGGTCTCGGCAAGGAAGAAATTGCCGCAGCGCGCGGACCGGAAGCGGCCAACCCGATCACAGGCCTTTCGTGGCCGCCACAAATGAAGAATGCCGATCAAATGGCAGCTATCGTCAAGGGAACCCGTTCCCAGCCAAGAGGAGACAAGAAATGAACATGCAATCGAAGGAAGTGTACGAAGAGTTCCGCGGCATGGTGCGGCGTCTGGCGGTCGACAAGATCCTCCCGAATGCGGCCGAAACCGACGCCACCAGCCTACCTCCGGAAAAATCCTACGCCGCATTCCGGGAAGCCGGGATGCTCGGCCTGCCGTTTCCGGAAGCGCTCGGCGGCCAGGATGGAGACTTGTTTACCCAGGTTATCGCAATGGAAGAGCTGGCACGCGTATGCGCCACTTCGGCCCTGTCGCTGATGACGCCGTGGGCGGCGCTCGACCCGGTGGTGCATTTCGGCTCCGACGAATTGAAGAATCTGCTGATCCCGGCCGCCGCCCGGGGCGAGATCCGCGCCGGCTGGTGCCTGACCGAACCGCGCGGCGGTTCCGATCTGCCTGGCATGATCAGCCGGGCCGAGCGCCGCGGCGACGACTGGGTCATCAACGGCACCAAGCGTTTCATCACCAATGCGACCTGGGCTCAGTGGTACCTGGTACTGGCGCGCACCGGCGACAAGGATTACGGCATCTTCATGGTGCATCACGAGGACAAGGGCATTTCGTTCGGCAAGCTGGAGAAAAAAATGGGCCTGCGCGGCAGCCCGACCGCGGACGTGATCTTTGATAACTGCGTCGTTCCCGCTTCGCGGGTGGTCGGCGATCCGACCCGCGGCTATCCCAACATGATGCTGTCGCTTTCCTATTCCCGCCCGCTGATCGCCGCCCAGGCGCTGGGCATCGCCCAGGGCGCGCTCGACGAAGCGGTTAAATACACCAAGGAACGTAATCAGTTCGGCCAGCCGGTCGCACGTTTTCAGATGGTGCGCGGCATGATCGCCGACATGGCGGTTAAAGTGGAATCTTCGCGCGCATTGCTGTACCGCGCCGTCGAGGCCGCGATGGATGGGAAAAACGCCGACAATGCGCGTTCGCTGGCATCAATGGCGAAGCTGCTTTGCAGCGATACCGCCATGTCGGTAGCGACCGACGCGGTGCAGCTGCATGGCGGCTACGGCTATCTGCAGGATTACCCGGTTGAACGCATGATGCGCGACGCGAAAATTACGCAGATCTACGAGGGTACCAACCAGATCCAGCGCCTGATCATCGCCAAACACGTCTACCAGAGCTGAGCGCCATGGCTATTCTCGACGGCTTTACCGTTATCGAGTTCAGCGAGGTCTACCAGGCCCCGGTCGCCGCGCAGGTCCTGGGCGACTTCGGCGCCACGGTGATCAAGGTCGAACGGCCGGAGACCGGCGACCTGCTGCGCCACATGGATGCCCATGCCAATGCACACGGCCTGATGTGCTCTTACTTCGCCGCCGCCAATCGCAACAAGGAATCGGTGGTGCTGAACCTGAAGACCGCGGCCGGCAAGGAAGCGGCGCGGCGCATGGCGCAAAACGCCGATGTGCTGATCCACAACTACCGGCCGGGCGCGATGGAGCGCCTTGGTCTCGGTTATGAAGACTTGTCCGCGCTGAACGCGCGCCTGGTGTACGCCTCGGCAACCGGCTATGGCGAGAGCGGACCGCTCTCGCACCTGGGCGGCCAGGACCTGGCGATTCAATCGCTGAGCGGCATTGCCATGGGTTCTGCGGACGCGGACGGCAGCCCGCGGCTGACCAACGCGCCGAGCATCGACTTTTGCTCGGGAATGGTGCTGGCGCAGGGCATCGTGCTGGCGTTGCTTGAGCGCGAACGGTCCGGGCGCGGGCAAAAAGTCTCCACCTCGCTACTTGATACCGCGGTGGCAATGCAGGGACTGGAGGCCTCTTCCTACCTGATGTACAACCAGCCGACCAAGTGGTTCGACCGTACCCTGAATTTCATGTTCCAGACGCGCGACGGCTGGATCACCCTGCTTGGATTTTTCCGGCCGAATCCGCTGCAGCTGATCTGCGATGCGTTGGGCATTCCGGACGAGACACAACTGCCGGGGATGGAGACACTGGCGCAGCAGATGCCGCATCGCGAACGGCTTGCAGAAAAATTCCGGCCGTACTTCCTCGAGTTGACGACCGACGAGGCGCTGTCCAGGCTGCAGGCCAGGGATCTCATCTGCATGCCGATCCTCGACCTGGACGACACCTTGCAACTGGAGCAAGTGCGGCATAACGGCATGGTGGCGACAATGCCGCTGGACGGCCAGCCGGACTGTGAAGTCGTCAACAATCCGGTAAGGTTGTCGCGCACGCCGGCATCGATCCGGCGCGGGCCGCCCGCGCTCGGGAAGGATACGGCGGCGGTATTAAAGCGGTACGGCTTCGCTGAATCGGAAATTTCAGAAATCACCAGCAAGTGATCGATAAACCGGCGGAGGAGTGCCGCCAACAAGATGTTACACATAATGGAGGAAGACATGAAATCGATAAATAAACGCATTACTGTCAAACGCCTGGCCGCTATGCTTACGATGGCCGCTATCGGAGCGCTGCCGGCCGTGGCTGGTGCGCAATCCAAGGAACCGTTACGGATCGGGCTGTTGCTCAGCCTGAGCGGCCCGGCGGCGCCGTTCGGCATTCCCGAGCGCGATGCGGTGCAGGTGCTGTCCGATAAAATCAATGCGGAAGGCGGTGTCAACGGCCGCAAGATCGAGCTGCATATCTATGACGACGCGACCAATCCCACCGAATCGGCGCGCGGCGCGACCCAGTTGATCCAGCAAAACAAGGTAGTCGCTATCATCGGTTCGACCACCGGCAGTGGAACGCTGGCGGCCGGCCCGGTAGCGATGCGGTACGAGGTGCCGATGATGGCGCCGAACGGAACGATTGCCGTGACCTCGAAGGAAAACAAGTTTTACCCATGGATTTTCCGCACGATGCCGGGCGACCTGACGAATACGGAAGGGCTGCTCGATCGCGCGATCTCCGGCGGCGCGAAGAAGGTCGCAATCTTTTATCAGGAAGATGCCTATGGCAAGAACACCGCCGATTACCTGGCTGAACTGGCAAAGAAGAAAAACGTGGAAATCGTCGCGACCGCAGCCGCTCCGCTGAAGGCGACCGATGTGTCAGCGCATGTCATCAAGCTGCGCAACGCTAATCCCGACGTCGTATTGATGCAAGTCTCGGCACCGGCGCTTGGCGCCGCCTTTGCGCGCGCCGCCAAGCAGGGCGGATTGAATGCCACGATCTGGGCGCCGATGGGTCTCGGCCAGAAAGCGTTCATCGAAGGCTCGGGCGCCGCCGGCGAAGGCATCCGGATTCCATTGATCATGAACTGGGACGATCCGACCCCGCACCAGCAGGAACTGCGCAAGCTCCTGGTTGCTGCCGGCAAGACGCCGCAGGGCTTTGGCGAACTGCTGGGATCAACTGGCTTGCTGATGATCACCGAAGGTGCCAAGAAGATCCAGGGAGAGATAACAGGAGCCAAGCTGCGCGATGCGATTGAAACGCTGTGCGGATTGAAAACCTATTCCGAGGGCAGTGCCTGCTACTCGAAAGACAACCATGATGGATGGCCTGCGGAAATCATGGTCACGTCAACCATGAAAGAAGGCAAGTTCGTGCGCTTGAAATAACCGCATGCCACCCGGACGGCGCGCGTTCACGGCGCGCCCCGTTCTTACCGTTTCCCGGTTTCGTTCCCTCCTGGTGATTTATGACATTCCCGGAACCACTTGAACCGCTGCTCGGCAGCGGCGTTTTTATCGACAGCGCGAACAGCAAGGTCGCCGATTTTGCGCGCGACGCGGTCGGCCCGGCCACCGATCCGGTAGAACAGGTGAAGCGGCTGTACTACCGGATCCGCGATGACTTTCGCTACGATCCCTATGTCGACTATGCAGACCCGAACACCTATCGGGCCAGCACCTGCATCGACGAAGGACGCGGGTTTTGCATACCCAAGGCGGCATTGATGGCGGCATCGGCACGCACGCTGGGGATACCGGCGCGTGTCGGCTTTGCAGACGTGCGCAATCATCTTGCAACCGGGCGCCTGCTGGATCACCTCGGCAGCAACATCTTCGTGTTCCACGGTTATGCCGAGGTGTGGGTCGCGGGCCGCTGGGTCAAGACCACACCCTGTTTCAATATTACGCTATGCAAAAAATTCGGCGTCGCGCCGCTTGAATTCGATGGCGTCAACGATGCAATGCTGCACCCGTACGATACAAAAAACCGGCTTCACATGGAGTACCTGCATCAGCGCGGCGTATACAACGACGTGCCGTTCGATGAAATTCAGCAGGCGCTGCGGCAGGCCTATCCCGCCATATTTAAAACGGACAATGCCAGAATTCACGGCGATTTCGCGGTCGAAGCCGCGAGCCGGCCGATGACGGAATGATCGACCGGACCGAATGACAAGGAAAACACGATGGCACTCAGAAAAGTAACGCTGGACGACAAATTCACGCTTGAAAGCGGCCGCATTTTCATCACCGGCGTGCAGGCGCTGGTGCGCTTGCCGATCACGCAAAAGCTGCGCGACAAAAAGGCCGGGATCAATACCGCCGGCTATATCTCGGGTTACCGCGGGTCG
>JAQGMO010000391.1 GCA_028292315.1 Herminiimonas sp. | reverse complement strand
ACTTGTATACGGAGTCGGTGCAAGGTGTCATGCGCAATGCGATTGCAGCCATTCCACGCCTTGTATCCGGTGAACTGCGTGCGCCTCGGGTACTGCTGGCCACATTTCCGCAGGAACAGCACGGGTTGGGCCTGTTGATGGCCGAAGCGATTCTTGCGCTCGAAGGGGCACACTGCATTTCGCTCGGCGTAAGCGCGCCACTCGGCGAGATCGCGCAAGCGGCAAACATGCAGGATGCCGATATCGTTGCGCTGTCATTTTCAGCCGCGATGAATGCCAATCACGTGTTACGGGGCCTGGCTGACTTGCGTTCCGGCTTATCGGCGCATGCTGAAATATGGGCAGGCGGCCGATGCGCCATTCTTTATCGCAGTCCTCCGCCTGCGGTGCGGGTACTCGACCTGCACGAGATTCATGACGCGCTTGCGGATTGGCGTGTGAGACAACAGGCCAACGCAAAGGCCAAAGCCATTCCATGAAGTCGATACGGTTAAACTCTTTTGGCCTCGGCCCGGGATATTCCCTATGAAAAAATTCGTGCGCCGTATTGCCTGCCTTATTCTCGCAAGCCTGCTGACAGCCTGTATTCCACAGCGCATGGTGAAAGACCGGCTTGATATCATTGAAGACCAGGCATCCTGCACTACACGTCCCGAAACATTGATTGTAGTGTTGCCGGGCCTGTACGATAAGGCGCAAGACATCGTCGACCAAGGCTTTATATCAGCGCTGCGCCAGCGTAATCTGGCGGCCGACATCGTGGTCGCGGATGCGCATATTGGTTATTACAAGTCCGGCGTGTTTGTAGAGCGCCTGCATGAAGACATCATTGCGCCGGCGAAGAACAGGGGCTATCGGCAGATCTGGCTCGCTGGAATTTCACTGGGCGGTTATGGTTCGCTGCTTTATGCGCAACAGCACAGTGATCTCATTACAGGTATGGTCTTGATGGCGCCTTACCTGGGCGAGGATCGATTGCTCGCCGAAGTTGCGCAAGCCGGTGGATTGACAGGCTGGCAGGCCGGCACGGTTGATCCGGCCGACCATGGACGTTCATTGTGGGCATGGCTGAAAGGATATGACCGCCCGCCATTTGAGAACCGGCAAGCCTATCCGCCGCTGTATATCGGCTATGGGCTCGAAGACCGGTTTGCCGATAATAATCGCATGCTGGCGAAGGCATTGCCCGAAAGCCAGGTAATGACGACTGAAGGGGGGCATGACTGGCAGCCCTGGCGTCGCCTGTGGGGAAAATTCCTGGACCGGAATACGCTGCCGGCATGTGTGTGACGCGCGCCTGAAAACAGCCGCTCCCGCTTCGAATGCCCATGCCCATGGCTTGAAAAGCCGTGTCAAGCCTGCCGCCGTCCGAGCGCAATGACCGCAGCCCCGCATAAGGCTAAGCCAACGCCGGATAGATCGGTCCAGGTCGGTGTCACACGGTCGACGGCCCACAGCGCCTAGGCGTCCCCGACATTTTTGACGATCCGCCCGGTCCCGCCGCAGTTGGCGCACTGTGCCTGGTCCGGCATTTTTCCGCTGCCGTTACATTCAGGGCAAATATCCTCGCCGGTCTGCGGCGTGCCCGGTGCTGCTTCATCGCCGGGATTGCGCTGGTTTGCGGCGGCATTCATGTCGGAGGAGGGCGTATTCATTGCATTTCCTTTGGTATTGGTGTGATCGGAAAGTAAGGGGTTTCCCTTGATGCGTTCGACGCATCTTTCGCCATCACGTTCCTCATTATTGAGCATAAGAACCACTATTCCCGACTGCCTGCGCCGGAGCCGGCATGTGCTCCCGTGATTTTTCAAGCTGATGCTGCAAAAGCATTGTCATCTTTTACGCCTTGGCTAGAATGATTTTGGAAGAGCGTGGGTGGGGACAGTCGTCAAGCTGCCGGTTTGCTGATTTTAAAGTGGCGCGCTGTCGGTCACGTTCTGATTTCGCAACGGAAGGAGAAAGCCATGCAGATGGTTTCTGAAGTGATGACACGGAATGTCATGTTTGTTTCGCCGCAAGAGAATTTGCAACGCGCTGCGCAAATGATGGATGACTTGAATGTCGGCGTGCTCCCGGTATGCGAGGGAGAGCGCCTGGTAGGCATGATTACCGACCGTGATATTACCGTGCGCGCGACTTCTGCCGGCACTGCGCCAGGAGATGCGCGCGTCGAAGAAGTCATGAGCGCGGACGTGCGCTGGTGTTTCGAGGACCAGTCGCTGGATGAGGTCATGCAGCAGATGGCGGATTCGCAGATTCGCCGTGTGCCCGTCGTGTCTCATGACGACGCGCATCGGCTGGTAGGCATTGTGGCGCTCGGCGACCTGGCAACCAAAACTGCGGATGAGCAAAAGAAGGAAAAGGTGGAGCAGGTAGTGGAAAAGGTTTCCTCTCCATCGGAGCCTGACCGGTCAGCCCAACCCGGCGCGCAAAGTGCCGCGGGCGGCGGCGCGAACACCGCTTCCAGTGCAGGCGGGACCGGCGCACCGGCAGGCACCGACGCTGCCGGCGCCCCGGGAGCGACCGGCGGAACAGCCGGCACGGCAGGTTCGGCCGGCACGGATGGTGGTGCCAGACCATAGGAAGCAGCGCTGGATAAGGTTTGCTTTCGGCTCAGCCCCAGGCGTGGCGAATTCGAGCGGCGGACGATCGCTGCAATTCCCGGCGTCCGCATACGCCTGCCGACCCATGGCCGGCAGGCATTTTATTGCATTGCTGCACGTGCCAGTTCGGCACCGCGCGGCCCGCTTCTCAATGATGACTCTCAATGATGACTCTCAACGATCAGAGCACCGTTTCCGCGCTGTTCATTATTAACTTTAACGACAAGGTCGTTCAACTATTGTGGCAATCGAAACGCCCTGGAACATATTACAGTGCCATCCTGAATTGCCTCGTTTTACGCCGTGAACCGGCCCTTGGAGGGTAATCTGGCGGTGTTTTGGAACGGAACCGATAACGATAACGAGAAAGACTGGAGACTGACATGAAACTTCGTTCGATATTAGGCATCATTGCGTTCGGGCTGGCTACGCTGCCTCTTTCGGCAAGCGCGCAAAATTATCCCGACAAGCCGATCCAATACATTATCCCGTTCGCGGCGGGTGGCGAATCCGATTATGTGGCCCGGCTGCAGGCAGAGTTATTCAAAACAAAATACAACCAGTCGATGGTGGTGCTGAACAAGCCGGGCGCCGGTGGCGGCCTGGTATGGGCGCAGCTGAATAGCATGCCCGCCGACGGCTATACCATCGCCGGTGTCAATCTGCCGCATATCGTGTTGCAGCCGCTCGAGGGGACGGCCCAGTTCAAGACCGAGGACATTACGCCGGTATACTTCTATCACTTCACCGCGGACGCGATCGTCGTTCCAGCCAACAGCCGTTTCAAAACCTATCAGGATATGGTGAAGGAGGCCAAGGAAAAGCCGAATTCGCTGAACATCGCCGGTTCGGGCAGCATGTCGGCCAATCACATGGCGCATGAGCGATTCAATAAACAGGCTGGCATTAAAACAACCTATGTGCCGTTCAAGGGCACGGGCGATTTGATTTCTTCAATGCTCGGCAACCACGTGGACGCCGCGATGAGCTATTTGCCATTCGCGATTCAGCAAAAGGGCAAGATGCGATTGCTGGCGGTCGCTTCTGAAAAGCGCCATCCCGAGTTCCCCGATGTGCCGACGTTCAGGGAGGTTGGCCTCAATTGGGTGGACGGCGCGTATCGCGGCGTGGCCGTACCAAAATCCACCCCAAAAGATATTCAAAAGAAGGTGTCCGACGTAATGGCAACCCTCAACGGAGATCCGGAAATGCGCAAGAAACTCTCCGCCGGCGGTTACGACCTGGTTGATATTTCTGTCGATCAGATCCCGGAGTTTATCGCGAGGCGCAGCAAGGATTATATGCAGGACGCGAAGGACGCCGGCCTCGTAAAGTGAACGCGTGCCTCGCGCACGAACCGGTTAAAATTTCACCGGGCGCCGCAGCCTGGCATTCGGATCCAGGCTGGCGCGGCGTGGCCCGGGAAAATTCAAAGGAAATGCCACAGTGAAGATCGTTGAAATACGCGAAAAGACATTACCCATCAGTTCACCGATACGCAATGCGTATATCGATTTCAGCAAGATGACGCTGAGCCTGGTGGCGATCATTACCGATGTCATCCGCGATGGCAGACCGGTCGTCGGCTATGGGTTCAACTCGAATGGACGCTATGGCCAGGGCATGCTGATGCGGGAACGCTTCATTCCACGCATTATGGAAGCGGCGCCGGACTCCCTGCTCAATGAAAGCGGCGACAATCTTGACCCGCACAAGATCTGGGACCGCATGTTCATCAACGAGAAACCCGGCGGGCATGGCGAACGTTCCGTAGCGATCGGCACTATCGACATGGCGGTGTGGGACGCAGTGGCGAAGATTGAAGGCAAGCCGCTGTTTCAGCTATTGGCCGAGCGATATGGGAACGGCACGCCCGACAGGAAAATTTTCGTCTATGCCGCAGGCGGCTATTACTATCCGGGAAAAAATGACGACGCGCTGAAAAACGAAATGCGCAGTTATATCGACCGCGGCTATTCCGTCGTCAAAATGAAAATCGGCGGCACTTCACTTGACGATGACCTGCGCCGCATCGATGCCGTGACGAGCGTACTGCAGGACGGCCAGAGATTGTGCGTCGATGCCAACGGCCGTTTCGACCTGGACACCGCAATCGCTTATGCGAAGGCACTCTCGCAATATAATCTGTTCTGGTATGAAGAGGCGGGCGATCCACTGGATTTTGAACTGCAGGCGACGCTGCGGAATTATTATTCAAACCCGATGGCGACCGGCGAGAACCTGTTTTCGATGCAGGATGCGCGCAACCTGATTCGTTACGGCGGCATGCGGCCCGACCGCGACTGGCTGCAATTCGATTGCGCCTTGAGCTACGGTCTTGTCGAGTACCTTCGCACGCTCGATATGTTGCGCGAACACGGCTGGTCGCCAAGCCGGTGCATTCCGCACGGCGGCCATCAAATGTCGCTGAATATCGCAGCGGGTTTGGGACTGGGGGGCAATGAATCCTATCCGGACCTGTTCCAGCCGTTTGGTGGTTTTCCGGATGGCGTAAAGGTGGAAAACAGCTTCATTACGATGCCGGATCTCCCCGGTATCGGATTTGAGGGAAAGTCCGATCTGTACAGTACGATGAGAGCACTGTCGGATTGAATATCTTCCTGGAATGCCTTCTTACCCCTGATTACCATTTCACCGCGCCCTTAGCCTTGCGATTCGGCTCGTGAAAACTGGCGGCAAGAAAATCCGTAAAAACCCTGACCTTGGATGATGCATTATGCTTTTCCGGATAGACAGCGTAGATGTCTGCCGGAGGAGCGGCGAATTCCTCCAGCACGATTTGCAGCCGGCCCGACCGTAAATATTTTGCTATGTCCCATTCGGCCCGCAGCATCAGGCCATGACCGTCCAGAACCCAGTTCAGCGCGACCTCGCCGTCATTGCTGCTCAAGGTGCCCCGGACTTTCACCGTTTCGGAATGGCTGCCCCGGGTAAAACGCCAGGTCCCGTAGGCGGCTTCATTCTGGCGCAGCACGATGCAGTTATGCCGCATGAGATCGTGGGGAAGCTTCGGCATGCCGTATTTCTTCAGATAGGATGGCGCTGCGCAAACCAGCCGCCGGTTCGCCGCGATTTTGCGCGCGATTACCCGGGCGTCAGGCACCTCGCCAAATCGTATTCCAATATCGATCGCCTCGTTCACCAGGCTGAGCGGATGATCGGTCAGCTGCAGTTGCACTTCCACTTCCGGATAATGCTTTACAAAATTCGAGACAATCGGCGTGATGTAAGTCCGTCCGAAACCTAATGGCGCATTCACCCGCAACAGTCCCTTTGGCACAGCGTGGTTGTTTGAAACCAGGCGTTCCATTTCCTCCAGTTCCGCGAGAATACGCAGTGCGTGGGCATGATACATCTCGCCCTCATCGGTCACGCTCAAGCGGCGGGTTGTCCGATTAAGTAGAGAAACTCCCAGGCGCTCTTCGAGTTTTGCAAGCCGCTTGCTGACCGAAGCCGGTGTCACGCCCAATTCGCGTGCCGCTGAAGACAGACTTCCTTCCTTGACGATCAGCACAAAAAATGAAAGCTCGGAGGGCTGAATCATTTGTAACTCCAAAGAAAAAGTAGGTTGAATATACGCCGATTCCTCTTCTTTTAAACAATCTACACTAGGTCTCCCGGTAGTCTCCAATACTGACATTCGGCATGCAATGCGAGTCACCATGGCGACGCATTACCCGGACATGATCATTAAGGAGATGAAATGCGCGTATATAAAATTGCGGCTATTCCCGCGGACGGGATCGGGCCTGAAGTCATTGCGGCGGGGCTCGAGGTGGTCGAAACGCTTGCCGCATGCGATGGCGGCTTCAGGATCGAGACGGAACATTTTCCCTGGAGTTCCGCCTATTACCTTGAACACGGTCACTATATTCCCGAGGGCGGTCTCGACAGGCTCAAGACCTTCGATGCGATTTTTTTCGGCGCAGTCGGCAGTCAGCAGGTTCCCGACCATGTTTCGCTGTGGGGATTGCGGCTCCCGATCGCCCAGGGTTTCGACCAGTACGCAAATGTCCGTCCGGCGCGTGTACTGCCCGGAGTGAAGAGTCCATTGATTGGCGGTGAAGGTATTGATTGGGTCATCGTGCGCGAAAATTCGGAAGGAGAGTACGCCGGCAACGGCGGCCGTGCGCATCGTGGCCTCCCGATTGAAGTCGGAACTGAAACCGCGGTCTTCACACGAGTTGGCGTTGAAAGAATTCACCGCTTTGCGTTTGACCTTGCGCGCAAGCGGCCGGCCAAACACCTGACATTGGTTACAAAGTCGAACGCGCAACGGTTCGGCATGGTCATGTGGGATGAGATATTCTACGAGGTGGCTGCCGATTATCCGGACGTCAAAACCGACCGTGAACTAGTCGACGCGGTGACGACGCGCATGGTGTTGAAGCCAAGGACGCTCGATGTAATTGTCGCCACCAATCTGCACGCCGATATTCTGTCGGATCTGGCGGCGGCGCTTTCGGGCAGTCTCGGCATCGGTCCGACGGCAAACCTTAATCCGGAACGCCAGTTTCCGTCCATGTTCGAGCCGATCCATGGCTCGGCATTCGACATTACCGGCAAAGGCATAGCAAACCCGGTGGCGACATTCTGGACCGCGGCAATGATGCTGGAGCATCTGGGTGAAGACGCTGCGGCGAAACACCTGATGGCTGCAGTCGAAGCGGTTACGGCTGCCAAGGTCCATACCCCGGACCTTGGCGGCAATGCCACTACAGCGGACGTGACGAAAGCCGTATGCGATTATCTACGCGCTCGTAAAGCGTTCGAACCGCGCGTCTAAAAATCTTTGTGCAGGAATTCAAGCCTGGCAAGCGGCGGTGACTTCAACGCCTACCCGCTGACGCCCCAATACCGCCGGTTCGATCGCTGATCCTTGCAATCAGGATTTGTAGGCCCAAGGTCCAATTGCCGATTCAGCATGCCCGTCCTACATTCAAGTTAGAAAAGCGGCCGCAGATGCTCGATACACACGTGCATCTGTTCCCTGAGCCTGGCTCGACCGCGTTACGACAATGGGTACACGAGTTATATCGAGGTGCTCGACGCCGAGCGCATGACGGGGAAAGAATGTGCCAGGACCGCGAATTATCAAGGCTGCCGGTAATACCCCTTTGCACCGCAGTGCAAATTTCTTTCAATGGGTCTAGCATGGAGATTTATGACGAGCGAAACCTTGAGCCACACCGGACTGTTTAAAGTGAGCGTCGAATATGCTTGCGATCAGGAAATTGAAAACCGCCTCACAGCATTTTCAATCGGCAC
>JAQGMO010000350.1 GCA_028292315.1 Herminiimonas sp. | reverse complement strand
GAAGCAGGCAGCGGCGCGGCCGTCAGCAGGCCGAAGAAGCGTTGATACCAAAGCATGGGCTGACGCCGTCCGCCGGCATCGACGATCGCCGGCGCCACCAGGTCGGCGTCCCGCTCGACTAATGTATCGACCAGTCGCGACACCATATGGGGCATTGCGGTCGCATCATTATTCAGCAGCAGGAAGGCGTCGCAAGCGAGCGCGGCATGGTGCCCCAAGGCCAGGTTGACGCCGCGTGCAAAGCCGAGATTGACCGCAGGCCTCAGCACATGCAACTCGTAGCCTGGGGCACTTCGCCGCAGATCCTGCACGGTGTTGTCGAGCGCGGCGCCAGCCCGCCTATCGGCGGAATTATCGACGATCAGTACGGTATCGATTCCCTGGCCGACCAGGGAAAGCAGGCATTTGCCGGTTTTTTCCGCGCCCCGATAATCAAGAATGACAGCGCAGATTTTCATGGGGATGCCGGTTGCCTTTGAAGCAGCGCGTCAATCAGTTGCCTATAACGTTCTGCGACAATTTCCCAATCGAAGCGGTCGGCTACGTGCCGTCTGCCGGCAGCGCCGAGCTTCGCGCGCTGAATCGGATCATCCAGCAGCGTTAATACTTTCCGGCCGAGATCGGCACTATCCTTTTGCTTGCAGATGAGGCCGGTGACACCATCGATTATCACATCGCGAATTGCCGGCAAGTCGGAGGCCACCACCGCGCATCCGCAGCCGAGCGCTTCGACGAATACCAGTCCGAGCCCTTCCTGGTCTCCGCCCCGCGCCACCACGGAGGGGGCGACGAACACAGCGGCGCGCCTGTATAGCGTTCGCAGGTCCCTGTTCTCGATCGCGCCGAGGAACCGAATGTGTCCGGCGACCCCTGTTGCGAAGGCCAGTTTCTCCAGTTCCTCGCGCTCCGGTCCTTCGCCGGCGATCAGCAACGTAACCTGCGGGCGGCGTTGCACGATCATGGGCATCGCCAGGATCAGATAGCGTACCCCTTTTTTTTCCACCAGGCGGCCGGCAAACAGAATTTCATCGGGCGCGCTCGCGCGTTCCGGCAGGGGCGTGAACCGGTGCGCCAGGTCGACGCCCATCGGGATCACTTCCAGGTCGTGCCGGTCCGCCAGCGTGGCCGCATAGTCAGCCATCGCATGGCTCACCACCGTCAGCTTGTCGACGCGCCGAATGATCGCTCGCTTGACGGCGCTCAGCAGCGGACCGGACAGCCCGAACAGGTCGCCACCGTGGGAAGTGCAGACAATAACGGGTTTTTCGATTGAAAACAGTCGTGCGGCCAGCGCAACCAATCCCTGCGGGATCAGCCAGTGCGCATGGATTGCATCGATCCTCGACTGTCTAAGCAATCGAATCAGGCTAATGAATTCAGCAGCCGTAAATAAAGGAACGAGCAGGTAATTGAAGCGATTTCTTTTCAGGTTTGCGAGGATGCCGCCGTCGTACGCCAGCCGCTGCATGCGGGGAAAACAGTAACGGAATCGATGAACGTCGATGCCGCCGAACTGCTCGCGCGTTTTCGCGCCCGGCGCATGGGGCGCCAGGACCACCACGTCAAACTGTTTCGCCAGGCGCCTGGAAAGTTCGAACACGAACGGCGGTTCCCGATCGCCTTCCCAGCGCGGAAAGGTCGAGGTAAGCACAAGAACGCGATTGCGCCCGGAGAGGCTGTCAGCGGTCACTGTCTTTATAGTTGAGCGACGTGATTTGCTCGGAAACCAGGCCGATCAGGAAGGTCAGCACCGATGAAATGAATAGCAGGACCGACATATTCGAAAAGCGATTGAAGTAAACATAGCTGTAAATATAGTACAGGAGCCCGACGCTGAAGAATGACAGGCTCACCGGAAAGAACAGCTTGAGCGGGGAATAGAGGGTGCCGATCTTGAAGATGATCAAGAAAAAGCGCACCCCGTCGCGCATCAGGCGCATATGGCTTTTGCCGATGCGCCTGGGGGCTTCGACAGGTACGTAGGCGACCGGATAGCCGGCCCTGAAAAAGCTCATGGTGGTGGTGGTCGGATAGGAAAACCCGTTGGGAAGCAGGTACAGGAACTGGCGAAATTTTTTCGCGCTGACAGCACGGAATCCCGAAGTCAGGTCGGCGATTTTCTGGTTGACCATCCAGCTCGCCAGGCGGTTATAAAATCCGTTGGCGGCTGCCCTGTGTGCGCCGGCCTGGGATTCCCGGCTGCGCGCGCCGACCACCATGTCGTAGCCTTCGGATAGTTTTTGCAAAAGACGCGGCACGTCTTCCGGCTTATGCTGGCCGTCGGCGTCCATGAAAACAAGGATGTCTCCCTGCGCCGCGCGCGCGCCGGTTTTCACCGCGGCCCCGTTGCCCATGCTGTAGGGGTGGCTGATGACCTTCACCTGGAACGCCCGGCATACGTCGACCGTATCGTCGGCCGACCCGTCATCGACAATGATTATTTCTGCGCCCGGGATGGCGAGCGTCAAGGCGGGCAGCAGCGTCTTGAGCGAGGCGGCTTCATTTTTTGCGGGAAGAATAATGGATATGTTTTTCATGGCGGCGTGGCCTGTTTGGAAAACCGGCCCTATTGGTTTGGCCCGGCCAGTAATTTGTCCTGCGATTCAATTGCCGCGGTATACGCTTGCATCGTATCCAGTCGTTTTAGTATGGCTATCTGGGCTTTTGCTTCATCATTGCGATTCAACGCGATCAGGAATTTAATCAGCGTCAGCCGGTGCTCAAGTTCCCCCGGCGCGTAATCCGCGGCTTGATACATGGCGGCGAGCGCGGCCGGATAGTCGCGTTCGACATTCACCAGATAATAACCGAATGCCGAGAGCGCCAATGCCTTGTTTGAACCGGTTGCCGATCGATTGAGCAATGGTGCCTGCAGCAGACTCCTTATTTCACCGTTTGCGAGTTTGCAAATGCCCTGCATCTGGCAAGTCACCATCCGAACCAGGTTATCGCCGTTATCGGCGCCATAGGGCGCATTGGCAAGGCGATGATTCAGTTCCCTGATCCAGTTTGATTCGACCGGTTTGCCCCGGGTTGCGCTCAACATGATCAATCCGAACAAGCCATGTGTATTGCCGGCATTCAGGCTGACGGCTTTTTCATAATGAAAACGCGCGGACTGATAATGGCTTTCCATGACAAGTGGATCCGGGGTTTCGATGCTGGCATAAATTCCCGCCATTTCGCCATTGTTTCTCGCCGATTCCGGATGGTTGGCGACTTCTCTTGCGGTCAGGTCGAACGGGTTGGACCATTCGGTGGCGCGGGCAAAGGTGCCGAATGCGAACAGGCTGACGAGCATGACCGCCGCAGCCTGGCGGATCCGCAGGTTTTGCCTGTAACGCAGCGGGTACAGCAAATAAAAGAACAGGGCCAGCAGCAATCCGAACATCGGGAGATAGTTGCGGTGCTCATGGGCTATTTCCAGGGGCAGGACAGTTGATTCGAGCAGATGTCCCGCCAGGAAAAAAAGCACGCCGAAAGTGATCAGCGGCGCTTTCTTCCGGACCAGGTACGACAGCCCGGCCAGCGCCGCAATGCCGGCGATCGACAGCATGGTCGTGACCGGATGGAGCAAGCTGCGCGAGATGACGATGTCATCATGAAAGAGGCCCATCTCCCTGATGCTGGGGAAAATGATGAGGCGCAGGTAAAACCACAGGACGCGGGCCTCCGTCATCATGCGCTCGCCCAGGTTGAAATCCCGCGTGATGTAGGTCGCGGGAAGCCACTGCGGATGCACGGCGACATAAGCCAATACTGCGGCGGCCGGAATCCCTACTGTAAGAATGAAGAAGACGGCCAGAAAACGGCGTGCTGCGACTTTCGGCGCCTGAAAATTGAACAGGCTGATCTCCGCAACCAGCATCAGTAAAGGCAAGAGCGCGCCGGATTCCTTGCTCAGCGCCGCCAGTGGCGCGCATATCAGCAAACCGGCGAGAATCGGAAGGTAACCGCTCCGGCCTTCATGCAGACGGATTCTTCCCCACAGATAAGCCACCATGCCCCAGATACAAAACACTGCAGACAGGCTGGTCATTCGTTGCACGACATATAGCACACTGGTCAGGTTGAAAGGGTGCAGCAGCCACGCCGCGGCGACACCCAGGCTGACCCATTGAAGATAGCCAGCCGGGAGTTCCGGCTCGAAACGCCGC
>JAQGMO010000344.1 GCA_028292315.1 Herminiimonas sp. | reverse complement strand
CACAAAGGATATAACTGATATTGAGAATAAAAATTGGATTAATAACTGCCGTCTTTCTATAATTCAGTTGTCTCCTCTATGTCTCCTCCTTTGATATAGATTTATGCCCGCTCCCTGAGCGGGCTTTTTTTTGCCCGGACGCGTGCATCCGGATGTTCATGCGCGCAAAAGCAATCGGCGGAATGATCGTTTACCATCCCAATCGCCTGCATATAAGCATAGACGATGGTGGAGCCGACGAATTTGAATCCGCGTTTGCTCAAGTCTTTCGATATGCGTTCGGATAGCGCCGTCCTGGCTGGCATATCGCTGGCGGTGCGCCAGGCAGTGCGAATCGGCATCCCATCAACATAGGCCCACAGGAATGGATCCAGACCGCCGGTCTCGTCGCGCAGCCGCAGATACGCTTGGGCATTGCTGATCGCCGCAGCGACTTTTAACCGGTTGCGCACAATGCCCGGGTCGGCAAGCAAGGCCGCCACCTTGGCGGCATCAAAACGGGCGATTTTTTCCGGGTTCCAGCCATCGAAAACAATACGGTAATGGTCGCGCTTGTTAAGGATGGTTTCCCAGCTCAGTCCGGCCTGGGCGCCTTCCAGGTTCAGCATTTCAAACAGCCGTATCTCGTCACGACAGGGTACGCCCCATTCATGATCATGATAGGCAAGATAACGCGGGTTGGCGGGGTTGGCCCAGGCACAGCGGGTTCGGTTCATAAAAACATCCTGGCGGTTTATTGGCCAAGCTCACTTATTTTCGCCAATAGTGCGGCGGCTGCGACTGGCTTGTTGATAAATTCGGTGGCGCCCTGGCGCAAACCCCAGATGCGATCGGTTTCCATATCCTTGCTGGTCAGGATCAGTACCGGGATATGCTTGGTATCTTCATTGCGCGTGATTGCGCGCGTCGCCTGAAAGCCGTTTATTCCGGGCATGACGACGTCCATTAGCACCAGGTCGGGCATTTCCGCCCTGGCTTTCAGGATCGCCTCATTCCCGTTCTCGGCCGTGATCACCTCATATCCCCCTTTGGCCAGCACGTCGAACAGGAAATGCCGGGCCGTAGCCGAATCGTCGACGATGAGGATTTTCTTGATGGCCATGCTGGCTTCCTTTCAACTGGTAACAGGGCGCTGCTCGCTATTCGAGCAGATCACATGATGACCCCTGCTATACGAAATTGCACGTTTTTCTTGGCGCCGGGGCGATTGCTTCGCGCGGCTGCTACACTTCGGGCTAATCAATAGCAAGGATCAAGGCATGGCCGGTCAACCTGAAATCACCAATATGGCGCTATTTTGCGATTTTGAGAACGTCGCGCTCGGTGTGCGCGACGCCAAGTATGCGCAGTTCGATATCCGCAAAGTGCTCGAGCGCCTACTGCTCAAAGGGAGCATTGTGGTCAAGAAGGCGTATTGCGACTGGGATCGCTACAAGGATTTCAAGGGCACGATGCATGAAGCCGCCTTTGAATTAATAGAAATACCGCATGTTCGCCAATCGGGCAAAAATTCCGCCGATATACGGATGGTGGTCGATGCGCTCGACCTCTGCTATACCAAATCCCATGTCGACACTTTCGTCATCATCAGCGGCGACTCCGACTTTTCACCGCTGGTATCGAAGCTACGGGAAAACAACAAATATGTGATCGGGATCGGCGTGAAGGACTCGACCTCCGACTTGCTAAGCGCGAACTGCGACGAATTCATCTTTTACGATGACCTGGTGCGCCAGCAAAAGGCAAAACGCAAACCAGCCGAGAAAAAGGCGGTGACCAAGGCGACAACCGGCACACCGGTCAAGCCGGCGCCGATAAAACGCGAAGACGACCGGCGGCAGGAAGCGCTCGATTTCATGGTTGAGACCATTGAGGCATTGGTCGAAGCACGTGGCGAAGAAGAAAAAATGTGGGGCTCGATGGTCAAGCAGACCATGAAACGCCGCAAGCCGGGTTTTACTGAATCGGCCTACGGCTATCGCTCGTTTCGCGAAATGGTGGAAGACGCGCAAAAACATCAGCTGCTACAAATCGTGCGTGATGAGAAATCGGGGCAATATACGATCCGCTTGCCGGCAACCGAAGAGTAAACCGGAATGGAAAGCAACGATGCAGTCGACCAGGCCTCCCACGTGGCAGTAGCCGTGGTCGGCGGCGGCCCGGCCGGACTGATGGCCGCCGAAGTATTGAGTGCGGCCGGCGTACAAGTCGACCTGTACGATGCCATGCCCTCGGTCGGACGTAAATTTTTATTAGCCGGCAAAGGCGGCATGAATATTACCCATGCCGAAACGGCGGATACCTTCCTGTCACGCTACGGTCCACGCCGCCCGCACATCGCGCCCCTGCTGGCGGAATTCGGGCCGCTAACATTGCGCGACTGGGTCCACGGACTGGGCATTGCCACCTTTGTCGGAACCTCGAACCGGGTGTTCCCGGTCGATATGAAGGCGGCGCCGTTATTGCGCGCCTGGCTACATCGCTTGCGCAGGGCCGGGGTACGGTTTCATATGCGGCATCGCTGGCTGGGCTGGAATGATTCCATGGCCGGCCGCCCCTTGCGCTTCGCCACGCCGGATGGCGAGAAGCAGGTTACCCCCGATGCAGTCGTGCTGGCGCTTGGCGGAGGCAGCTGGGCCCGGCTTGGATCGGACGGCGCGTGGGTGCCGCTGTTCGAACAGCAAGGTATTACGGTGGCCGCGCTGCGCCCGGCGAACTGCGGCTTCGATGCTGGCTGGAGTGAACACTTTCGCGGCCGCTTCGCCGGTTGTCCGGTGAAATCCGTGCGGGCAAGCGTCACCGACGCGCAGGGAAGACAGCATAGCCGGCAGGGCGAGTTTCTAATCACCGCGACCGGGGTCGAGGGCAGCCTGATCTATGCCCTTTCGTCCATACTGCGCGACCAGATTGACCGCTCCGGCTCAGCTGAACTGCATCTCGACCTCGCACCGGGCAAGCACCCGCAGCGCGTCAATGCCGAAGTAGCGCATCCGCGCGGTTCGCGTTCGCTGTCAAGCCACTTGCAAAGCCGGGTCGGCATCGCCGGCGTTAAATCGGGATTGCTGCGTGAACTCATGCCGAAACAGGATTTCGCCGACCCGGCCCTGCTGGCATCGGCCATCAAGGCCCTGCCGCTGAAACTGGTCGCGACGCGTCCGATCGACGAAGCGATCAGCAGCGCGGGCGGCGTGGTTTTTGAAGCGCTGGATGAAAACCTGATGATCCGCTCCTTGCCGGGCGTGTTTTGCGCCGGCGAGATGCTGGACTGGGAAGCACCGACCGGCGGCTATTTGCTGACAGCATGTTTTGCAAGCGGACGCGCGGCCGGGATGGGGGCACTGGCATGGCTGCAAAATAAATCGCAGCATGCCGAAGCCCTGGGCCCACGGTAATAGGGTGTGCGGGCGTCAGTACGCCGACGAGGCCAGGCCCAGAAGCGCAGGCATGCGATTACGGGCGGCCGCAAACCATTCCGGCACTACACATTACGAATCACAACGAGTTTGGACAAACCTAGAAAATTGACCGGTTTTACCGATTCGACTTTCCAGTCGTGCCGAAGGATTTGATCCTCGTAACAAAAGTCTGAGTGGAATCCAATCCGGTCCGCCATCGAGCGCACCGCTCTTTCCATGAACCACCAGAAGCGGCTGCCGCTGAAGTGGTTCAGGATAAGGATGGTGCCATCCTTGCGGCATACGCGGCGTATCTCGCGAACCAGCCGCTGCGGATCCGGCGTCACGGATAATACATAGGGAAGCACGACGCAGTCGAACGACCCATCAGGAAAGTCCATCGCTTCCGCATTCATTGCCAACAGGCTGATATCGTAATCCTTCAATTGTTTTGCGCGGCTACTGGCAATGTCGAGCATTTCGGTGGAAACATCGACTCCGACAATTACCGATGTCGGCGGATAGCGCGACAGGGTTAGTCCGGTGCCGACCCCGACTTCCAATAATTTTGCCGGCCGCAAGGCGCCGACTGTTTCCGTCATTGCGCGTCGTCCCGGCTCCAGCACCGCACCAAACAGGCGGTCATAGAGCGGAGCATAGAAGCGGTAAGCGTGCACTACATTGTCGATCGAAATCGGCTTCATGATATTTATCAGTTAGGTTGCAATGCCGGTTCCCGGAATACTGCAAGAGACGAACCACACTACGATAGTGAAATGGAACTGGTATCCGGGCGCTATCTGCACAAGCAAGGAAATGACTCAAACCACGCGAAATTTGTGTTATATCAAATCCTCCAGGAGCCTGGGCACGTTTGCGACCGGCCTTATAAGCTACAAATAAATAACGGTAAAGGTTCAAAGCCAGGCAACGCCAGGTCGCATGCAGGCTGGTGATTCCTTGATTCCCGCCAGATCATTTTCATCGAGAAGTTGTAGTGCGACATTGCGTAATCCCCAAAAATGAGAGCGAGCGCCCGAATGCGCTTGCTCGGTATGACGTTTCGGACAGCTATCCCGATGCGGTGTTCGACAGGATTACCAGTCTTGCCGCACGCCTGCTGAATGTCCCGATCGCGGTTGTGATCCTGGTTGGCGTCGACCGGATCTGTTTCAAATCGCATTACGGCCTTGAAGATGCCGAAATCGAGCGCGAACCGGGATTATGCGCGTCCGGCATTTTGTTCAATACGCCCTGGATCGTTACCGATGCCAGGCGCGATCCCCGGGTGCTGGCAAACCCGCTAGTCGCCGGTAAATTCGGCTTGCGCTTTTATGCCGCCGTGCCGCTTACGGCGTCCGACGGCTTCCACCTTGGAACGGTGTGTGTCATCGACAGGCAGCCTCGCCAGATCAGTGAAGCCGAGCTTGCCATCCTGCGCGAACTTGCCGGCCTCGCCATGGATGAACTGGCATGCCGGCAGGCCAGCCGCGATGCGCTGTTTATGCAGCGACAGCATCGCCGGCACGAAAGGGAGAAAAACCGGGAGGAAAACCGCAGGTTGCGCGCCCGGATCAAAGAATGCCTTCAAGCGGAAAAAAAATCGCGTGAAAATGAAGCCCGTTATCACTCGCTTGCCGATGCGCTGGCATGCTCCCATGCTGAACTACGTCAATTATCGAGCGCATTGCAGGCGATCCGGGAAGAAGAACGCCGACGGGTGGCGCGTGAACTACACGACGATCTCGGACAATTGCTGGCAACCCTGCGCATGGACGTCGCCCTTCTGTGGCAGCAGGCCATCGAAACAGTACCATCGCTGCAGTTGGCCAAACACATGGACCAGCTGATCGCAACATCGATCAATTCGCTGCGCCGGATTGCAACCAACCTGCGCCCGAAAGCGCTTGATGAAGGCGGTTTGTATTTTGCACTGCGATCGCTGCTGAAAGACTATTCGGCGCGGTATGCCATCGATTGTCAATTGAAGGCCCAAGAGCCGGAACTGGTGCTGGATGACCGGGGCAGCACGGCAATCTTCCGCATCGTCCAGGAATCGCTGATGAATATCGCCCAACATGCCCAGGCAAGTATCGTCAAGGTGGAACTGCACCGCAATAATGGGATTTTCTTCATCAACGTTCATGATAACGGATGCGGTATCGGCAAAGCGGATATGCACAAAGCGACGTCATCCGGCTCCGGCCTGGTCGGGATGCGGGAGCGGGTAAATGATATGGAAGGCACCATGGCGGTCGCCGGCATTCCCGGGCAGGGCACCACGATCCGCATTGAGTTGCCGATCGCTTAACCGGTCCGTGCCGCCGAAGGCGGGCGGCCACAATGAAAATTAGCCCGCAATGCGGGCCGTCAGGATATCTCGGGCGCCAGCCAACCCGCCGTGCGGCAACTGGCGCGCCATGATTTACATACGAGCGGAAGAGGATTTGCCGCTTTTGGGCTTGGCCACGCCATCCATGCCTACCGCGCCTTTTGTCTCTTTGAACTGCAGTATTTCTTCCCCAAGTGCTTCAAGGTCAAGCTTCGCCTTTTTCACCTTCGGGAACATTTCCTTCTCTTCTTCCTCTACATGATGATCGATATACTCGCCCAGGACGGTAACCTTGGCGTCATATAAAGGGTCGGAAGAATCCATCGCTTCGATCTGCGCAATCAAATCCTTTGCGCTTGCATGCTCGACTTCAGCTTCATCCAAAAGATCCTGTTCCTCGATCGCCTCGCGTGCCGCGGGATAAAATATTTCTTCCTCCGCCTCGGCATGCACGGTCAATTCGGCGCAGATTTCCTGAACAATGGCTTCCTTATCCGCGGCCTCGCCATCTTCCTTGATTTTTTCGAAATCCTTGAAAAGCTTCTTCACCTTTTTATGATCGGCGGTAAGAATCGCGATTGCATCATTCGCGCTCGCGGCAGATTTTCTTGTTGTGGCCATGATAGATCCCATTTAATCGGTTGAAGAATGAACCGGACGCAGGTCCGGAAGTCGGTGAGCCCTGCCGGTCATTGCCGGCAGGGCGTGAAATGAATCAGCTATTGAAACCTGAACTTCTGACTAAACTGTCGATTGTGCTGCCGGCTTAACGTACGTGACCACGCCGAAACAGGTTGACGACGGCAAGCAGGATTACGGCGCCAAGGAAAGATACGAGCAATGACGACATGCTGAAGTCATTTTGATTGATGGTTCCGGTTCCAAACAGCGGCGCAAGCAGCCATCCGCCTAAAAGCGCGCCGATTATGCCGACAACTATATTGAGGAGCATGCCTTGCTGTGCATCGGTTCGCATAACCAGACTGGCGAGCCACCCGAGTACACCACCTACCACTATCCAGATTAGAAAGTTCATGATTTTCTCCTTTATTTGCTGGGAGGACATAACGATTATGCCTACGTAACGCAGATTAGCAGTGGAGTTGCCAACCTGCCATAGGACAGTCTCTGAATGCGCTGTAGGAAAAGATGAAGAGCCTGGGGGAGGCGTGGAAGCATGCGGTGAGTTAATAGAACCTGAACCGGCAACCGAAACTTTGCACGCGCGTTACTGTCATTCATTAGTCCGAAACCTGGGACCCGGGCAGGCTCCTAAAGATCAGGCTGAAAATCAAATAGAAGAAAGCATGGGATGGAAAATCAGTCACGTCAGAAATGGCCCCAGAACATATGGATCGTGCGCCATGGGCAAAGCGCCGGTAACCTGGCTCGTGATAAGGCGGAGGCGGCTGGCCTGCCGCTGATCGATATCGCGATCCGCGATGTCGATGTGCCTCTATCGCCGTTAGGCGAGGAGCAGGCATATGTCCTTGGAAGCTGGTTCGGGGCGATGCCGCCGGCGCAGCGGCCGTCGGTGGTTTTGTTCTCCCCTTACGCCAGGGCGCGCGCGACTGCGGACGGCATCCTGGCGGGCGCGGATATCGATCGCGATGACGTCACTTACGTTGCGGACGAGCGGCTGCGTGAAAAGGAATTCGGCATTCTCGATCGCCTGACCCGATTTGGCATCACCCAGAAATTCCCCGAGCTTGCGGAACAGCGCAATCACGTCGGCAAGTTTTATTTCCGTCCGCCCGGCGGCGAAAGCTGGTGCGATGTGATCCTGCGCCTGCGCAGCGTACTCGATATGATGATCCGCGAGTACTGCGGCGAAAACGTCCTGATCGTTGCGCACCAGGTGACAGTCAATTGTTTCCGCTATCTGCTGGAACGAATGGATGAAAAGCAGATCCTGGAGGCGGACCGCTCCGGTGACGTACCCAATTGCTCGGTGACCTCGTATGGGTTCGATCCGGCGCGCGGAAAGAATGGCAAGCTGGTGCCGCGCCTCCTCAATTTTGTGGCGCCGCTGCAGGAAGCCGGTGCGCCGGTCACTTCAGAACCCGATGTGCCCGCCGCCCCGAAACCCTGACCTGAGATATCCATCATGAACGATCAATCCCGCGGCAATGCCATTTCAAACCTGAACGTGGAAGCATTACGCAACTGGCCGTTGCCGCTGCCCGACTCTGACGGCGACAAGGAACAGCGTGGTCATATCCTGGTAATCGGCGGCTCGCGTCAGATGCCCGGCGCGGTAATCCTGGCGGCGTCCGCTGCGCTGCGCGCGGGCGCCGGCAAACTGGTGATCGCGACCGGCGCAAGCGTGGCGCAACTGGTGGCGCTGGCGATTCCCGAGTCGCGCGTGATAGGCCTGCC
>JAQGMO010000332.1 GCA_028292315.1 Herminiimonas sp. | reverse complement strand
CCAACGCCGCGAAGCAGGCAGTCGCGCACTCGGGGACCGTACTGGCCCAGGCTTTCCTCCCCTTCCGGAACTCCGAATAACATATCGGACAGCGCGAGGGCCGTAAAATGCAGGGCGAGATATTCATTGGTCGCAAGGTGCACTTTCCTGTACTGCGGGGCTGCAATTCCTGGGCCCGATCCGGCTGAGCCGTCGCCACGCGCTACTGCCAGGACTTATTCCAAACAGCCCTTGTACTTAGCCAGTAGCTCTTGCCGGGTATGCTTTTGAATGATATCGCGGGCTATACACTGCCGCTTTGCCGAAGCCTTCTCTTCTTTCCGGTCAAGGCCGGCCTTGATTCCGGCACCGACCGCAAACACGACGGTGATCGCCAAGGAAAGAATGAGCAGTGGTACGCCAAGGTAAGCGAGCGCGACTCCCGCCGCAGTGGCGATGGCAACCCCGAGGAAGGCAGCCCCAACGGCGGCGGCAAGACTACCTTTAAATATTTTACTTGCAGCAACTTTGGCGGCGACTTCTGTCTTTTTCTCGGCTCGGGTCTGATGCAATTGGTAAGTGAAATTAATAGTAGTCAACAAGTCGCTTGCTTCGCCGCCGCGTTCCGCGACATCCTCGTCAACCCGAGCCTGGACCACTGACCGCTTTGCGACCGACGCGTCGATCGTCGCCTTGGCCACGCCATATTCAGTCACGCCCTGCGCTGCATCGATGCCGCCGCTGACGATGCTCGCGGCGCCCGTCACCATGCCAAACCAGGCGCCGATCGTTGTGGTAACGGTGCGCAGCGCACGCTCGAGGGAGGCGACCGCGCTGACGATCCCGCTTGGCACCGCAATAAAAGTGTCGCGGGCCAGGGCTAGTCCGCCACTTTCCATCGCCATTCTCGCATTGGCGCACAACTTCGGTATCTGCTTCGCGTTCTCCATGAATACGAGATACGAATTGGCATCCGCCAGACTGGCAGTATCGGAATGATAAAAGTATTTGGAGGCACCTGCCTGATGTTCGAGGAGATTGCGGAACGCCTTGTCTTTGTTCGCTCCCAAGTCGAACCAGTCCGCGATCGAAGTAAGCTGACCAACGATAATCAATGGAACAGCCAACGGAACCGCCATCGCGTTTGTATCGCCGTCCGGTTCCATCGTATCTGTTATGACATTAAGGGCTGCACCTGTCTGCGCTCCATTTGGTCGCAGTGCAACACCCGGAGGTGTCGACCCACTCAAAAGTCCCCAAATCGCCCGCGATGCTTCATCGAATTTCGCTTGTACTTTTTCCGCGATACCGCATTTGAAATTCGCATGAACGGTATTGTCGTCATGTCGATCCCAGGTTATCCTGCCCGAGGCGCTATGAACGTCACTTTTTTCGTGTATATATGATAAGGCCGCCGCAAAAAAGATTTCTTGTTCGGCCCTGATCCTGAGGTCGTCAGCGCCGGCAATGGCGCGATGGGAAGGCTTTAATGCGACGGTGAGGCGGACGCCGTTCTCGACGTCTCGTTGCAGGGCCGGTGAGTCCGAGCTGTTTCCTGCTACAATTTTCCTGGTCAAACGGCCGCGCTGATTCGCGGCGCTTTCGTCCACGCGCAGCGTCCTGGTTGCCGGGCCGCTGATTTCATGCGCAGGCCGGCTCGGCTGACGTCGCATCCGAGCAATGGTTGGATCCATTTCCCCTGCCTGATGATTTTTATCCGCCTATCCTAAGCTTCATATGGCAAGGAACACACTATCAAGCGTATTCTTGGAATTCCTTGCAGATAAAGATCGAACTAACACCATAATGAGTGCGCTCTTCGAGCTAAAGTGTTCCCTTTTAACAAAGAAAATAATCGAACAGCCAAAAAAAAACCGCGCCGCGCGCGGGTATTGTTGCTGAAATCACGAAAGTTAGCCTTTTTTCCAGGCCGGCTCTCTTTTGTCGACGAACGCCTGTACGCCGTCCAGCGCAGTTTCATCCATCATATTGCACGCCATGGTCTGACCCGCCAGCTGGTATGCGGCAGCAGTCCCCATCTCCAGCTGCCGGTAGAAAAGCTGCTTGCCCATCGCCACCGCGACAGCCGGCTTCCCGCAAATACTGCCGGTCAGCCTGGCGATCTCGCTGTCCAGTTGTCCGGATGGCACTACGCGGTTGATCAAGCCACGTTCTTTTGCGGTTACGGCATCGATAAACTCGCCGGTCAGCAGCATTTCCATCGCCTGCTTGCGCGACATATTGCGCGACAAGGCAACCGCGGGCGTAGAGCAAAACAGCCCAAAGTTCACGCCGGAAACCGCAAACCGGGCGTCGCTGGCCGCAACAGCAAGGTCGCACATCGCCACCAACTGGCAGCCTGCCGCAGTCGCAATGCCATGCACGCGGGCGATCACCGGCTGCGGCAGCTTTTGAATCGTCATCATCATCCTGCTGCACTGGTCGAACAGGGATTGATAATACCCGGCCGACGGTGCGGCGCGCATCTGTTTCAAGTCATGGCCGGCGCAGAACGCCTTTCCAGCCGCGGCCAGTACGACGACCCGCGTACTGTCATCCTTCGCCAGACTATCAAGTTCTGCCTGCAATGCGGTCATCATTTCATGCGACAGCGGGTTGAACTGGTCGCCGCGATTGAGCGTAAGCGTCACGACGCCGCCGGCGCGGGACAACAAGATAAAGGGCGCGGCGGGAGTGATGGGAGCGATGGGAGCGTTAATGATGTTCCTTCGGATGTTAGTCGTCTTCCGATTCGACCGGCTGCGATTCGCCTAGCCGAGGCTCCGGCTTATAGGTCGCCAGCAGGGCAATCCGGCTGTCCGGCGTTTCAAGCGAAATGCGGCCCAACGCGCCGCTGCGATAGTCCTGCAGTAAAGTGTGAGCCGCTTTTTCAAGATCCGCTTCACCGCCTTTCAGGCGAAAACCCCGGCGCAGCGCCACGCCTTCGATCACACTGACGCCATCGATGCCCGCGGTGGCAAATCCATAGCGTGCCGTCAGCAATTTCGGATAACGCACCAGCAACTGGTCGGCGAGAAAGGTCGCCACCTCTTCTTCAATCAAGGCATTGCTGCCGATCGCGTGACTTGCCGCCAGCATCAGGCCATCACTCGGATGCTCGATCTTCGGCCACAGCATGCCCGGCGTATCGATCAAGACCATGTTATTGCCGAGATATAAGCGCTGTTGCGTCTTGGTGACCGCCGGTTCATCGCCGACCTTGGCCACACGCTTTTTAAGCAAGGCATTCATCAGGGTCGATTTGCCGACATTCGGAATGCCCATGATCATGATGCGCAGCGGCTTCAGGGGCGTGCCGCGATGCGGTGCGATCTTCAGGGCAAGGCCGGGAATTTTTGCAACATCGGATGGCTTCTTGCAACTCAAGGCAACTGCGTGCACATCTTTTTGCCGATTGTAAAACTCAAGCCAGGCCTGGGTCGCGGTCGGGTCAGCCAGGTCGCTCTTGTTAAGAATTTTCAGGCATGGGCGTTGGCGGAACACCCGTAATTGCTCGATCATCGGATTGCAACTTGCTTGCGGGACACGGGCATCGAGCACTTCGATCACCATATCGGTCTTTTCCATGGCTTCCGCCGCTTTTTTGCGGGCGGCGTTCATGTGACCGGGGAACCATTGAATAGACATTTGTCACTTAATCGGGAATCAAGAGCGTATTTTACTCGCTGTGCCGACGCTTCAATATCCTAAGCGCGTTGTTGCGGCACAGCCGGTGCGCCGTGCGGCTATACCCGCTCTTCCGGCCAATACCGGACGCTGCGCATTAATGTGTTAATGGATATCGATCAGACATCGATTGCCGACACTGATCCCGCTCGCGCACGCAGTTCAAACTTTTGAATCTTGCCGGTGGACGTTTTCGGCAATTCATCGAACACGACCGCGCGCGGCACCTTGAATCCGGCCAGGTGCTTCTTGCAATGCGCAATCATCTCCTGGCCGGTCAGCACTGCACCGGGCTTCAACTCGACAAATGCACAAGGCGTCTCACCCCATTTCTCGCTGGGCATCGCCACCACGGCTGCCGCCAACACGGCCGGATGCCGGTACAACACATCCTCCACCTCGATGCTCGATATGTTTTCACCGCCCGAAATGATGATGTCCTTGCTGCGATCCTTGATTTTTATATAGCCGTCGGGATGCAGCACACCGAGATCGCCGGAATGGAACCATCCGCCTGCGAATGCCTCCTGCGTCGCGGCTTCGTTCTTGAGATAACCCTTCATGGTGATGTTACCTCTGAACATGATCTCGCCGATGGTTTCGCCGTCGGCCGGCACCTGTTCCATGGTCTGCGGGTCCAGAACCGTAACCGCTTCCTGCAGCGTGTAGCGCACACCTTGCCGTGCATTGAGCCGTGCCCGTTCGCCGATATCGACCGCGTCCCACTCGTCCTGCTTTTCGCATACCACCGCCGGGCCATACACTTCAGTCAAGCCATACACATGCGTCAGGTCGAAGCCTATCTGTTCCATGCCCTCGATCATGGAAGCCGGCGGCGCCGCGCCCGCCACCATGGCCGCCACCTTGTGCGTAATCCCGCCGCGCAATTCGGGCGGCGCATGCAGGATCAGCGACTGCACGATCGGTGCACCGCAATAATGCGACACCTTATGATCGCGGATTGCATTCCAGATGGCGGCGGCTTCCACGCGCCGCAAGCAAACGTTGACGCCGGCCTGCGCGGCCACGGTCCATGGAAAACACCAGCCATTGCAATGGAACATGGGAAGCGTCCATAAGTACACCGGATGATGCGGCATTGACCATACCAGCACATTCGATACGGCATTCAGATAAGCGCCGCGATGATGCACCACCACGCCTTTCGGATTGCCGGTTGTGCCGGATGTATAGTTAAGCCCGATTGCATTCCATTCATCTGCCGGGTTTTGCCACGCGAATTCCGGATTGCCTTGCATAATGAAGGCTTCATATTCAATGGCGCCGCACCGTTCGCCGGGTCCGTCATATTCTGGATCGTCTACATCGACCACGGTAATTTGCGCAGCGATCTTATCGAGCGCGGCCCGCATTACGGATGAAAACTCGCGGTCGACAATGACCAGCCGGGCCTTGCCGTGTTCGAGCATGAAAGCAATCGAGTCCGCGTCCAGCCGCGTATTCAGCGTATTCAATACCGCGCCGGTCATGGGCACGCCGAAATGGGCGTCGATCATCGGCGGCGTGTTGGGCAACATCACGGCCACCGTATCGCCTGCGCCTATCCCATGCCGGACCAGCGCCGAGGCCAGCCGGCGGGCGCGCTCATAAGCCTGAGCCCAATTAAGGCGCAGGCGGCCATGGATCACCGCCAGCCTCTGCGGATAGACGCTGGCCGCGCGTTCGATGAAGCTGATTGGGGTAAGAGGCGTGTAATTTGCCTGGTTTCTGTCGAGTCCGATATCAAACTGATTCATGATGCGCTGTCCCTGCTAGTGTTAATCGAGTCCCGCCAGTACCTTGAGATGGGCGAGCACGCTGCGCCCCAGCGCGGACAGGTTATACCCCCCCTCCAGACAACTGACGATCCGCCCTTTGGAGTACTGCTCTGCCACCACCATGATTTGCGCCGTGATCCATGCATAATCCGCTTCAACCAGGCCCATTTGTCCGAGGTCGTCTTCCCTGTGCGCATCGAAACCGGCCGAGATGAAAATCATTTCCGGACGATGCGCATGCAGGGCCGGCATCCACTTGTCCCGCACCAGCTCGCGTACCGCCGCGCCGCCGGTATAGGCCGGCACCGGAACGTTGACCATATTCTCATGCCGGCGAGAGGTGCTGTCGGCGCCGCTGTATGGATAAAATGGGTGCTGGAAAAAACTGACCATCAATACTCGTGGATCGTCGGCAAACGCTTCTTCAGTCCCGTTACCGTGATGTACGTCGAAATCAATTATCGCGACGCGCTGCAAGCCATGCACATCGAGCGCGTGCCGCGCGGCGATTGCAACGTTATTGAACAGGCAAAACCCCATGGCGCCGGATGGCCGGGCATGGTGGCCGGGAGGTCTGATCGCGCAAAACGCATTATCGATTTCGCCCGCGATCACCGCATCGGTCGCCGCCACTGCGGCGCCGGCAGCGCGCAGTGCGGCTTTCCAGCTGTATTCATTCAGGATGGTATCGGCATCGATTGGATAGTAACCGGCGTGCGCCGGGGTACATGAAGAACTGTTCTGACCCTGCGGTGCCGGCGATGGTATGTGATCCCGTACCATGGCGATCGCAGCCGCATCATGTATGCGGGCAATGTCTTGGATAGCGGCGGCCGGCGCCTCGCGATGTTCGATGCAACTGTCGACGCGGCCGGCAATCAACTGATCTTCTATAGCTTCCAGGCGTTCGGGACACTCGGGATGCCAGCTTCCCATTTCATGTCGCTTGCAATCCGGATGGGAAAAAATCGCTGTTGTCATAATTGGGAGCACATCGCAGGCGTTCTCGAATAGAATCCGTAGTTTAGCGAAAAATTGCGGCCTGGATGACATTTTGCTTACACCATTGAACTGTTGTTCTTTGCGGTCGGCCAATAGTGGTTCAAAATACCCGACCTTCTTCCCGTTATTTCCCATCATTTAGCCACTCTCCATTGCAGGCCAGGAAAAAAACCATGTTCTCGAAAGTCCACGCTGTAGCAAGACAGGTAGGCCAGATCGTCGTCGGCAAGGACTTGCAAATTCGTCAATCGCTGGTCTGCCTGCTGGCGGGCGGGCATTTACTGATAGAGGATGTTCCCGGCGTGGGGAAGACCACGCTCGCGCACGCGCTGGCAATTTCATTGGGTCTGAAGTTCAACCGCGTCCAGTTCACCAGCGATTTGCTGCCGGCGGACGTCATCGGCATTTCCATCTTCGACCGCGAGAAGCAGGGCTTCGCATTTCATCCCGGCCCGGTATTTACCCAGGTTCTGCTGGCCGATGAAATCAATCGGGCCACGCCCAAGACTCAGTCGGCGCTGCTCGAGGCGATGGAAGAGCGGCAAGTCTCGGCGGACGGTGTGACACGTGATTTGCCAGAGCCTTTTTTCGTTATCGCAACCCAGAACCCGACGCACCAGATTGGCACCTTCCAATTGCCGGAATCGCAACTTGACCGGTTCCTGATGTGCCTTTCGCTCGGCTATCCCGATGCTGCCGCCGAACGCGCCCTGTTAATGGGAGAAGACCGCCGTACCATGCTCAAAAACCTGGGCACCGCGATGGACCCGTCCGAACTCAGTGCCGCCCGGGCCGAGCTGCGCCAGGTGCACACCTCGCCGGCACTGATCGATTATGTGCAGGCACTGGTCCAGGCCTCGCGCCAGAGCGGCCTGTTTGCGGAAGGCTTGAGTCCGCGGGCGGCGATCGCGCTGTTGCAGGCGGCGCGCGCATGGGCGGCGCTGGAAGGACGCAATCATGTGATTCCCGAGGATGTGCAAGCGGTCATGGTTCCGGTGACGGCGCATCGGCTGCGGCCGCTCAAGTCGACCGGCGGCACGGCCCAGTCGAGCCGCGACCTGGTTTTGCAGCTTGTGAAGTCAGTCGGCGTCTGAGTGCGGACCCATGCTGCGCGCGCTAAACCAGCAATTCCACCGGGCGGCCGACAAGTGGCTGTTTCGGCTCAAGGGCGTCGAACCGGGTGAAGTATTCCTAAACCAGCGCCGGGTTTTCATCCTGCCGGCCAAACCCGGAATCGGCTTTGGCGTAATGCTGGTGGTGCTGTTCATCGGCGCGGTCAATTACAACCTGAGCATGGGTTTTGCACTCACCTTCCTGCTGGCCTCATGTGCAATCATCGACATGCACCTGACATTTCGCAACCTGGCCCACCTGCACCTGGCCCCCGGACGCGCGCCCGCGGTATTCGCCGGCGACGATGCCCAGTTCGAACTGCACTTGATCAACCGCCGCAATCATGATCGCTACGCGATCTGGATCGGATTCACCGGGACCGGATTGCCCGAGGTGGCGCGGCCGGTCGATATCACGCGGCATGCCACCTATACCGTGCTGCTCAGTACGCCGGCGCGCGAACGCGGCTGGCTGACGGCCCCGCGGGTCCGGCTGCACACCGGCTTTCCGCTCGGCCTGCTGCGCGCATGGAGTTACTGGCAACCGGATACCAGGGTGCTGGTCTATCCGCGGCCGGAGCCGAACGCGCCGCCGCTGCCGATTGCTGAATCAGCCGCTGAAGATGGCACCGGGCACGCCGGCCAGGACGATTTCGCCGGTATCCGCGCATACCAGGCCGGGGACTCGATGCGACGCCTGGCATGGCGCCAGATCGCACGCCTCGGCACGGAGTCGGAAGGGGCACTGGTCAGCAAGCATTTCGAGGGCGGCTCCGCCAGCGAGCTGCGGCTTGATTTGTCCCGACTGCCGGCCTCGATGGGACTCGAGGCCAGGCTTTCGTGCATGGCGCGCTGGGTGATCGAGGCCGAAGCGCTCGGCCTGCCATATGGCTTTGCGTTGGACGATGTGCGTTACCAGCCGGCGATCGGTCCTGCGCATCAGGAAGCATGCCTGCGTGCACTGGCCTTGTACGGGAGCGCATCATGAACCTGCCGGACTTGGCGGGCTTTATTTTCCCCGGCGCCGGACGCCGGCGGCCGATGTCGCGCGACAAAGCCGACACGCTCCTGCTGCTGGCGGCCTGCGCGCTGGTCATGACGCCGCACTTTGTCAATCTCCCGTGGTGGGTCACATCGGTTTGCGTTGCGCTGCTTGGCTGGCGCAGCTGGATTACCTTTCGCGGCAACCGGATGCCGCCGCGCTGGCTTCTGTTGCCGATTGCCCTGTTCGCCATGATCGGCGTATATGCGACCTACAAGACATTTTTAGGACGCGAATCAGGGGTTGCCATGCTGGTTCTGCTGCTCGCTTTCAAGCTGCTCGAAATGCGCGCGAAACGGGATTTGTTCGTAGTGGTCTTCCTCTGCCACTTCCTTATTCTCACCAACTTTTTTTATTCACAGACAATATTCACCGCCCTACTGATGATCGCGGCGGTCATCTCGCTGCTCACTTCGCAACTATCATTTCAATATACCGGCGCCAGTCCGCCGCTGAAGCAACGTGTTGCACTTGGCGCGCAGATTTTCGCGCTGGCCGCGCCGCTCACGCTCGTGATGTTCGTATTGTTTCCGAGGATACCGGGGCCTCTATGGGGACTGCCGGGAGATGCCCAGGCGGCCCGCAGCGGATTGTCCGACGACATGGCGCCGGGCAGCATATCCAGTCTGGTTCTATCGGGTGAAATTGCGTTCCGCGTTCTCTTTCTCGATCCGGCGCCGCCGAAGTCGCGGTGGTACTGGCGTGGCCCGGTGTTAGGCAACTTCGACGGCCGCACCTGGACGCCGTTGCCCGCTGCCGCAACCGTTGCCGCCTCGCGCACGATCAAGCCGCTCAGTGCGCCGGTACGGTATCAGGTGACGCTGGAGCCGAACGGGCGGCGCTCGATCTTTGCGCTCGAGTTGCCGCAGGCAGCGCCGCTGATAGGGGACACGCCGTCACGCATTACGGCAGATCACCAAATCCTGGCGAGGCAGCCAGTGACCCAGCGCATACGCTATGCGGCGGCGTCAAATGTGAATTTCGTCCTGCAGCCCGATGAATCCCCCGAGGCGCTTCGCATCTGGACCCAGCTGCCGCCCGGCTATAACCCCGGGACCCATCAGCTAGCCGCGCGACTGCGCCGCAACTCGGCTAACGACACGGACATGGTCAATGCGGTCCTGCAATTATTCCGTGACCAGGAATTCAGTTACACCCTGTCCCCTCCCACACTCGGGCGCAATGCGGTCGATGAATTTCTATTCTCGACACGCGCCGGATTTTGCGAGCACTATGCGGGGGCCTTCGTGTTCGTGATGCGCGCGGCCGGTATTCCAGCGCGCGTCGTTACCGGGTACCAGGGGGGAGAACTGAATACGGTGGATGGCTATGTGACGATTCGTCAATCGGATGCGCATGCATGGGCCGAAGTGTGGCTGCCGCGGCGAGGCTGGGTACGGGTCGATCCGACTGCGGCAATCGCGCCGGACCGGATCGAAAGAAACCTGAGCAGCATCATTCCACCTACCCTGCTAGGCGGCTTGGTGACAATGAACGCCGGCGACAATTCATGGTTTGCCAGATTACAAGGCGCTCGTCAGAACTGGGATGCGGTCAATAACACCTGGAATCAGTGGGTGCTCGATTACACGCCGGCCCGTCAAAAAAGTTTCATGCAATCGCTGGGATTCGATGATGCGGACTGGAGCACCCTGACAGCGCTGATGTTTGGCCTTGGCGCGGTGGTTACGGCGCTGGTCGCCCTCCCGCTGATCAGGAACCGGCAGAAACCGGACCCGGTCGATGCGCTTTACTTTTCCCTATGCCGGCAGCTTGCGCAACGTGGCTGCGCGCGCGAACCGTATGAAGGGCCGCGCGCTTACGGCATCCGCCTGCGCGAAGCGGCGCTGCCGCTTTCGCCGCGCCAGATCGCGGCGGCGGCGCGATTCCTTGAATTATATGAATCCCTGCGCTACGGTCCGCCGGATGCTGGCGATACGGCGCGCAAAAAACCTGCGGCCGCCGTTCTCAAACAACTTAAAACCTTTTTGGCTCAATCGCGATGAAAAATTTCCGGCTCTACAAAAATGCCGTCAAGTTCTCCCTGGCCGGCGTATCCCTGGCAATGAGTCTTGGCGCCTGCGCCACCGAACCGGCCGGCAAGCCGGGCGCCAAGGTGCGCAAGGCTGCCGCCACAACGGATAACGGGAGCGAGTTCGCCAATTTCGGACAATGGCGCGAAGTCCGGGAATTCATTGACCGGATGGTCGCCACCCACGGCTTCGAACCGGCCGCGCTCGAGGCGCTGTTTGGAAAAGTACGCTATGTCGAAACCGCGATCCAGTTAATGAAACCGGCTCCCCCGGGCCGGCCGAAAAACTGGCGCGCATACCGGGCACGCTTTGTCGAACCGGTACGCATCAATGGCGGCGTCGCGTTCTGGGATGAGCATGCGGATAGCCTGGCCCGCGCAGAAGCGCAATACGGCGTGCCGGCTGAAATCATCGTTGGCATTCTCGGCGTCGAGACGATCTACGGCCGCAACACCGGCAATTTCAGGGTGATGGATGCGGTGACCACGCTGGCATTCGCCTATCCCGATACGCCGACCCGGCAGGCGCGGATGACTTATTTTCGCGGCGAACTCGAGAATGTCCTGCTGTTTGCGCGCGAATCGGGCGTTGATCCGTTCACGTTGCTCGGGTCTTACGCGGGCGCAATCGGCTGGCCGCAATTCATGCCGGGTAGCATACGGAAGTACGCAGTCGATTTTAATGGCGACGGCAGGATTGACCTGCGCAACTCGCCGGTCGATGCGATCGGCAGCATCGCCAACTTTCTGGTCCAGCATGGCTGGAAGAGCGGCGAACCGCTGGTATTCCCGGCAACCGTTTCGCCGGACGCCGGCGCCGGCTGGGAAATGTTCATAGGCCAAGGGCTGGAAGCAAAATTCACGGTGGATGAAATGAGGGCTGCGGGCGTTGCGCCGGGCGCCGAACCGCCGGCCGACATGCTATTCGGCTTGGTCGATTTACAGAACGGCGGGGAGCCGACCGATTACTGGCTGGGTGCGAATAATTTTTTCGCGATCACGCAATATAACCGCAGCTTTTTTTATGCGATGTCGGTGATAGACCTCGGGCGTGCGGTGCGGTCGGCGCGGAGCAGGTAACGCAGCGCATGCGCTGCGTGGCCCGTCCGCAGTTGTTCACGCACTCATTTAAATAACGGCTGCCTTGTGGTCGGTGATATCCACCAGGTTACTTTCATCACCGCTTGATGAAGTTGATTGTGAAGCCAATTTGTCATGCTTCATATTAGGGAAGTATGCCGGACCCGCGAGCCGGTCCATGAGTGTTAAGAAAATTTTCCGCTCATCGGCCGTAAGGTCATGCTCTCGTTGATGCCGGAATACCGCTCTAAGGCAAACAGCCTGCAGAATATCAAAGTCGGGCTTTGCGGTCCTCGTCTTTTCAATTTCTTCGATTAACAAATTTTCCAGTGCGTCCGGAAGGCTATTAATTTCCAGCCATTCCTTAAAACCTCGCAGTTGGCTGGCTGGACTGACGGGTTTGGCCGAGGTAAAAATAAATCGGCTTTTCGCTCCGGAACTGGTCGTCATCGTTTGTACTTTTTTCTGCACTGCAGCCTGCCGAACTTCGTTTGGCACCCTTCGAAACAGGTCTTGCCTCTCTGCTCGGGTCAACATACCGTTCGAATAGTTGATCAGACTAGTCAGGAAAGCTGACAGTTCGTAATTGAGGTTCTTGTTTATGTGAGTCGAAAAGGTAAGTCTAACCTGGGCAAACCGGACATATTCCGGTGATTCTTCCTTATAAGGAATCGGTGCTTCATTGACCAGCGCACCCAGCGTGCGCGTGACCACGAACTGCACCAGCATCCTGGTCCTGACCTGGTTAATCACATCGAGTTGCGCATCCTGATCCTGAAGGCATAGCCTGACGAGCGCGAGGTCAATTTTCACGAGCGCATCGATCGCTTTCCGAGGGAATGGCGAGTGCTGCCAATTGTTTTTCGTACCAAAGATGCATTCCAGCAGCGGAGTCGTGTAAGGCTTCAGAAGTTCGGCGTCCGGACTACTGGTCTGCCCATTGGGGTCGTCGGCCTTGCCTTGAATTGTTTTCAGTTTCTGCGGCTTCGCGCCATATCGTTCAAACAATTTTACAAGGACATTTTCAATCGCGTCTTTTATCGGTGAGTCATTAAATTGCGCACGGATATATGCAGCCATCATTCCATGCACGCTGACAGGATCGCCATCCGGAATCCGGATATATTTATCATGTCTTCCGACAGCGTTAATCAGAGCATGGTCGATCTTGAATTTCCTGGCGTCTTTATCGGTGGCGGCGTCATATTCCGATAGGATCAGTTGATTGGCAAGCTCGGCAGCGACTTCCGGCAGCATGTTCACAACCCGGCAGTTCTTTATTTTTGAACTGGATGCCGTAACTGCTTTCTGTATAGACGCAGGCTCAGGGATCGACGCCGGCAAGGAACGCGGGCTGAGAATGCGAGGACTGCGAGGACTAATTGATGATTCATTGCCTTTCGGGCTATCCAAATTCATTCGCGGCAGATCGGTTACCGGTTTCTCCTCACGCGTAATACGCCCCTGGCGCAAAGGGGAATACTCGAGAACATCAGCACGCAGACCCTGCGGCGCATTTTTTTGCCAGGCTGATCCCGTTCCAGGCGCGGCTGCCCGCATCCGAGGCGTCGGGCTCACATCCGGAACGACCTCCGCCGGCCCGGCAACTGCCAGTCCGTTCGTGGTCTTTGCTCGCTGCAGCAGCTTCGGCTCACGTGGCGACAGAGTCAGCGGCGTTAGGTTTAACGGTGAGGGAATTCGTGCCGGGCCAGCGCTACCCGATTGATTGGCCAAGTCGTTATGCATACGTTGCTCAGGCTGGCTTTTTTGAGGAACTTCATGCCACAAGAAGGGACTTTTATACAGTTCCGACTGGCTATCTTTCTTGACAGTGGTGCGATCCATGCTTTGCTTACCTTTATATGAGTTCGTAAAAAGAGCTGGAAGTACTCTTCCGGTTATTTGCGAGCGTACAAACCCCATCACGAACCATCGTTCGATTGCGCCCGTCGCATGCGTGAGATCTGCCAAAGATTATTGATGAGCAGGAATCGCTGATTAGCAGTTTTTTCGACTAGAAGTTCATGTACGATTCGCGGAAGCAAATAATTTCAAGCAACGAGAACGCACAGTCGAGAAATTCAGGAAAGATTTGTTCCAGCAATGGAGAATGAGTAACAGGACTGGAAGAATAGTTCCGTTTTTAAAGACGTTTATCGATTCAGCAAGAGCGGATTTTCAATAATAATTTTTTGAAGGCAATGATCCTAATACGACTTGACCAAGCCATTTCGCATTAGGCGTTCAAGCCATTTTCCAAAGTCGTAACGCGCGGCGGCTCTGAGCAGAGCGGACCGATCGCATGTAAATTTCCGCGCGCCGTAAATGTTAGCGCATGATTGATTATGCGGAATCGCTTAACGCAGGATTTGCGCCGGCGCCTTCAGCGTTTCAAAATCCAGTTGCACGGTCTGGTCATCGCCGCTCACCCAGATCTGGCCATCCTGCACCGTACATTGAAGCTGCATGCTGCGTTTAGCCAGCGCAGCCAGGGCGAGACTGGCGCCACTCGGAATATTTAACACCGTCAGATTCCTGGCGCGTTCAACCCTGCTTCCAACCTGCCCCCACCAGATCGCGCTTGTGCTGCTGTAGCTATACACAATGACTTGCGCCGCGCGGCCGCAGGCTTTGAGAATCCGCTTGTCATCCGGCTGCCCGACATCGATCCAGAGTTCAATCGCACCAGTCAAATCCTTTTGCCACAAGTCCGGCTCATCGACATCGCTCAACCCTTTTGCAAATGAAAGCGCTGCATGCGCATGCCGTACAAAAGCCAGTAGGCGCACCATCATCCTCTCATCGGTTTCCGAAGGATGGCGGGCGATGGTAAGCGAGTGATCCTGGTAATAATGCCGATCCATATCGGCGATCTGTACATCCGCTTTGTATATTGTTGCCTTAAGGGCCATGTCTTTACCGTTTGTCCATTATGAATTGTCACGCTGAAGGGGTGACAGGATAGCCGATCCGGCCGCCAGGCGCAGCGGGCGGCTGCGCCGCTGATCTTGCAGCCATTGCGGATCGGCCCAAAAACTCTGACAATAACGGCATTCTTCCATCATGCCGCCATTATCGGCGGCGTCTGAAATCCAATGAACACGTCCCTGAATCATCATGCCGATGAAGACGTCATCGCCATCACGCAGGCCTGGCTAGAACGCGCAGTAATCGGTTTGAACCTGTGTCCCTTCGCCAAAGCGGTCCATGTCAAAAATCAGATTCGCTATGCAGTCAGCCGCGCGGCCACGCCTGACGAGTTATGCCGGGATCTCACTGCCGAGCTATTATTGCTGCATCAGTCAAAACCGGCAGATATCGACACCACCCTGTTGATCCACCCGCATGTGCTCGCGGATTTCCTCGACTATAACGATTTCCTCGGGATAGCCGACGCCGCCATCGATGAGCTCGACCTGGCCGGTGAAATCCAGATCGCCAGTTTTCATCCTGACTACCAGTTCGCCGGCAGCGCGCCCGACGATATTGAAAACTTTACCAATCGCTCGCCTTACCCAATTTTGCACCTGCTCCGCGAAAGCAGTATAGATTCAGCGGTAGAAGCATTTCCGGACGCCGCAGAAATATTCGACCGGAACATCGCTACCCTACGTCGTCTCGGGCCAGAAGGCTGGCGCGAACTAAGTAACTACAAATTGCCGCATCGCCGCAATTGATGGTAAAAATTGTGAATTCTCAAACGATAGTTCACAAGCGCACCTAAAATCATATTGAATTTTTGTAACCAAAAAGTAGAGAATTCGTTGTTAAACCGTCATAACCAATAGTGACAAGCCAACACGACTTGGTTAATATTCAAGCCGGTACTATAAATTATCAGAATCTTATTAAAACGCGGCTAACCTCTTCTAATCGTTCGGCTACCGGTTTCTTGACCTGTTTCTTTGCTTCTTCATTACAATATACTATGTTTAATTAGCAACTTTTTAAACTAGTCAACTATTGCAATTCGCAATTGGCTGGAAAGCGAGCCCTTGGGTAACTTTCTCCTAAACCTAGCATTATGGAATTTTCGATACTATGACTAATCAGTTAGACAACCCAAACAGTAATCGGCTTGCCGATCAAGCTGCCTACGATCCAAACAATCTTTTGGACTCTTTGATTGAAAAGCTGCACCTTAAAAACGATGCAGCGTTGTCACGCGCGCTGGAAGTGGCGCCACCGGTTATCAGTAAAATTCGCCACCGCAGGTTGCCGGTCGGCGCCTCCCTCCTGATCCGCATGCATGAAGTAAGCGACTTGAGCATCCGCGATCTTCGGATCCTGATGGGCGATCGCCGCGATAAATTCCGTATCAGTGACAAGCAATTCAAGCCCAAGGAAGGCGGTTCCGCCGAATCCCAGCAATAGAGCGGAGCGGTTTTCGCCCGCCTGTAGGGGCCGATCTCGATCCTGTTATGCGGGGAAAATTCCGGTCGACAGATAACGGTCCCCCCGATCACACACGATAAAAACGATCGTGGCATTTTCGGTAGTCTGGGAAACCCGTAAAGCAACTTCGCATGCGCCTGCGGCTGAAATTCCGCAGAAAATTCCTTCTTCAACGGCGAGGCGCCGCGCCATATGTTCCGCGGCGGCCTGACTAACGTTTTCTACCTGGTCGACTCGCGACCTGTCGAAAATCTTCGGCAAATAGGCTTCCGGCCATTTGCGGATGCCGGGTATTTGCGATCCCTCGTCCGGTTGGGCGCCCACGATCTGGATGCCTGAATTTTTTTCTTTCAGGTACCTGGATACGCCCATGATTGTCCCGGTCGTTCCCATTGCGCTGACAAAGTGGGTGACCCGGCCATTCGTATCATTCCAGATCTCTGGCCCCGTCGTTTCATAATGGGAGCGCGGATTATCGGGATTGGCAAATTGATCGAGGATGATGCCCTTGCCGTCTTTCTGCATTTGCTCGGCCAGGTCGCG
>JAQGMO010000116.1 GCA_028292315.1 Herminiimonas sp. | reverse complement strand
CGAGCGGTCGGTTCGAGAGAGGCCGGTGCAACCCCCGTGATCGCGGTATGCGGCCTGAAGTTTGAAGCGGCAATCGCGGCGGGACCGGGCGTCATGACGCTGTGCGGCGTTGGCTCGGAGCGACTGGCGGCGCGCCTGGAAGACCTGATCGTGCAAGACGCGCGGCCGTGTCGAGGCATCATCAGCTTCGGTACTGCCGGCGGACTGGACCCCGCGTTGCCGCCCGGCGCTTGCGTGATCGCCGACGGGATCGTGAGCCCGGCCGGGCGTCTTCCGGTCGACGCCCACTGGCTGCGCGCTTTACAAGCCTGCTTGCCGGAGGCGATTCAGGGAGTACTCGCCGGCGTCGACCAACCCGTCCGCGACGCAGCCGACAAGGCGCGCCTATGGCAAAGCAGCCTTGCCCGCACGGTTGACATGGAGTCGCATCGCGCAGCGCTAATTGCGCAACGTCATGGGGTGCCGTTCGCAGCGTGCCGAGTGGTGGTCGACCCGGCGCATCGAGGCCTGCCGGTTGCTGCCACGGCCGGTTTGCGCGACGACGGGACGGCTGCGCTCATGCAGATTTTGCGGGCCTTGGCGGCTCACCCCGGGCAGTTGCCGGCCTTGCTTCAGCTGGCATCGGATGCCGGCGCGGCAAAGCGGACTTTGCGCGCCGTCCGCTCACGCACGGGTGGTTCGTTTGCCCTGCCGCCGCATCCGGGCTAACAATATGCGGCCGATCGATAGCGGCACCTCGTGGCCGGCGCCAGATTCAAACCAAGCCGTCATCGACCTGTCGCCGCGCCTGGAGCCGGGCCACGCGGCAGTCCCGCCGCTCCATTGACTGTAGCAGGAGCTGTCGGCCTGGCTGCGCCATCCGCGGGGCGCGTGCCAGTGTTACCCGAATTTTTATCCGGCGGTCCGTTATCGGCAGGCGAGCCGGCTGGTGCCGCTTCGCTTTCGTAATTGGGCAAGGTCTCCTCCTGACCTCCGGTCAGCTGATACCTCCGACGCCCTAGATAGGCATCGCGGGTAAATGAATATTTATCCAGTGCGGCGGCCGACAAGAGATCAGTGGCGCCCAGGTAACGAGCGCGTGTGCTGACAAAATTCACTCCATACAAAGAATTGCGCTCGGCCGGGCTAAGGTATCCGGTAGGGTTAATGTTCAAGTCCCCGGCAAAACCTGCCGTATCGCGGAACGTACTCGGTCCAAATACCGGCAATACCACGTAGGGCCCCGCCGGTACCCCCCAATGTCCTAGTGTCAGCCCGAAGTCCTGATTGTGTTTCGGTATGCCTGCCGGGGTGGCAATATCGATCAGGCCACCGACACCGAAGACGGAATTCACCGCGATGCGCATCAGGTCAGCGACGCCGTCGCCGAAACGGCCTTGCGCAAGATTGTTTGCCATCACCGTCACGTCGCCGATATTTGAAAAAAAATTATAGACCATGGTCCGGACCGGATCGGGGACGACCGCGTTGTAACCCTTGGCAATCGGCGTTGCAATCGTACGGTCCAAGGCCTCGTTGAATTGAAACGTCGCGCGATTGATGGGTTCGAGCGGATCGTTGGGATTGCGGCTCGGGCCCGTGGCGCAGCCGCTCATGGCGCCTAGCATTGCCATCCACATTGCGAAAGCCGGAATGCGCTTCATCGGGCACGAACCCAGTGTTCGATACATAAATACCTCCGGGACTATCTTAGCCGCCAGCGAGAGATGCCTGGCCTCAATCCTGATATGCCATCCGATTACTTCGATCCCGCAGGTTCACGCGGTTTGCCCATCAGGATCGGCTGAAAAAACACCGCGCCGATCAAGGTGCAGACCAGCGATAACGCCAGCAGCTTGCCCATGCTGGCCGTGCCTGGATGCTCCGACAGCCATAAGCTGCCGAAGGCTGTACCCGTGGTCGCCGCGCTTAAAATGATCGCCTGCGTCAGGCCGGTCTTCAAAAGCTCCGCCTGACCGCCGCGCCAAGCCATCACATAATAAATTTTGAACGCCACGCCAATGCCCAGGAGTAAAGGCAGCGCAATGATGTTCGCAAAATTCAGGGAAATGCCAAACACCACGCAAAGCTCCAGCGTGACCAGCGCGGATACCAATAGCGGAACCACGGTGAACAATACGTCATCGAAGCGTCGCAAAGCGACCCATAGTAATAAGGTGATGGCAATCAAGGCCAGGATGGCCGCTTCGATAAATGCGTGAATTATGACGTCGGCAGACTCTGCTATGGAAATCGGGCCGCCGGTCGCATCCGGCGCAAGCTTCAACACCGCCTGCATAAAATCGCGCAATTGCGACTCATCCCCCGGCTCGATAGCGGCGGCTTTTCGCGGCGCAATATCGAGCAGCGCCCGGCCGTCCGGCGCGATCCAGTCGCGCGTCAGTTCGAAGGGCAAATTTGTCAGGGTGATGGCTTGGGGTTGCAACGCTTTTTGCAAAGCTGCCAGCGATAATTTAAGCGGCAGCGCGACCGCCGATTCGGCGCGGTCGCGCGCGTGGGCATCGGCTTGCGCCAGCGCCGTCAGGCTGGCGGACAAGCGGCGTGCTTCCGCCGCGCCCGGCCCCTCATGATCCAGAGCAGCGTTGCGTAACATTCGGGCGGCACGGCGTAACGCCGTCACCCGCTCCACATCGCCGGCATCGGCCGCCGGTGTTTGTTGCAATACCGGCAGCAAGCTGTTCGCGGCCTTCTCGATTATCCGCAATTTTTCCGGCTGCCGGTCGGGGACAAAACTGGCCAAGGTCATGACCCTGGCTACTTGCGGAAGCTGTGCGAGCCTGGCCCCAAGCGCCTGCGCATCGGCCAGCGACGCGCTCAGCACTTTCACATTGTCGATGCCGGCTTCGGGGGAATTGGCAAGCGAAATCAGCGTTGCCATCGACTCGCTGTTCGGGTTCTTCAAATGCAGGGGGTTGAAATCGAAATGCAAATGCCGCAGTAACGGCAAGCCGGCGAGAATCAACGCTATCGTGCCAACCAATAAAGGCTTGCGATGAGCCTGGAATACATGGTCGACCGGCGCCAGCCAGCCATAACCAGGGATCGTCTCACGCCCACCAGGACGCAATACGGAAATCAAGGCTGGCAATAAAGTGATGCACGACGGGAAGGCAACAAACAAGATCCCGACGCCTGCAATTTGCCCAAGCTCCGACACGCCACGATAATCGGTGGGCAAAAAAGCCAAAAACCCAACTGCCGTGGCGGCCGCCGCGAGTGTCAGCGGCAACGCAATCGAGTGAGCGGCCGCGATCAAGGCATGATGCATATCATGCTCGCTACAACGTTTCTCACGGAACCGTACGCCGAACTGAATCCCAAAGTCGACGCCTATCCCCACGAACAGCACGGCGAACGCGACGGAAATGATGTTTAGCGCACCGACCAGCAACAGACCCAGCGCCGCCGTCATCACCAGGCCGCCGATCAGACTCAGGAATACCGCCAGAACGAGCTTGATAGAACGCAGGGCGAACCATAGGATCAGCAGCACGAACAGTACGGTAACGATCCCACCGAGCACCGCGCCCTCCCGCACCGATGAAAACTCTTCATCCGCCAAAGGTATCTCACCGGTCAGTGCGACGCTGGCGCCATAGCGGTCGGCAAGATGCAAATCCCCGGCGGCCGCCCGTATTGCGCGCGCCGATGCCGCACCGGGCTCGAGATCGCTATAATTTAGAACCGGCCTCGTTTCTATAAAACTGCGGCCTGCCCCGGCTGCGGCCTCATCGGGGGAGGCCAAGGCGCGCCACGACAACGCGGTCGGCTCGCCGGCCAACGCGCCGTCTATGGCATTGGCGCTGCGAGTCAGTAACGGCGCCATATCGGGCAAATTTAGCTGGCCGGTTTGCAATGGCGCCAGCAATGACACCGAAAGTAAATTTGACAGGCCGCGCAATGATGGATCATGCGCCAGCGCATTCAGCAGCGGGCGCGCGTGAGTCAGTTGCTCGCCAAAGTCGGCAACCTTGTTCAAGTCCAGGAACAGCAAGCCATTGCGCGTGAAGAAATCGCTGCCATCAGCAAGGTTCACCGAGTGAAACAAACCGGGTTGTTGCTGCAATCGTGCCGCCAGTTCGCGGGCGGCTTGCATGGCAAACTCTGGCGCCGGCGCGCGTATGACGACCAGCGTGCCTGCGCTGCGTTGTGGAAACGCGTTGCTTATTGCCGCTTCGCGTTGCGCCCTGGGCGCATTCGTGTCTATCAGTCGCCCAACATCGGTATTGATCACGAAATGGCCGCTCACGTACACTGCGCTGACAAGCACCAGCAACACTGATACGGCGATCACCCGCCACGCATGGCGAACGGAAAAATCGACTGTTTTGGCAACTATGGCAGTCAGCATGCGTCGTGTGTATTTCTGTCGGAGGCCGGTTTGAATCAAATATATAGATTACGACCGTGAGACAGGTTAAGGCCGGATAAATCGCACGCCTTTTGGCGACATGCGTGGCGCGGATGAGTCGCTATACTTGACTAACTCGACATCAGCGGCGTTTCCGCCTTTTTTCGGGCGGGTCCGATTTCATTGCTCGGCAGCCGCGTTTGTTGCAACCAGCCGCTTGCAAAGGGGAATATCAAATGAAATCCACTCACTGGGCAGCGCTGATCGTTTTGATCGCTGGCCCCTATGTTTACGCGCAACAAGTCGATAACAGAAGTCCGGATGTCATGGTCAAGCGCACCATCGAAGACGTGATGTCGGCCATCAGAACCGATCCCGCGGCGCGCGCAGGGGATCCGGATAAAATCAACAGTGTGGTCGAGCAAAAATTCCTGCCCCAAACCGATTTTTTCCGGACCACGCGGTTTGCGGTCGGCAGCGCCTGGTCGAAGGCCACACCGGCCCAGCAAAAGGCCTTGTTCGAGCAATTCCAGACCTTAATGGTGCATGCCTATGCCGCGCAACTGATCCAGATTCGCGACCAGAATGTGCAATTCAAATTTCAGCCTATGGCCCCGCTGGCCGCCGACGCGACCGATGCAGTGGTCAAGACGGTCGTCATTAATAATGGCGATATGATGAATATCGATTACCGGGTCAACAAGTCCAGTTCGGGTTGGAAGATTTATGATATCAATATGATGGGAGCCTGGATGATCCCGATTTATCAACAGCAATTTGCCGGGCACATTGCCAAAGGCGGGATAGAGGGGTTGGTGAAATTCTTGGCGGCGCATAACGAACGATGAGAAGAAGTGCGGTTATGCCGAATCGGAAATTTCGGCATCCGGCACCAGACGCGCTTGCCGCAATTGGCGTGCTTCCACCCATTGCCATGACAGCAATGCCGGCACGCCGAACAATATCTCTCGTACCCGCTTGATTAGCGCCAGCGATAGCGCCACTTCGCTGCTCACGCCGGCCAGATAGGCAAACAGCATTACCGCGGCTTCCTGTATGCCGAGCCCGCCCGGCACGATAAAAGTTGCATGACGGGTGGCTTGGGTCAGCGCTTCAATGGCAATCGCGGTATCCAGGCCGACCGGATGCCCGAGTAATCCGAGCGCGAACCACGTCTCGAAAGCACCGACCAGGTAGCCGGCGAATTGCCAGGCCAGCGCGCGTGCCAGGCGCCCGGGCTCGCTAAAGAGGCGATGAACCTCGGCGTCCAGCTTCACGCCGTCCAGGCGCAAGATAAAACGGTTTTGGGCACCGAACAATTGCCTGGCCCATTCTTCCATGCGTTCAAACACCGCGCCATGGCGTAATATAAAATAGGCCAGCCCCGGTAGCGGCGCCGACAGCAGCAAGCCGGCCGACAGGGCCCAAGCCTGGTTCTTGCCGGCGGCGACATGCGTCATCAGCACGATGCCCAGTCCGCAAAACAGGTATTGCACCACGATCGTGATCAGCACTTCGACGATCACGGTCGCGCTGACCGCCGTCGTATCGGCGATCCGCAATCGGCTGAGGCGGATTCCGACCACTTCGCCGCCGATGCCGGCGGTCGGCAGCAGGCGGGCGACCGCCTCACGAACAGCAGCGACCCACAGTAAAAAGGATAGGCTGGCGCGCCGTGCTTGATCGACCGGTTCCAGCAGCACGCGCCAGCCCTGCGTATCCAGCGCCAAGGGCACGAGATGCGCCGGCACCAGCAACAGCAAGGGCCAGCCGGCATGTACAAAGGCCTGACGCAAGGCTGACCAGCCCTCGTGCACGACCAGCCCGGTCAGTAACAATAGGCCGGCCATGCCGCCGAGATAACCGAGATAGGCGAGACGTTTCACTTCAGGCTGACCAGGTCCGAGAAACCGCCCAGGCGAAAACCTCGCTGGCCCAACCGATCCAGCGCCAGGCGCACGCGTGGCGAAATCAAGGCCGCAAATTCATCGGCATGCCGGTAAGTCGCCATGGAAGCGCCGATCTCGGCACCCGAAATCAATGCCGGGTGCAGATAGATCTCGACCACGCCTTTTCCGGGCAGATGCGCCAGGGTTTCGAGCAAGGCCGCCTCGTCGAATTTTCCGGAATGTTGGATGCCTGCCATGGTGTCGTTGTGGGCAATCCCGGCTGCATCCAGCTTACGGCGCAGCAGCGCAAGCCATGGTTTCAGCAATAGCGGCAGTCCGTTTTCACGAGGCAGTCGTATTGCGCGCAAGCCAAATGGCCGGCCGATGTCGATCATCAGCGAAAGGATGGTCGGGTGCAGATGAAAATGTTTATGGGTGTTGACGTGATCCAAAGCCAGTCCGCTTGCTGCAAAGGCCTTGAACTGGGCATGGATTTCGGCGGCAAGCTGGCGTCGCACCCGAGGCAAAAAAAAGAAACGCGCGCCCTCGTACGCCATCCGGTCGCCAAAGCGGCCGTGCGCATCGACCAGGTCCGGAATCGCATCGGGCGGCAACAGCGCCCGGCCGTCGGCCAGTACCAGATGCAAACCGACGCGCAAGCTCGGGTTTGCGCGCGCCCGCTCGATCGCATCGGCAGCGGCGGGCGCTGCCACCATCAGGCTGGCGGCACTTAACACCCCTTCGCGATGAGCCCGCTCGACCGCCAGATTGACGCTCGCGTGCAAACCAAAGTCGTCGGCCGTGATGATCAGGCCCGGTTTCCGGTTTGCCGCGCTGGTCACGCCGCCCCCTCGCACATTTTGGACTCGACACTCGACAAGGCAGCTTGCCCGGAAGTTGTGCCGTATTCCATGCGGCGATGCCCGGCTCTCGGCATCAGGCGCCGTGAGCGCGCAAGAACCGGAAAAACTCGACACCCTCGCGCAGCCGGCGTTTCGTCATATCCCAGCTTCCCAGCATTTCACTGACAATTTCCCATATCTTGCGAGGGCGGAAGTAGAAGCTTTTGTAAAACAGTTCGACACCGTGATAGATTTCCTCCTTGGATAAATGCGGATAACTGATCGCCGCCAGCTGCACTCCCTTTTCATTGACCAGGTTGATGGTCTTGTCCGGTGAAATCCAATTGTTTTGGATCGCTTGTTCATAAAGCCGCGTGCCGGGGTAGGGCGCCGCGAGTGATACCTGGATCGTGTGGGGATTGATTTCCTTTGCGAAAGCGATGGTCTTCGCAATCGTTTCCTGCGTTTCGCCCGGCAAACCGAGAATGAAAGTGCCATGCACCATGATGCCCAGTTTGTGGCAGTCATCGGAGAAACGACGTGCGATGTCGGTACGCAAGCCCTTTTTGATATTTAACAGAATCTGGTCGTCGCCGGATTCATAGCCGACAAGTAGCAGCCGCAAGCCGTTTTCCTTCATGATTTTCAAGGTCGAATAAGGCACATTGGCTTTGGCATTGCAGGACCAGGTCACACCCAGCTTCCCCAGGCCGCGCGCGATTTCCTCCGCGCGCGGCTTGAAGTCGGTGAAGGTATCGTCGTCGAACATGATCTCCTTGACCTCAGGCATATTCTCCTTGATCCACTTCACTTCTTCGATCACGCTTTTGGGCGAGCGGGTCCGGTAACGGTGTCCACCCACAGTTTGCGGCCATAGGCAGAAAGTGCATTTCGAACGGCAACCGCGCCCGGTGTAAATCGACACGTAGGGATAGTTCAGGTAGCCGATAAAGTAATTTTTTATATTCAGGTCGCGCTGGTAGACTGGAGCGACAAACGGTAGCGCGTCCATATCTTCTATCGTCGGGCGAGCGGCATTGTGTGCGACCGTACCGTCCGCCCGCCTGTAGCTGATGCCAAGCACCTGATCGAACGGCAGGCCGTCGGCCACTTCCTTGCAGGTATAGTCGAATTCCTCGCGTGCCACGAAATCGATCGCATCGCTGGCCAGCAACGATTCCTCGGCATCCACTGCTACCTTGGCGCCAACCATGCCGATTACGATCGCGGGCTTGCGCATTTTGAGCAATTCAGCGAATTTCGCGTCGGTCGGGAATGATGGCGTGCTGGTATGCAGGATCACCAGTCCATAGTCGGCCGCGATTGCAAGCGTCTGCCCGATATCCAGTCCGTCGGCGGGCGCATCCAGTACCCGGCTGTCCGGCACCATCGCAGCCGGTTGCGCCAGCCAGGTGGGATACCAGAATGATTTGATTTCGCGCTTGGCTTGGTAACGCGATCCGGCGCCCCCATCGAAACCATCAAAAGAGGGTGCTTGCAGAAATAAGGTTTTCATCGGGATCCGCCGTAAAAATTTCCATTCCATTCAGCTTTTCCGGCAAGTCGCTTGCTCGTCATGCCGGGTCCGGAGATCACTTGCTAGGTGATCGGCTCGGCCGGATCATCGATCCGCACCGTTTGTTTGCGCCATTGCGTAGTGGAACCAGGGAAAGCGCTAAGCCAGGTCAGCAAAAGCAAACAATCGCGCAGCGGTGCGTAGTAAGCATAGCCCGGCGCAGGCAAGTCAGAGGCCGGGGCCGGTTTACGCAGATGCAAACCTAATCTTGCCGCCATGCCGAGCAAGGCGCAGGACCAATTCCACAGCGTAGGGGCCAAATATAAACCGACTGCCACTACCGGGAACGTAAACGTCACGAAGGTGAAGCTATAGCCCACTGGATTGATTGCCCGTATGGTTTGCATCCAGCGTCGTTCGCGCGACCACATTGACGGAAAATCGCTTTCCGTCACGTCGGTTGTTACGCAAACCTCGGATATTACCGTTGCAAGGCCCCGGTTGCGGGTTAGCTCGCCTAGCCAAAAATCATCCGCGAGGCGATTGCGTATCGCTTGGAATCCGCCTAATGCGGTCAATGTGCTGGCACGTAATGCGATCGTTGCGCCAAAGCCAAAGGAGCTACCGCCGAAAGCGCTGGCAACGCGTACCGAAGGTATGAACCAGGTGTCGATAAACAACACGCCTAGCCGAGTCCAAAAGGTATCAAGCGAGCGCCCACGGTACAAGCAGGTGACAATGCCCACGGCCGGGTCGGCCAAGGGCGCGGAAACCTTTGCCAGATAGTCTGGGCGCACTGCGATATCGCTGTCGGCGATCACCAGCCAGGGATAGCGGGCGGCGTGCGCCATATTGATCAGGTTGCTGACCTTGAAGTTGCTGCCATGTACCCGTGAATCCACGACGATCCGGATATCCTGCGCCGGATAACGAGCCTTGACGCGTTTGACTACAGCAATCGCGGCATCCTCCGGATCACGTACACCGAACAGCAATTGATAGACCGGATAGTTTTGCTCGAAAAGAGTGGTGAGGTTTTCTTCCAGCCGTGGTTCCAGGCCGCACAAGGGCTTGAGCACGGTAATCGGCAAGCGGCACGATGCCGGGCCAGACCGGACCGGTACGTCAATATGGTAGGTCCGCGCGTGGCAGAATAACGCGATCAGCGCGTAAAGCGAAGCGAGCAGCGTCAGGGCATAACCCGCCCCAGTCGATAATACGGTCATATGCCAAAGTGGTTTTCTCAGCTTTTACCTTCAATGGGTTTTTGGCGGCCTTGATTTTAATTACGGCCGCTTTATGTCCCGCCTTAAGTCCTTAATCTCGGCCAACTTGATTTCCACATGGCGCGAATAGACGTATTGCGCCGGGCGCTGGTTATCGAGTGGAATATCGGGCGCCATTGCGCCCTTGGTGCCCACGCCCGCGAGGGCGACCTTCAATGCCGTCAGGGGGCGTGTCACGGTATCCATCACGGCGGTCGCTTCATAGCCGCTATGCACCATGCAATTGGCACACTTTTCGTACTTTCCCGTGCCATACGCATCCCAATCGGTTTCTTCCATTAACTCCCTGAACGTCCTGGCATATCCTTCACCAAGCAGATAGCAGGGACGCTGCCATCCGAATACGGTGCGTGCCGGATTGCCCCAGGGGGTGCAGTGATAAGTCTGATTTCCGGCAAGGAAATCGAGAAACAGGCTCGATTGACTGAACGCCCATTTTCGGCCACCGTCACCGAGTCTCAATATGTCGCGGAACAGTTGCCGGGTCGTGCCGCGATTTAAGAAATGCTGCTGCTCTGGAGCCCTTTCGTAGGCATAGCCCGGCGAAACCGTGATGCCGTCGACGCCCATGGCCTTGACCGTGTCAAAGAACTCGGCAACCTTTCCCGGTTGTGCATCGTTAAACAAAGTGCAATTGATATTGACGCGAAAACCGCGCTCTTTCGCGCGCTTGATCGCCGCGACGGCGCGGTCATATACGCCTTCCCGGCATACCGAGCGGTCATGCATCTGCTTATCGCCGTCGAGATGCACCGACCACACAAAGAACGGACCTGGCTTGTATTCATCGAGCTTCTTTTCCATTAACAAGGCATTGGTGCACAAATAGACGAACTTGCGGCGCGCGATAATACTTCGGACGATTTCAGGCATTTCCTTGTGCAGCAGCGGTTCGCCACCGGCGATCGACACCACCGGCGCGTTACATTCGTCGACCGAATCCAGGCATTCTTTCAGCGACAGGCGCTGGTTCAGGATAGGGTCCGGATAATCGATCTTGCCGCATCCGGAGCAAGCGAGGTTGCAGCGAAACAGAGGTTCGAGCATCAAGGCCAGCGGATAGCGTTTTTCCCTGGAGAGATGTTTGCGAAGGATATACGCGCCAACCACCACTTTTTGTAATATCGGGATAGACAAATCGAATTCCTTGCATTTAGCGCGCGTTGTGCCGCGCCGGCAAATCTTGCGATAGTTCGGATGGCAGACGGAATTCGACGTGTTCTTCACGTCCGTCCATCGTCGACACCTCAACTTCAGTCAGCGCGCGTAATGCGTTAACTACATGCTCGACCATTTCTTCCGGGGCCGATGCGCCGGCTGTGATACCTACTACATTGACACCGCGTATCCAGTCCGGATCGAGTCCGGATCCATCGTCCAGTAAATAGCTTGGAATGCCGGTATCAGTGCCAATTTCGCGCAAGCGATTCGAGTTTGAACTATTCTTCGCGCCAACAATGAGCAGCACATCGACTTGTTTGCACAGTTCGCGCACTGCGCGCTGGCGATTTTGCGTGGCATAGCAAATGTCACGTATGTCCGGACCGACGAGGTCGGTAAAACGGCGGTGCAATACCGCAATCACGCCACGCGTGTCATCCACGCTCAGTGTGGTTTGAGTAACGTAGGCCACCGGCGTGTCGCTGGGCAAATCCAGCAACTCGGCTTCGCGCTCGTCCTGCACCAGTAACACGCGGCCATCGATCTGGCCCATCGTACCTTCGACTTCCGGGTGACCGGCATGCCCGATCAGGATCACGACCCGTCCGCTCGCCGCATATTGGCGGCCCTGGACATGGACTTTGGTAACTAGCGGGCAGGTGGCGTTCAGAACATGCAACCGGCGCGCCTCGGCATTCGCCTCGACCGTTCGGCCCACGCCATGCGCGCTGAAGATAGTGACGGCGCGGGCCGGGACCTTGTCCAGTTCTTCAACAAATACAACGCCCTTGGCCTTGAGGCCGTCGACCACAGCCTTGTTGTGTACGATTTCGTGGCGTACATAGACCGGGGCGCCGTGCCGCTCCAGCGAGCGTTGGACAATTTCGATGGCGCGCACGACACCGGCACAAAACCCGCGCGGTTGGGCAAGAATGATCCGCATCGGCGCTGTGGCCTTGACGACGTCCATAGGTTTCTGGTCCGGCACGCTCTTCCCCTCGTGGAAACAAGTTTAGATTGTTTCGAACAGTGCAGGTTCGGCCAATTCGGCGTCTGCGAGGGATGGAACAAACTCTGGCTTATGGCTTGTTGCCGCCTGGTCCTGGCATTTGGCGCATTGCACCGAAACCTATGGCGATGAAAACTTGCGCACCAGCGAAAGATTGACTGCCAGTCAATTTACATTACGTCGGCTGGTGCATAAATTGCATCTCGTTCGTCAAAGCGATGGTGCAAAGACGGTTCGTAGTGCGGCACGCGCTATGGTTGACGCAACTCATTGCGTTGATTCACAAAAACCGGGAACACTTAGGTATGTCAGCGGAAGATCGGGTACTCATTACAGGCGCAGCGGGCTTCGTCGGCTCGGCCGTCGCGCGGGCGGCACAACAACGCGGTTACCAGCTGCGCGTATTAATCCGCCCAGGCAGCCCACGGCGTAATCTGGCCGGTCTCGATGCCGAGCTCATTGAAGGCGACATACGCGACCAGGCATGCGTCGGCCGTGCACTTGAAGGCGTTCGTTATCTGTTTCATGTCGCGGCCGACTACCGACTGTGGGCGCGCAATCCCGGCGAAATCGAACGCAACAACCTCGAAGGTACGGGCGCCGTGATGCGGGCCGCACTTTCGCGGCAAGTCGAGCGCGTGGTATACACGAGCAGCGTCGCAACCCTGCGAGTCGACAGTCAGACTATTGCGGCAACCGAAGACGAACCGTTGCCGGCGCACGAGGCGATTGGCGCCTATAAGCGCAGCAAGGTATTGGCTGAGCGTATGGTTGAACAGATGGTCGTTCGCGATAGGCTGCAGGCTGTCATCGTCAATCCATCTACGCCGATCGGCATCCAGGATGTTCGGCCGACGCCGACCGGTCGCCTCCTGGTTGAAGCTGCGACCGGCAAGATGCCGGCGTTCGTGGATACCGGGCTGAACCTGGTGAACGTTGAAGATGTGGCGCTTGGCCATCTACTGGCACTGGAACGCGGGCAAATCGGCGAGCGTTATATCCTCGGCGGGGACAACATCACCCTGCAGCACCTGCTCGGTGAAATTGCCGTGATGACAGGCCGGCGTGCGCCCACGATAAAATTGCCTTTATGGCCGTTGTACCCGCTTGCGCGCGCCGCCGAAGCCGTCGCCCAGTTGACCGGCAAAGAACCTTTCATGACGGTGGATGGCTTGAAAATGTCAAAAAACCGGATGTTTTTCTCGTCGGCCAAAGCCGAGCGCGAATTGGGGTATCGTCCGGGGCCGCACCTGCCAGCATTGCGCGCGGCGCTCGACTGGTTTGGTCGCACCGGCTATCTCAAGTAAGGTGGCCGGCCGAACGCCACCCGGACTTTGAGCCAGGCGCGGCCGCAGGCAAGAGATTCAAACCCGACTAGTATGTTGTCGCAAAGACATGTATGCTTCAAGTTCGCGGGATCGGAACGCCGCGGCGCCCGTCTAGAGCGGAAGCTTCAACTGTCTCCGGATCTGCTGTAACGCATTGCGCATCCGCGCAGGCACTCGAGGACGTGGAAACAGGGTGTGAGTCTGAAAAAAATCGAAAAAACGGATCTGCTGGATGGCGTTGGCGCAATGCGTGCTCGGATGCGAACGCATTGCTGGGCCGACTCGCCGCTGGGACACCCGGATACATGGCCGCCGGCATTGCGGACGATCGCCGGCATGGTGCTCGACTCGAAGTTCCCGATGTTCGTGGCATGGGGACCCGGATTCGGCTCCTTGTATAACGACGCCTACGCGGAAATTCTTGGTGCAAGACATCCGGCAGCCCTGGGACGCCGCTTTCAGGATATTTGGGCCGACATCTGGCCCGTCATTCATCCCCTGGTCGAGCAAGCTCTGGCCGGGGAAGCGACTTTTTCGAAAGACTCGACGCTGACAATGCGGCGTAACGGGCACGAAGAACAAACCTGGTTCACCTTTTCCTATTCGCCATTGCGCGACGATAGCGGCGCGGTCGCCGGCATGCTTTGCACTTGCATCGAGACGACAGGCCAGGTTCTCGCCGAACGGCGCCAAGCGTTTCAGCTCGAGCTGGCCGACCGGCTGCGCGGTCTTTCGGCGCCCACCGACATCACCGCAATGGCCTGTGAATTCCTTGGCCGTCATCTGGACGTTACGCGGGTCGGCTATAGCGAAGTCGACCAGCACCTGAGCGTGCTCAACGTTTCACAGGGATGGACCGACGGCACGGTTCCGAGCGTGATCGGACGGACGTTCCCGCTTGAAGCGTTCGGACAGCCGGTCACGGCCGAAGTGCGCGCCGGATATACCGTACGAATCGTCGATATAGATGAGGACGAGCGGTCGGCGGCTTATGCCCGTACTTACGCCGGTTTGGGCATACGCTCGATACTGATCGTTCCGCTGATCAAGGCAGGGCGGCTGTCTTCCATCCTTGCCATCGGGATGGCGGCGCCGCGCCGCTGGACCGATCAGGACGTGATGCTGGCGCAAGAAGTAGCCGAGCGCACCTGGGACGCGGTCGAGCGTGCCCAGGCTGAACAAAACGAACGCAAGGCCAAGGAAGCGCTGAGCAGGCGGCTGGCCGATGAAGGCGACCGGCTCAGAGCCCTGTTCGAACAGGCGCCCGGGTTCATGGCTGTATTGCGCGGACCAAACCATGTTTTTGAACTGGCCAATGCCGCATTCATCCGGCTGGTCGGGGAACGTGAAGTGCTAGGCATGCCGGTGCGGGAAGCGCTGCCTGATTTAGAAGGCCAGGGATTTTTCGAGATGCTCGACGGGGTATTCGATTCCGGCAAGCCCTTCCATGCGCACGAGGCGCGGGTCCTGTTCCGGCTCACCCCCGACGCGCCCGCGGTGGCAAGATTCGTCAATTTCATTTACCAACCGGTGATCGAGGCCGATGGCCTGGTGTCGGGCATTTTCGTCGAAGGTTATGATGCCACCGAACGCAAGCTTGCGGACCAGGCTCTGCGCGAAACCCAGGAGCGGCTGCGGGAAGGCTTGGCGGCCGGCCGCATGGTTGTATGGGACTGGAATGTCGCCAATGGACAGGTGACGCTGTCGGAAAACGCGAAACCGATTTTTGGCGGCGCGCGCCACGATGAAGCAGCGGCCTGGAGCTGGGTGCATCCGGACGATGTGCAAAAATTTCGCGATGCCGCGACGCGCGCATTCCGCGAACGCGGTCAGTTCGAGACCCTGGTACGCATGGTTCCGCCCAGTGGTGAACTGATCTGGACCGAAGCCCGGGGCAAGGTTGTGCGCGATGCGGCCGGCAATCCATTATCCATCCGCGGCATTTCGATCGATGTCACCAAGCGCACGCTGGCCGAGGAAGGCTTACGCGAAGCCGATCGCAGGAAGGACGAATTTCTCGCAATGCTGGCGCATGAATTGCGCAATCCGCTTGCGCCCATCAGCACCGCGGCCGAACTCCTGAAGCTCATCAACGTCGACGAACCGCGTGTGCGGCAATCCAGTGAAATCATTTCGCGCCAGGTCGGACACATGACCAGGATCGTGGATGATTTGCTTGACGTATCGCGCGTAACCAGGGGCCTGGTCACGATCGATAAGGAAGCCCTCGACCTGCGCGACCTCGTATCAGGCGCCGTGGACCAGGTGCGCGCGCTGATCGACGCGCGCGGCCATCACCTGACATTGCAGTTACCGCCGGTGCCTGCGCCGGTCCGCGGCGATCAGACCAGGCTAGTGCAGGTGATCGCAAACCTGCTTAACAATGCCGCCCGGTACACGCCGAACGGCGGCCAGATTGTGCTGCGGATTGACGTGCGTGCGGGTCAAGTCGAGCTTTGCGTGCACGATGACGGAATCGGCATCGCACCGGATTTGCTGCCGCACCTGTTCGAGCTTTTTGCGCAAGGGAAGCGATCGCCGGACCGGACCCAGGGCGGGCTGGGACTCGGACTCGCGCTGGTCAAGAGTCTGGTCGAACTGCACGACGGCAGCATAGCCGTGCACAGCGAAGGCGCAGGCAAGGGCAGCGCCTTCACGATCCGCCTGCCGCGGCTAAACGAAGAGAAACAACAACGCGAGCGCATGGACATGCCAAATACCGCGGCCAGCGCCGAACGGCTGAGCCTGATGATCGTGGACGACAACATGGACGCGGCAAACAGCCTTGCAATGGTGCTCGAGGCCGCCGGTCACCATGTGACCGTGGCCTATGCGGCGCGAACGGCTCTGGAGCGCGCGGCAATCGCCGCACCGCGTGTATTCCTGCTCGATATAGGATTGCCTGATATGGACGGCTATGAACTCGCCGGCCGCCTGCGGGCCCATCCGGAAACGAAGTACTCGGTACTCATCGCCCTGACAGGCTACGGCCAGGGCCAGGACCGCGAACGGTCAAGTGCGGCCGGCTTCGACTATCACCTGGTGAAACCGGCGGACCCGGCGCAGCTGGAGTCCTTGCTCGCGCAGATTACCTAGGGGCCTGCATTGTCCGCGCAGCCTCCCGGGCGTCGACAATGCAGGCAAACCGTGCCGCCGAACAGGCGTCATTCGGCGTCCACTGCCCGGTTTTTCCCCTGCTCCTTGGCGCGATACATGGCAAGATCGGCCAGCTCGATCAGCCGCGTTGCGGACTCGGAGTCGGTCGGCACGATCGTGGCACAGCCGATGCTAACGGTCACCCGGTCGGCGACCGCGGACAAATGGTGCGGTATGCGCAGGTCCTCCACGGCGCGCCGCACTTTTTCCGCCAGAAGCCTGGCGCCGCCCGGCGAGGTCGACGGCAATATCATGGCAAACTCCTCGCCACCGAAACGCGCCGCCAGGTCCGCCGGACGGCGGCAGCCGGCATCGATGGCGGAAGCTACCTGCCGCAAGACCTCGTCTCCGGCGACGTGGCCATTGGTATCGTTATAGAGCTTGTAATTGTCGACATCGATCATCAGCATCGACAACGGGCTCTGCTCGCGTTTGGCGCGCCGCCATTCGGCGGCGAGATACTCTTCAAAATAACGCCGGTTCGCAATGCCGGTCATCCCATCAGTATTGGTCAGGCGCTGCAACTCCAGATTGCTTGCCTGCAGTTTTTGCTGGCTCTCTCGCAGCGCGCGATAGGCTGCATTTCGCTGCAGCAGATTGATATATGAGCGCGAATGATACCGGATGCGGGCAATCAGTTCGATCGCATCGGGGAGCTTGACCAGGTAGTCATTTACGCCTGCGGCAAACGCGGCGCTTTTGATGGCGGCATCTTCCCTGGTCGATAGTACGATGATCGGGATGTCGCGGGTAGCCGCGTTCAGCCTGTACTGGCGCACCAGGGTCAGGCCGTCCACGCCCGGCATGACCAGGTCTTGCAAAATCACTGTCGGTCCGGTGCGCGTGGCGACGTCAAGGGCATCGTCGGCATGCGCGCAATAATGAAAGTCGATCTGCGGCTCGCTCAGCAGCGCGCGCCGGATCGCCTCGCCGACCATGGCCTGGTCGTCGACCAGCAATACCATCATTTTATAATCGTCCGGCGGCAGCATCGCCCCGGCGCCGGGGATCATTTCAGTTGTTTCCATTTTTCCTATCCTTTCGAGCCAGTCGCGCCAAAGACGCTGATCAGCTTTTGTGCAATCGCTCCGACCGGCGAAATTTCCACCGCTGCGTCCAGTTCGGCTGCAGCTTTGGGCATTCCGTACACGGCGCTGGATTGCCGGTCCTGCGCAATGGTGTGGTATCCCTTGCCACGCATCGCCTTCAGGCCGAGCGCGCCATCCCGGCCCATGCCGGTAAGCAGGACGCCGACTGCCGGCCCGCGCCAGTGCTGGACGACACTTTGAAAAAACACATCGACCGAGGGGTGATACAACTCGCCGGCAGGCTCTCGCGTGTAGCCGAGTTGCCCGGGCCCCTTGAGCCGCAGGTGATCATTGGTCCCCGCCAGCAGCACCGTGCCGGGGACTGGCTGGTCGCCCTCCTTCGCCACGCGCACCGACAGCGCAGCCTGCTGGTCCAGCCACTGCGCCAGGCCGGCGGAAAATGATTCATCGATATGCTGGACCACGACCACAGCCGCGGACAAATCCGCCGGAAGCTGGCCCAGCACGGTTGCCAGCGCGGCCGGGCCGCCAGCCGAAGCGCCGATCGCTATCAGGCCGGTCGATGCATCGGCCTTTGGCGAGGAGGGATTTCCCGGCGCGCTTTTCCTGCCGTGTTGATCGCCGATTAATCTTCCGATTGCATCGATTTTAGCAAGCAGCGGCGCGGCGCTTTTTTGCAAGTCGCCATTTCCGAGGGACGGCGTATCCACTGCATCCAGCGCGCCATATCCCATCGCATCGAACACCCGCCAGGCATGGGCGCCGACATCGACCGTGACCACCAGGATCGCGCACGGCGTCTGTTTCATTATGCACCGCGTGGCTTCAACGCCGTCCATGTTCGGCATGACCAGGTCCATCAGCACCAGGTCGGGCGTCTCCCAGGCGCAGCGCTCGACCGCCTGCTGCCCGTCGCTCGCAACCCAGACAATCCGATAATCGTCTCTCAAGGCAAGCACGCGGCGCAGCATTTCGACCGCAACAGGCATGTCGTTTACGATCCCGATCCTCATCCGCGCGCCTCCCCGATCAAATCAACGACCGCCAGCAAAAGGGTATCGTCATGGAAGCTGCCCTTGGCCAGATAATAATCCGCGCCGGCTTCCAGGCCAAGCTGCCGGTCCTCCTCGCGGTCCTTGTAAGAGACGATCATAACCGGCAGCGATTGCAGGCTGGGAGACTTTCTGATCGATCTGACCAGTTCAATCCCATCCATGCGCGGCATGTCGATATCGGTGACGACCAGGTCAAACTGCTCCGTGCGGACGGCGTTCCAGCCATCCATTCCATCGACCGCGACAACCACCTCATAGCCTTGGCTAGTCAGCAGCTTGCGCTCCAGTTCGCGCACCGTCAAAGAGTCGTCGACAACCAGCACGCGCTTGCGCCCGCCAGTTTCGGCCGCAGCGATATCCTTTCCAACCTGGTCGAGCCGGCCGGACACGACCAGCTTTTCGACCGACCGGATCATATCATCGACATCGAGGATCAGCACCGGCGTGCCATCCTCCATCAGTGCGCCGGCAATGACGTCCTTGATCTTGCCAAGCCGCGCATCGAGCGGCTGCACCACTAGCATGCGCTCGCCGAGGAAACGGTCCACCACCAGGCCATATGTGTTGTCATGGTCTCCGACTACCACCACCGGAACGGTGTCGCGCGCCGGCGGCTGTTCGCCATTTTGCAAAACCTGGCGCGCGGCGACCAGCCCGACATGGCGGTCCTCGAATGAAAAATGCTGATGCCCTTCCAGTTGTTCGATCCGCTCCTTCTCAAGCTCGAGCGCACGATTGACATACGCAAGCGGAAACGCATACGGTTCGCCGCCGATGGAAACCAGCAGACAGCGTATCACTGACCGGGCAAGCGGCAGGTGCAACTGCATGCGTGTCCCGACTCCGCGCTGGTTAAGCACGCGGACCGAACCCCTGACCTGTTTGACCATGGTTGCAACCACGTCCAGTCCAACGCCGCGCCCGGAGATTTCAGTTACGGCATCGCGCGTGGTGAAGTTGGGAAGCAGCAGGAATTCGAGCAGTTCGGTCTCGCTCATGCGCGACACTGTTTCGCGATTGGCCAGATTGCGCCGCACGATCCGGTCACGCAGAAAATCGAGGTCGATTCCGGCGCCGTCGTCGGCGATATTGATTTGCAACATGCCGCCGCTATGGCGGGCTTCCAGCGTAATGACGCCTTCTTCCGGTTTGCCGGCGGCGCGGCGCTGCGCCGGCATTTCGATGCCGTGGTCGACCGCGTTGCGCAACATGTGGCCAAGCGGGGCGTCGAGCTGTTCCAGGATGTCGCGATCGATCTGCGTGTCCAGCCCGACAATCTCGAGCCGGACCAGCTTGCCAAGCGCGCGGCCAAGGTCACGCACCATGCGCGCATGGCCGCCGGCGCCGTCGGCGAACGGACGCATGCGGCTAGCCAGCGCCTCATCGTAAAGTCGCTGGGAAAGATTGACGGAACGCCGGTCGAACAGTTCCAGCTCGCCCAACTGGTCCGATACCATGTGCTGGCATTCAGCCAGCTGGCGCCGCGCTTCGGCCAGCGCCGCCTCGGTTTGCTCATTCTGCGGCGAGGTCGACAGCGCTTCATGCAGCTTGTCCAGTGATTGCATGGCATGCCGCTGCAAACGTTTCAGGCGCAGCATGGATTCGGCAAATGGCTTGAGCCGGCGCGATTCAACGAGCGACTCACCGGACAGGCTTAACAAGCGGTTAAGATTTTCCGCGCTGACACGCAATACCCGGTCCGGGCTATCGCGCTCCGCTTGCCGCCGGGCCTGGCTTTCCGCGGGTTCCGGCGCTGCCGCCGGTCTGGCGGCTTCAGCCGCCGGCGCGGCCTCCTGCATATTTTCCTGCCGCTGCGGCTCGGCAAAATCCTGATACGCGGCGGCCTCCAGTTGCGCCAGAAATGCATCGACCTGCTGCCGGCCGGCCTGCTCCGCCCATGCCGGGTCATCGGCCGGCGGATTGGCGACACGGTTCAGCAGGTCGGCGCCGCACAATAGCGCGTCAATCTGTTCAATGCCAAGCGCCAGATCACCCTGCTGCGCCGCGACGAAACAATCCTCCATCGCATGGGCTACCTCGACGCCGGCCGAAAGTCCGATGATGCGCGCTGCGCCCTTGAGCGAGTGCGCCGCGCGCATGCATGACTCGAGCTGGTCGCTGGCTGCAGGCGTTCGTTCCAGCGCCAGCAGGCCGGCATTGAGCACCCGCACCTGGGTTTCTGCTTCCTGGCGGAACAGTTCGAGCATCGAAACCTGGCTGAGATCGCCTGAACTCATACGAGGCTCCGGTTCAGCGCATAAAACAGCAATTCGCCATCGAGCACGCCAACCGTATTGCCGCGCCATTCGAGGACGCCGCGAATGCAGGTTGCCGCGGCGCGGGTCACGGTGGTCGGCGCCGCTTTCAGGACTGTGGCGTCATAGCGATGTATGCCGTGCACTTCCGCCACCGGGAATACCGCTGGTTGTCCGTCGTGATTCACCACCAGCATGCGCTCCGATAAAGTCCGCTCCGGCTTTTGTTCATGACCGCGGCGTGTCCCGGCTGTCTCGTCGAGGCCCAGCAGCTTTGCAAGCGCCACGCAAATCACGAGCGCGCCGCGGATGTTGGCGATCCCCAGCACAGACTGGTTGCGCTGGTGCGGCAGCGAATGAATCATGCGCGATTCCGCGATTTCCCTGACCAGCGCGACAGGCAGCCCAAGCCATTCCGCGCCGATCCTGAAAATCATCACCGATTCGGTGTCGGAGGCGAAGCCATTCACCGGCGCCGCATCGGCGCCATTCCAGGCGCCCGCCTGGCCATCCGGCAGTGCCCGGTCAAGCAGGATCGACGCTGCCGCGGAATAGGTCGGGCAATTACGGCAGTGCACATATTCTGGCAGCTGCGGACACGTGCTGTCGCCGCGAATGCCGATTTGGTTCCAGCAGTCATCGATGCCGGCGCCGCCAGTCATCATGGTCATTGCGTGCTCACTCATGCGTGCCCCTGTTTTGCCCGGGAGCGTCCGGCGCGCTCGTCCATGCGCCTCGCGCCGGCGGCGTCACCCTGCATCTGCAACAGCGCGGCAAGATGCGAAAGCGACTCGTAATGATCGGGATCGAGGTAAAGCGCCCTACGATAGTGCTCGCGCGCCTCGCCGCGGTTGCCGGCGGCGTCGCTGATCACGCCCAAAAGGCATAGCAAGGCGGCGGAAGGGCCGTGCAATTGCATTTGCCGTTTGCAAAGGGCAGCGGCTTCCACCAGTTGCCCCTGGTTCGCCATTTGCCTGGCCGTATCGATTGCATCAGCCGCCGGCCGCGGTGGCGGCGGCGCAGGCGCCGTTGTGACGGCACGCGGCACTGGCCTTACGGCGGCGGTCGGCGGCGCCGTGGGCGGCAACGGCTTCGGCGGCGGCGCCCACGGCTTGAGCACCGGCAACGCCGCGTCTGCCTTGCGAAAGGCAAAAGCCAGCGGCAAACCGGCCGACACCATGTCCTGCCGCACCATGAGCCCGGCCTCGGCTGGTCCGGCAAACAGCAGGCCGGATTGGCTCAGTAATCTGTTCAAGACCGCGACGGCGCGTTCCTGCATCGGACGATCAAAATAAATCAGCAGATTCCGGCAAAATATAAAATCGTACGCGCCGAAGCCGGTCAGGAAATCGGCGTCAAACATATTACCGCTTTGAAAACGTACTTGCCGGCGCACTGTTTCCGATAGAACGTAACCATCCTCCGTTTGGCTGAAATGGCGTGCGCGGAAATCAAGCGATTTTCCCCGAAACGAATTCCTGCCGTACACGGCGCGCCCGGCGATCGCAAGCGATCGGGTACAGATGTCGACGGCATCGATATGAAACCGCGCCGCCGGCAACCCGGCGTCGAACAGTGCCATCGCAATCGAATAGGGTTCTTCGCCGGTCGAGCACGGCAGGCTGAGGAAACGCAGCGGCTGCGAGCCCTTGCGCAAAGCTCGCTCGCAGGCGAGGCGCGCCATTGCATCGAAAGCCTCATGACCACGGAAGAACCAGGTCTCCGGCACGATCACGGTTTCAATCAGCTCTTGCAGTTCAGCCGTGGACACATGCAGCAAATTCCAATAGGCGTCGGCATCGGCGACCGACGCGGCCGCCATCCGGTCGCGCACCGCGCGCTCAATCATGGATGCGCCGACCGTGGACGCATCGAGTCCCATGGTTTGTTTTAGCAACGTTTCGAATCGGGCGAATGACATCAGGCTTCCAGCGGTACGGGAAACAGCATGGCGCGCACCGGCGCCGGGAGCAGATCCTTTATCCTGACCCACTGGATCAATCCCCGGGCATCATTGGCGACCGGACCAAGATACCGCGCATTCTCGCTGTCGATGCCGCACGCTGCGAAATCGGCTTCATCGCGCCGCACGGTATTGGTTGCCTTCTCGACGATGATGCCGAGCAGATGACTATGCGTGCCCGGTTCCGGATAATGCATCAGCACCATCCGCGTACCCAGGCGGCGATGCGACGGCCGCCCGAGCGCCAAGCTGGTCAAATCGATCACAGGGACCGGCTTGCCATGGTAACTGAATGTGCCCGCCACCCATGGCGGCATTCTCGGGAGCGCCTTGAGCGCGACCAGCGGCAAGACTTCAGCCACTTGTCGCGCATCCAGTGCGTAGCGGTCCGCGTCGAGTTGAAACAAAAGAAACAGCATGATCTCTTTTCACTTGTGGTGCGCGTCGCCGACTACCGGCGCGCGGAAAGCCGCGCACATCGCTAGGCAGCTACTTTGAAGCGCGACACACCATTGCGCAAACCGGTGGAGACCTGATTCAGGTCGTCGATCGCGAGGCTCGACTGCTGGAGCGACTCAACCGTTTGTTGGGCCGCTTCACTCAGTTGGGCCAATGCCTGGTTGATCTGCTCGGCACCGACCGCTTGCGCCTGCATGCCTTCATTGACCACATGGAAACGCGGCGCCAGCGCCTGCACCTGATCAATGATCTGCGACAGCTGCGTTCCCACCTGCTGTACCTCCGACATCCCGCGCCGGACCTGGTCGGAGAATTTGTCCATGCCCATCACCCCCGCCGACACGGCGGACTGGATTTCCTTGACCATCAATTCAATGTCGTACGTCGCGACCGCGGTTTGATCGGCCAGCCGGCGGATTTCCGTGGCCACCACGGCGAAGCCGCGTCCGTATTCGCCGGCCTTTTCAGCTTCGATCGCCGCGTTCAGGGAAAGCAGATTGGTCTGGTCGGCAACCTTGGTGATGGTGGTGACCACCTGGTTGATGTTGCCGGCCTTTTCATTCAGGATGGCGAGCTTGGCATTAACCGAACCGGCCGCGTCCATCACGTTGTTCATCGTATCTTCCATGCGCGTCAGGCTAGTCTGGCCGCTGCCGGCCAGCGCCGCCGTCTGCCCGGAGACCGCGGATACCTCGTTCATGGTGCTCACGAGGTCGCGCGAGGTGGCGAGAATTTCGCGCGAGGTGGCGCCGATTTCAGTCGTGGTGGCGGCTGTTTCGCTGGCGGTGGCTTGCTGCTGCCGCGAGGTGGCCGCAATTTCCGTCACCGAGGTAGTGACTTGGAGCGACGATTTCTGGGCCTGCCCGACCAAGGCCGTCAGTTCGTCGGCCATGCGGTTGAAGCCCGCCCCCAGTTCACCGAATTCATCGCGCCTTCCAAGCCTGAGGCGTTGCGAAAAATCGCCGGCGCGCATCGCCTCTAGAACGGCGAGCAACTGTTGCATCGGCACTGTAATGGCACGCAATAAAAAATAAGCGCACAGGACTGCCGTGCCCAGCGCAATGAGCAGGGTGATCAGCATGCCCCTCCTTGCCGCCGCGACGAGCGCAACGATATTCTGGGTGGACTTATCGGCGAATATCTTGTCCAGCTCGATGATTTTTTCAATCCGCGCGTTCAATTTTTCCCATTCGGGTTTCAGTTGCTCGAACAAGATACGGCTTGCCGTCTCCGGGCGCGCCGCATCCTGCATCAGGATCTCAGCCCGATACTTTTCATACTCCACCAGACCAGTCTTGAATTCGTCGAAAGCCGCGCGGTCCGCACTGCTGGTGATGGTGAGATCGAAGCTGCGCACCAGATCGCCGAGCAGCTTGCTGCTTTCCCTCAGCTTTACCAGTTGGGCTTGCATGGGGGCGCCTTTTTCATTCATTTCAGCCAGTTGTTCAAGCAACGCGAAGTCCTTGCTTAAATGAGCGTCGAGGCGCATGACGTAATACATTCCCGGCAGCGAATCCTTTTGAAGGGAGGTCGCTTCTTCTTCGGCAATACGGAATTGCATATGGGCGACCGCGGCCATCAATGCCATCAGCGTCAGGATGACGGCGAAGCTACCGATAATTCGTTGTTTGATTGTCCAGTTTTTCATACTTCACTATTGGTAGTTGTCAATGAACCATCAGGTTGTATCCATCAGTTTGTAATAAGCACCGAAATGCAAATTCCGCCTTGGAACAGGCTGTGATTCGATATGGAATCTATTACCACAGCGTAACTGATTAGTTGCTGTGTGGCGAGACTGCATGGGTCGGAACAGGACATTCGTATCATTTGTGATACGTAGCCGGGCCATACCGTAAGCGTTTTGAATGGCGCTCGTAAAATTGTCGCCTGGCCTGGGATGCGCGATTATCTGACAGGCGCTATTTCCTTCACGTTGCTCTGATAGGGCGGCAGCGCTTTCACGCTGGTCCCCTTGACCTTGGCATACAGTGGCATCACGCGCGGCAGGTTTCGCTCGATCTGCGCGATCCGATTCTTGCCGGCCGGGTGCGTCGACAGCCATTGCGGTGGCGCGCTGTTATTGATGATGCCCATCTTGCGCCACAGCGTGACGCCTGCTCGCGGGTCAAAACCGGCGCGGGCGACGATATCGAGGCCGACCAGGTCGGCATCGGTTTCATCATCGCGCGAGAATTTCAGCAGTGCCAGCTGGGCGCCTTGGCCGACCACCATTTGTCCGGCATCGCCGAGACCGAATATCGCTGAACCGATTGCCGCGCCGAACTGCAGCAGTGAGCCCTTGGCCATGCGTTCGCGCGCATGTTCGCGCAAGGCATGCGCGATTTCGTGGCCCATTACGATCGCCACTTCATCGTCGGTCAGCTTCAGCTTGTCGAGCAAGCCGCTGAAGAACGCGATTTTCCCGCCCGGCATGCAAAACGCGTTGACATTCCCGGCCTGGATCAGGTTCACCTCCCATTTCCATTTTGCGGCCTGATCATTCCACTGCCGCGCATGCGGAATCAGCTTGCGCGCGATCGCGCGCAGGCGCTGCACCTGCGGATCCTGTTCAGGCGCCAGCACGCCCTTTTGCTGCGCCTGCTGTTTCAGGCTGCCGTATTGCTGGGCCGCCTGCGCTTCGAGCTTTTCGGCAGGCACCAGCTGACGCAGGCGCGACATCTTGTCGACCGTGACGCCGGATTGCGGATCGACCGCTTCATCTTTGGCCGCGCCGAGCGCGCACGTGGTCGACAACAGGAGCAGGCAAATCAGGCGTTTCACGGTTTGTTCTCCTCTGTGGAAGCCAGGATCGATTTTATCCACGGCAGCAATGCATAGGCGGGAAAGGCAAGAAAGAAAGTCAGCGCAAAGTAGGAAGCATAGCCCATCTCCTGGGCGCCGACGCCGCCGGCCCAACCGGCGATCGAGCGCGAAAAAGCAAAGATGGAGGAGAGAACCGCATACTCCGTGGTGGCCCGCGATTTGTCCACGATAGCCATCAGGAACGCCAGGAAGGCCGCCGTGCCAAGTCCGCCGGTAAACGATTCGATCGCGCTGGCGCCATACAACAGCGCCTGGTGACTCAATGCGATATCGGCGCCCTGGACCGCGTGCGGAATTATGGCCGCCGCCGCCACATAGCCGAGATTGGACAGCGCTTGCCACAGGCCCAGCACCCAGAGCGCGCGGAAGATGCCGACCCGGTCGGTGTACCAGCCGCCGATGACGCCGCCGGCGATCGACAATCCCAGCCCGAGGTTGACCGATACCAGGCCGATCTGGGTATTGGTGAAGCCGCTGTCGACCCAGAACGGTTTGATCATGAAACCCATCGATGAATCCGCCAGCTTGAAAATCAGGATGAAGCCGATCAGCAGCAGCGCATGTTTCTTGTTGAGCAGAGAGATCACGGCGCCAAACATCGGGCCCTTGGACGACGCCTCGGAAACCGCCGCGGACTGGCCGCCAATCGCGCGCGCGAACAGGAACGCCGACAGCAGGATCAGCGCAACCGGCGCGCCGCCCTTGAACCACCAGGCGGCCTTGAAGGGCTTGATCCAGGCGGGATCGAGCGCGCCCAGCACCGGCCACAACAATCCGGCAACAAACAGCAGCAGCGCAACCATCAGCATCGGCTGCGCCGCCAGCGCCGCCATTTCGCTGCCGAGACTCGATGGCGCGTCGCGCACCGGGCGCGGCGGCTCCTTCGGCGCCAGCAGGCTGACCACCGCGATCACAAGGAACAGCACGGCGGCCAAGCCGTAAGTCGCGGTCCAGCCAGCCTTGTCCGAAAACCATAGCAGCACACCGGCCGCCAGCATGCCGACGCGGTAAAACCCGATGCGGAATCCATTCGCCAAACCGAACTCGCGCTTATCCAGCTGCTCGATGGTGTAGCCGTCGATGGCGATATCGTTGGTCGCCGACAGGGCGGTAAAGGCGCCGATCGCGAACCATACCCATGGCCCGAAGCCCGCTTCGCGGGCGCACACGATCATCACCAGGCCCATGCCGATGTCGGCCGCCGCCATCCAGTAACGGTGACGTCGGGTGTAATCGATCAGCGGCGCCCAAAGGAATTTCAGCGTCCATGCCAATCCGAGCAGGCTCAACAAACCGATTTTGGATAGCTCGACGCCTTGCTGGCGGAAGTACACCGGGAACAGGTCGAAGAACAACCCGAGCGGAAAGCCTTCGGAAAAATACAGCAGGCTGATCCAGAATAATTTGGAACGCAGGATTTTGGGCGGGGCGGCGGCTTCGATCGGCGTTGCACTCATATCGCGGTTTTTTTCCGTAGTCGAAATACGGCAAGGCTGCCGCGCCAGTTTGGCAACGAGGTGACTGGCTTGCCCTCTTCATTCAAGGCGACGCATTCAAGCACTTCGAGTCCGACCTGATTGGCAAGTTCCTCAAAATCCTTGATCGTGGCGCAGCGCACATTGGGCGTGTCGTACCATTCATAGGGCAGGCTTTTCGACACTGGCATGCGGCCACGCAGCAGCGCGATGCGATGCGGCCAGTACGCGAAATTCGGGAACGAAACGATAGCTTCACGTCCGACGCGCGCGATGTCGCGCAGTATGGCTTCCACGTTTTTCATCATTTGCAGCGCCGACAGGCATAACACGGTGTCGAAAGCGCTGTCGGCAAAAATCGCGAGCCCGGATTCCAGGTCCTGCTGGATCACCGATACGCCGCGTCCGACACAGGCCGGGATCTTGCTGTCGTCGATCTCGACCCCGTAGCCGCTGCATTGCTTGTCGGTCTGCAGATAGTCGAGCATGACGCCGTCGCCGCAGCCGAGGTCGAGCACATGCGCCCCGGGCTCGATCCAGTGCGCGATGAACGCGAGGTCGGCGCGCAGGCGGCTCAGTTCAATGAAGTTCATGCGCGCACCCCGCTCTCGATCCCTTCGATCTCTTTCCAAACATTGCCGTAGTAGGACTCCACCGTCCTCATGTAACGCGAATCATCGAGCAGAAACGCATCATGCCCATGCGGCGCATCGATCTCCGCATAGGTGACCCTGCGCTTGTTCCGGACCAGCGCCTGGACGATTTCGCGGCTGCGCTCCGGCGCGAATCGCCAGTCGGTCGAGAAGGAAACGAGCAGGAATTCAGCCTGCGTGCCGGCCAGCGCCTTGGCCAGGTCGCCGCCGAATGCCCTCGCCGGGTCGAAATAATCAAGTGCCTTGGTGATTAAAAGATAGGTATTGGCATCGAAGTACTCGGAAAACTTGTCGCCCTGATAGCGCAGATAGGATTCAATTTCGAAATCAATGCCGAAACCGAACTGGTAGTCGCCGTTGCGCAGTTCGCGGCCGAACTTCTCCGCCATGTCGTCATTCGACAGGTAAGTGATATGACCGACCATGCGCGCCACCGAGAGGCCGTTCTTCGGCACCACGCCATGGGCGTAATAATCGCCGCCGTGATAATCGGGATCGGTAAGGATGGCTTGCCGGGCCACGTCGTTGAAGGCGATGTTCTGGGCCGAGAGCTTGGGCGTCGAGGCAACCACCACGCAATGGCGCACGCGCTGCGGATACAGCATGCTCCATGCCATCGCCTGCATGCCGCCCAGCGACCCGCCCATGACCGCCGCGAATTGCGCGATGCCGAGTTCGTCGGCTAGCCGCGCCTGGGCATGCACCCAGTCTTCCACCGTCACGACCGGGAACGACGCGCCGTACGGCTTGCCGGTTGCCGCATTGATATGCATTGGCCCGGTCGAGCCAAAACACGAGCCGAGATTGTTGACGCCGATGACAAAGAATTTATCGGTATCGAGCGGCTTGCCAGGGCCTACCATATTGTCCCACCAGCCAATATTCTTTTTACCATCCTGCAGCTCATAAACGCCGGCGACATGATGCGATGCGTTCAGCGCGTGGCATACCAGCACCGCGTTCGAACGGCTGGCATTCAGCTCGCCATAGGTTTCATACATCAGCGTGTAGTCGGCGATGGTGGCGCCGCTTTGCAGCGGCAGCGGCGCCGCGAAATGCATGACCTGTGGTGATACGACTCCGATAGATTTCATTTTTCCTGGTCCACTGGGAAAAGGCGCGGCCGGCGCTCTTTTCACCAAAATAAAAAGCCCGATAGCTGGCAGCTTATCGGGCTCAATTCAAGATTTGCATCAAGCTCGCTTTAGCCGTATTTATGCGGGTAGAACCCATGCGCCCGCAAGCTGAGGCTGGAGCTGATATCCCGAGATTAGGACACTCAGACCCCACGACCGGTCAAATCGGCGCATTGCTGTAAGAATAGCGAAGTCGCGCGCCGTAGTCAAACCACGCGCAATTGATCGACTGCTTCCATGATCGCGGCGGGCTCGAAGGTGCGCATGATTTTTTTTGTCCGCGGCACAATCACGGAAAGATCGCTGTTCAGGATTTCCTGCTTGACCGCCAGCAGTTGGGCCGGATGCATCGAGAATTCGCGCAGGCCCATGCCGAGCAGCAGGCGCGTGAGCTTGGTGTCGCCGGCCATTTCTCCGCAGACCGAAACCGGGATGCCGGCTTTGGCGCCGATCGAGATGGTCGTGGACAGCAGATACAGGATCGCCGGATGGAGCGGATTGTACAGGTGCGCAACCTCATGATCGACGCGGTCGATCGCCAAAGTGTATTGGATCAGGTCATTGGTGCCGATCGACAAAAAATCCATCCGCTTGACGAACAGCGGCAAGGTCAGTGCCGCCGCCGGAATTTCGATCATGGCGCCGACCGGAATCAACGGATCGAATTTCTTGTGCGCCTCGCGCAATTGCGCCTTGGCCTGCTCGATCATGAGCAAGGTCTGATCGATCTCGAATGCATGGGCCAGCATTGGAATCAGAAGCTTGATCGGACCAAAAGCCGAAGCCCGGAGGATCGCCCTCAGTTGCGCCAAAAACATTTGTGGTTCAGCAAGGCAATAACGGATCGCACGCAAGCCCAGCGCCGGGTTGAGCGCTGTTTCCTCGGCGGTATCGAGCGGCTTGTCAGCCCCGATATCAAGGGTACGGATCGTCACCGGCCGGCCCTTCATGGCCACTACCGCCTGGCGATACGATTCAAACTGCTCATCCTCCGACGGCAAGCGGTGTCCGAAGCCGGTGCGCCCCATGAACAGGAATTCGGAGCGGAACAGGCCGACACCGACGGCGCCGGCGTCCAGGGCGGCGGCACAGTCTTCCGGCAATTCAATGTTGGCCAGCATTGTGATCTCGGTGCCGTCGCGTGTGACGGCCGGGGTTTTCCTGAGCCGGCTGAGCTTTTTGCGTTCGCGCACCAGGCGCGCCTGCAATTCGCGATACTGCTCGAGCACTGCCGGCGTCGGGTCGACGATCACGACCCCGGCATCACCGTCGATAATGACCCAGTCATCCTGCGCAATCAGCGCAGATGCGTTGTACATGCCGACCGCGGCCGGTATGTCGAGGCTGCGCGCGACGATCGCAGTATGCGAGTTCTGGCCGCCGAGATCGGTGACAAAGCCGGCAAATGCGCGATCCCTGAACTGCAGCATGTCGGCCGGCGAAATATCATGCGCCACGACGATCATGTGGGCGGTCGATTCTTCGGCGGATTTCATCCCCGGCAGCGCCGCGCTGCCGGTCAATATCTTCAGCACACGTTCGCCTACCTGCTGGATATCGTTTTTGCGCTCGCGCAAATAAGCGTCCTCGATTTCATCGAACTGGGCGGATAGCTCATCAATCTGGGTTACCAGCGCCCACTCGGCGTTGTAGTGGCGGCTGCGGATGATATCGAGCGGCATTTCGGAAATCATCGGGTCCGACAGGATCAATGCATGCACATCGATAAACGCTCCCAGCTCGGCCGGGGCATCGGGCGGCAATTCCTTCCAGATGATTTGCAACTCTTTGTGCACCGTGTCGATCGCGCTTTGCAAGCGCTGCACTTCCGCCTCGACCTGTTCTTCGGCAATCAGGTAATGCTTTACATCGAGGGCGGCCGGCGCAAGCAGGTGCGCGCGCCCGATCGCAATGCCGCGCGAGACCGGAATGCCGTGTAACGTGAATGATGCCATCGGTGTCAGCCCAGGTGTGTAGTCGAGATTATTCGCCTTCGCCGAATTTAGTTTGAATTAGCGCCAGCAGCGCGTCAAAGCATTCCGGCTCGTCGGGGCCGTCCGCTTCCAGGACAACCGTTGCGCCCGGGCCTGCGGCAAGCATCATGACACCCATGATCGACTTGGCATTGACGCGGCGCTTGTTGCGCGTCATCCAGACTTCACTTTGAAATTTTGCCGCAAGCTGCGTTAGTTTGGCCGATGCCCGCGCGTGCAGCCCAAGCTTATTGATGATTTCAACTTCTTTCTGGATCATTTTTTTATGTTTAGTTTGTATTTAAGGCGAAAGACGAACCCGGTTATCCACTTTGACTGCGCCATTCTGGCCTCCCGCCAGCGCCATTTCGACCACAACATCGACATTGTCGTTGCGATAGGTAATCGCACGGAGCAGCATCGGCAAACTGATGCCAGCAATGACTTCGACATGACCGGGGTCGCCAAGCTGAAGCGTGCAATTGCACGGCGTGCCCCCCATCACGTCGGTAATGACCAGTACGCCGGAGCCGTCATCGACGCGTGCGATCGCCGCCTGCGCCAGGCGCCTGACCTCGCCCGGGTCCTGGTCGGCCCAGACATCGACCGCTTCAAGCCGTTCCGGCCGTCCCCGAAACACATGCGCGGCCGCCTCGATGAAGGCATTGCCGAGTGGAGCGTGGGTCAGGAGCAATATACCTACCATGTTATCTAAAACAGCAATGTGAGTATCTATAAATTGGAACCGGGCCGGATGCAGTCACACACAGCATGGTTTCGTATGGTTCAAACTGCCTTTTCGAGCGCATCAACAAACATTTCGGCCACTTTGAACCCGGTCTGCTGTTCGATTTCCTGGAAACAGGTAGGACTGGTCACATTGATTTCCGTCAAATAATCGCCAATAACATCTAATCCTACCAGCAACAGGCCGCGTCCCGACAGAATTGGCGCAAGGGTTTCAGCGATTTCCCGATCGCGCGGTGAAATCGCCTGCGCGACGCCGAGGCCGCCGGCCGCGAGATTGCCGCGCACTTCCCCGCCCTGTGGAATCCGCGCCAGGCAATACGGCACGACCTGGCCGCCGATCAGCAGGACGCGCTTGTCACCCTTGACGATATCAGGAACATAACGCTGGACCATGATGGTACGCTCGCCATTGTGCGAAAGGGTTTCGATGATCGAGCCCAGGTTCATGCCGTCTTCCCTGACCCTGAAAATACCGGCGCCGCCCATGCCATCCAGAGGCTTCAGGATGATGTCCTTGTGCTCGCGGTGAAATATGCGGACGCGCGCGGCGTCACTGGTCACGAGGGTAGGCGGCGTCAACTGCGGGAATTGCATGATCGCCAGCTTTTCATTGTGGCTGCGTATTGCCTCCGGCCGGTTAACAACGCGCGCGCCCTGGGCTTGCGCCATTTCAAGCAGGTAGGTCGCGTAAATATATTCCATGTTGAATGGCGGATCCGTGCGCTCGACGATGATGTCGAATTCGGTCAGCGCCATTGCGGCCGGCACCTCGGCCCGATACCAATCCTCGGGGTCGCCGGTCAGGGTGATACGCGCCACGTCGGCGACGACCGCCCCGCCTGCAAAGGCCATGTGCCGATGTTCGAATGCGTAGAGCGTGTGACCGCGCCTGCCTGCCTCACGCATCATGGCATAGGTGGTGTCCTTATACGTTTGAAAACTGGATAATGGATCAGCGAGAAATGCGATTTTCATCAGTAGACTTCCGGGTTGGGGTCGGTTCTTTCGAGCTCGAGTGAGGCTGCCAGCAATGCCAGGCGCGCCACGACGCCATACATATAAAAGCGATTCGGCGCAGCCGTGCCCGGTTTCGCCAGCAGGTCCGGCAGCGCGTGCTGCTGGGCAAAGGCGAGCGGCACGAAATGGGCGCCCGGTGCATTCAGATTTTCATCCACGCCGCGCTCCGCGTGCACCCGGTAAAAGCCGCCTACCACGTAGCGGTCTATCATGTACACAACCGGTTCGGCGACTGCATCATTGATATGCTCAAAGGTGTGCACGCCTTCCTGGATGATCACGTCGCTGACTTCCAGCCCTTCCTTGACAACCGACATCTTGTTGCGCTGTTTCCGGTTAAGGTCTCTTACTTCGCTGGCGTCGCGTACTGTCATGATGCCCATGCCATACGTGCCGGCGTCGGCCTTGACGACCACGAAGGGGGTTTCCTTGATGCCGTATTCCTTGTATTTCTTGCGAATCTTGGCGAGCAGGGTATCTACATTGGCGGCAAGGCAATCTTCGCCTGTGCGTTCCTGGAAATTGATTTCGCCGCATTTTCCAAAAAACGGATTCAGCATCCAGGGATCGACATCGATCAGCTTGGAAAACTTTTTGACCACTTCATCATACGCAGCGAAGTGATTGGTTTTGCGGCGCACGGCCCAGCCGGCGTGCAACGGCGGCAGCACATTTTGTTCGTGCAAGCCTTCCAGTATCGAGGGAATCCCGGCGGATAAATCATTATTCAGCAAGATGGTGCACGGATCGAAATTTTTCAGGCCAACCCGGCGGCCATTGTTCAACAGTTCGAGCGGCTCCAGGATCAACTCGGTCCCGTCCGGCAATTCGACCGGAGTCGGCTCCTTGACATCCTCTGAAAGCGAACCGAGCCGCACATTAAGGCCAGTCTGGCGGAAGATTTGCGTCAACCGTGCGACATTTTGCAGGTAATAGGTATTGCGCGTGTGGCGCTCCGGAATCAACAACAGATTCTTGGCATCCGGACAATATTTTTCAATCGCAGCCATCGCTGCCTGGACTGCCAGCGGCAGCATCTCCGGGGAAAGGTTATTGAAGCCTCCTGGAAACAGGTTGGTGTCGACCGGTGCCAGTTTAAAGCCGGCATTGCGCAAATCGACCGAACAATAGAACGGCGGTGTGTGCTCTTGCCATTCGAGCCGGAACCAGCGCTCGATGGCCGGTGTTGCCGCCAGGATTTTCTTTTCAAGATCGAGCAGGGGGCCATTCAGAGCAGTAACGAGATGCGGAACCATAGAAACCTTCTTTACAGGGCGTACGATAATATTTGACGCAGATTCTAACGGATTCGCCAGTCCGCGTCGTTATCGTTTCATGCCGGATGATAGTGTAAACGTAAACAGACTTGCTTCCTTACATCAGGCTAATAGTCTTGATTTAAAGCCCGTTCCAATAAAAAAGCCCGCCGGGGAGCCTGGCGGGCTTCGGTCCGAACATGGAGCCGGCGAATGCCGTTCCATGTCCTTTCAGGAGTGTGTTAATCTTAATTGGAATCTTTTTCCTCTCGTGAACTGAATGACTCTTCTTCTTTCTCGCGCGCAGCCAGTTGCCCGGGAGTGGGCGGCAAAGAACGTTGAGGAAGATTACCGCCGGGCGGCCGAGATGACGCTTGCACCTTGTTGCCAGGCACGACTCTGTTTTTCTTCAGCACCGCAGCATTTTTCAACATTTCGGCATCCGCGTGAGGCAAACCATTAATTCCCGTAGGGCGCTTTCTGGTCCAGCCACGGGTATTGGGAGCGACAGACCCAAGCGCGACTGGAACGGTCGTTGGTGCCTTAGCCATCGTTGGTGCCTTAGCCGTAATCGTTGTCATTGTCGTCATAATAGCTGTAGTCGCATTTCTGTCGACTTTATTGCCCGGAACCGGAAGCCGACGCAACGCCGCTCCGCTCCTTCGGTTCACCGGCTTCTCGATAGCAGGAGACCCGGATATGGAATTCAAAGCGCTCCCGAATTCTTTTTCGAATAGTCCATCAATTTCCTGGCCGAGCATATCAAGTTGTTCGGACTGTTCGGACAATTCGGACTGTTCATTACTTTGTTCGGACGGGTCTTCAATTTTTGCGAACGTGATTCGACCGAATTCAGCCGCAACTTGGCCGACGCCGCTTGCAACAAACGCCACAGGCTTATCCAGGAAGTAGGGCTTTGCCGTCGCCGGTGGAGCCGGCGGTGGAGCGGAAGTTACCTTTTTCTTGATTAATCCCTTGGTTGCTTTCGCGGTTCTTGTCAGGACCGGCACGCTTGACTTGGACTTGCGCCCGGACGTTGCAATTTTCGCAAGATCACTGGGCACCCTCTCCATCTCGGCGATTAATGCAGTCGAGGTTTCAATATGTGCTTTAATCGCGACAGACAATTTGTGTCGCGTGTATGGACTGGAATATGTAAAATGATAATCGAGATCGTTACGCTGATCGACATAAGCATTTTGCGCAGATTCCAATATGCCAATCGCAGATCTGTAGTGTTGCGTGATTTTGAGAACGATACTACGATCGACTTCCGCACCTGCGTATGAATTTATTGCAAAACTCTCGGAGAGTGAACTTGTGAATTTGGGTTTCTTCAAAAAAGAGTTAAATTCC
>JAQGMO010000312.1 GCA_028292315.1 Herminiimonas sp. | reverse complement strand
TTATAGATGTGGTCGCCGGCCAGCACCAGAATGTATTCGGGATTATAGGAGCGCAAAATATCGATATTCTGGTAAATCGCATCAGCGGTTCCGCGGTACCAGTATGCTTCGTCGACTCGTTGCTGGGCCGGCAACAGGTCGATGAACTCGTTGGCTTCGCCGCGCAAAAAATTCCAGCCGCGCTGGAGATGCCGCAGCAGCGAATGCGATTTATATTGCGTCAGTACGCCGATTCGGCGGATACCCGAGTTGATACAGTTGGATAATGCGAAATCAATGATGCGGAACTTGCCGCCGAAAAATACCGCAGGCTTGGCACGAATGTCCGTCAACTGCTGCAGACGAGAGCCGCGCCCGCCTGCCAGCACCAGGGCTACCGTACGCTTTGGTAACTGACGTGCAAGAATCAATTTATTCAGTGTTTGATCCATTTGCGCCCTTTCAATTTGTTGAAACGAGGAGTGTGAAACCATCCTGCCACTTGCAAGCCGCCGCGTCGACCCTGAACGTCTTGAGTAGCCGTTGCATCCGCTCTATTTCTACCAGACTATTGACTTTAAAATAAGTTCAGCCTGGAAGGATTTGATCAACGTTTGCAAGTCATTCGCTACACAATGGCCATGCATCCGCGCGCCGGCTTCAGTGCGCCGGATTCGAGTCCCCGCCGAGCCATGTGATTGCTGCCGTGATGTCATTGTAAAAAACCCGGTAATCTCCTTCGCCGAAAGCGAGACGTGCGAGGAAGGCCAGGCGGGTATTCGGGACGACGATGGCGCGCCGCAAACGGATCGGGCCTAGCTTCGCGTCCAGTTTCTGTTGTGACAGGACGACGTCCACATGGGGCGGCTCAAGTTCCAGCCCGTCGTAAAGGACTTTCCCATGTCCGGTATCCTTCACCAGTTGCAGTACCCGATCCTGGCACTCGCTCAAAATGGCTTCGGTCGGCACGCCGCGCAGGCGGGCGATAATCAAATCGCCAACCGGTTCAACCCATAACTGATCTTGCATGACTATTCCAATGGTTTCATTATTCCGCTATGCCGGTAAAACCATTTGGCATAAGGAAAACTTCCATTGTAGCCCTTCATGCGCCGCCCGGGCCAGGCTACGACAATCCGGCTTTTTCGGAATGGAACCGGAACATGTTCTTGCCTGCTTTCTTGGCACAGTACATTGCGCCGTCGGCGTTCTTCATCAACAATTGTTCGGTTTCGCCATCCTGCGGAAATACCGCAATACCGATGCTTGCCGTCACTTGACAGCGCTGGCCCTGGATCTTGACCGGGCTGGCGGCGGCGGACAGCAGCTTCGCGGCGACCTTTTCTGCCTGGCTCGGCTCGCCCAGTTCGCGGACCAGGACGACGAACTCATCGCCGCCCAGCCGCGCAATTACATCGCTGGCCCGTACAGCCTGCTCGAGGCGAACCGCAATCTCTTTTAGGAATATATCGCCGGCCTCATGGCCGAGCGTATCGTTGATCGACTTGAATCCATCGAGATCGATGAACAATATCGCAAAGTCGTGCTTGTAGCGCTGCGCTGTTTTAATCGCGGCGTTGGCCAGCTGGCTGAACATTACCCGATTCGGCAGTCCGGTCAGGTCATCGTGCGTGGCCAGGTGCTGGATATGTTCTTCGGCGATTTTTTGCTTGGTGATTTCGCGCGATACGCCGCGATATCCGGTAAAGCGGCCATGGTAATCGAAAATTGGTTCTGCATTGACGCAGACGTAATAGGGTTTGCCGCCCGGCAGCACGCGATGTACCACCAGGTCGCGAACTTCGGAATGGGACTCGAGCGCCGCCCGGCATACATCCCACCCGCCTTCAACCTCGATTCCGAAGCCGCTTTCCCACACCGATTTGCCGATAAAGTTAACGCGCTCCAGACCCTTGCGCTGGTGCCTGCTATCTATCCGCGTAACCCGGAATGCGGCATCGGTTTCCCAGAACCAGTCCGAGGATAGATTGGTCAGGGCGCGAAAGCGCGCCTCGCCTTCGCGCAGCGCCTGCTCCATCTGGCGGCGCGCCGTCACATCGCGCACGATGCCGCGGAACCCGACCGGTTTCCCGCGAGCGTCCCTGACCAGATGGATCGACCCTTCGACCTGTACCCTGGCGCCGTTTTTCCGAATGTTTTCCCACTCCTGGATGCGCCGGGATACCCCGGTATGGAAAATATCGTTGAATGCCCTGAACACGGCATCGCTAGTTTCTGGCGACATATAGTCGCGATTGTTCATGCCCATCAATTCGGCGGGTGGATAGCCGAGGTGACTGGCAAGGGCAGTGTTGAAACGGACGAGGTTGCCTTTCAGGTCGACTTCATAATACGCGTCTTCAATGCTATCGATGATGCTGCGATAGTTTTCCTCGCTGGTACGCAACGCCTGTTCCGCCAGTTTGCGCTCATCTTCCTGCTCGAACTTGTGCAGTGCAAAAGTGATGTTTTCGGCGATCCGCCCGATTAAGTTAATGATGGCATCGTCGAATGCATTCTTTTGATCTGAATAAAATAGCAATACCCCGGTAATACGGCCATTGCCAGTCATGGGCACTGCGGCACCGCTGGCGATGCCGGCCGCTTGCGCCACAGCATGCCAGGTACGGGTTCGTTCATCCGTCAGAAAATCATTGCTGATGGCCGGTACGCCGCGATGAAACGCCGATCTGATCAGCCCCTGTTCGTCGGCGCCGGTTGCCGCCACCGGCCGTTGAATTCTGCGCAGCGTGTCCGCGACTGCACCGGCCGCCGCTTCAACTTTGAAGCATCCGGTCGCCGGATTGGGAACAATCACGGCAGTAGTCAGAAATTTTCCCTGCTCGACAGCTGCATCGCACACCGGTTGATAAAGCGACTCGCGGGTGCGGGCGCGAAGAATGGCTTCATTCGTCGCGCCCAAAACGGCGTACATGATCGCGAGATGATTCAGGCTGCTGCCGCCAGGTTGACGCCCGCCAGCCATCATGATTTCCCGTTCAGGCGCAGGAAACGGATACAGCAAAGGCGCGGCTTGCCGGCCGAAAGCAATTCATGCATTTCGTCTCTTCCTTTGTACGAACGGGCGCCTGACCCGCATGCTGCCGAATCATGCCTGGAATTAAGTCCAGACCGGCGCTATATTATTATTGCTAGCAAGGTAGCACAACCGATTTGCCAATGGTTAGTTTCAGTGAAGAAATATTTTTTGCATTTTTGAACGAATTGTGGATGGGTCGTGAACGATATGGAAAAGTGGCGGTCGTGATTATGTAACAGGCCGGTAATCATGACAGCGTAGGATGTCGGTCAGCGTAACCGTAAACGAAACCATGGGGAGTGCGGCGATTATGAGCCCTGATATTGTGATTATTCGGGAAAGTGACGGGTTTCGTCTATTGCATGGCCATCTTCATCTGGCGATCGCGCTGGACATGCATGACGAAGTAAAAATCGACGTCAAGGGCGAGGGCGAAATCCAGGTCCTCAAAACCCGGCAGGGGTTTTTCGTCAGTAAAGACAACCAGCGCTTACCCTTGTTTGTAAACTGAACCAACCGTGAATCAATCGCGGATGACAGGACTCTTAACCCGCTGCCGGTCATGGAGATGCCGCACGGGCGTGATTAAAAAACGATTATCACGATGGATCCGGCGACGATCAGCAAGCCTCCCAGTGCGATCGGCCAGGTCAGCTGCTCACCGAGAAAAACAATCCCCATCAGGATAGCCAGGGCCACGCTGAGTTTGTCGACCGGCGCAACCATTGACACCGGACCGAGTTGCAGCGCGCGGTAATAACAGAGCCAGGACAGCCCGGTGGCGATTCCTGACAGCACCAGAAACAGCCAGCTTGTAGCGGAAATCGATGTCGGCTTTTGCCATTCACTGCGTAATGAGATGATGGCGGCAGTCACGACAATGATTACGATCGTGCGGATAAAGGTGGCGAGGTTCGAGCTTAAACCGGTTACTGCGAGTTTGCCAAAAACCGCAGTCAGCGCGGCAAAGAAAGCGGAGCCCAATGCATAAAATGCCCAGTTCGGAATAGGGTTCATATCGATCGCTGATTGAGTAATCAGACGATTATACAAACCTTATTGCAAGGTGGTTCGAGTTCAACCGGCCGCGCCGGCCGCGTTTGATTTCAGGGCTGAAAAATCGCGGCTGAGGAATGCAGAAAATCTGCCGCGCAGAGAATATAGGTACCGATTGCGGCCAGTGTCGTTGGCAAAATTGCAAGTGCAGCTGGAAAGTATTTCGGCATGATATGTACTCCTTTCTGGAGATGATTTCAGAATAATCCAGGAAAGCATATTTTTTTATAGGACAGCCGCCGATTTGCGTGTAGGAATCATGGAAGAGTGAGCCGGGAAGACCGCCGGCGCTGCAGGACACCCCACACTGAATCACATCCGGGTCGCATGGAAAATTTTACTGGCCGCTCTTGAAACCTTGTGCCGTTGCGCTTATATCCGACTCGGTGGATGCTCAAGTGAGGTCCGCCAAATTCATATCGCTTAATCTTGAAAGGATATAACCATGCGTACTTATGACTTTTCCCCTCTCTATCGTTCTGCCATCGGGTTTGACCGGCTGGCCCAGTTGTTCGATGAAGCGCAGCGTGCGGAATCACAACCGTCCTATCCGCCGTATAACATTGAATTGGTAACCGAGGACAAATATCGCATCACGATGGCGGTCGCAGGTTTCGAGCCGTCTGAAATCGATATCGAGTCCGAGCGGGATACGCTTAAGATCGTCGGCCGCAAGCAGAAGGATGAAGCAAAGCGTAATTTCCTGCACCGCGGTATCGCCGCGCGCGATTTTGAGCAACGCTTCCAGCTTGCCGATCATGTGAAGGTGGTCGCTGCAAAACTCGACAATGGCTTGCTGAATATCGAACTGGTGCGCGAAGTGCCGGAAGCGTTCAAGCCACGCAAGATCGCAATCAACGGCGCTGACAATGTGCAGTTGATCTCGCGCGAGGCAGCCTGAGCCAGGCGCGGCCAAGCATTGTATCAACCAGCCGTGTCAATCAGGCTGCTGACCGCATAAGTCCGGCAGCCTGAACCGGACAAGCTGACGGGGCATACCTCGTCAGCTTGTTATCGCACTGTTTCATTCAATCTGCGTGAATCACGTTCAATCGCGCCAGCCTTTCACGCAGCCAGTTTTTGTGCAATCTGCGTCACATGGCGACCCTGGAAACGCGCAATGGCGAGTTCATTTTCGCTCGGCTGGCGCGACCCGTCGCCGCCGGTAATGGTGGTGGCCCCATAAGGTGTGCCGCCGCTGATCTCGCTCATGCCGAGCAATCTCTGTTCGGAATAGGGCGCGCCGACAATAATCATGCCCTGATGAATCAGCGTGGTATGAAAGCTGGTGAGGGTGGTTTCCTGGCCGCCATGCTGACTTGCGGTGCTTGAAAACACGCTGCCGACTTTGCCGATCAAGCCCCCGCTCATCCACAATGCGCCGGTCTGATCCAGGAAATTACGCATTTGTGCGCACATATTGCCGAAGCGGGTAGGGGTGCCGAAAATGATTCCATCGGCATTCGCCAACTGTTCGGGAGAAATCAGCGGGATATGGGCGAACGCTGCACGCGCCGCTTTCGCGCCGCTCTTTTCAAGCACGTCGTCCGGCACCAGTTCCTGCACCTGGTAAAGCGTCACATCGGCGCCCGGCACTTCGCGCGCGCCGGCGGCAATCGCTTCCGCCATTTTATAAATGTGCCCGTACATGCTGTAAAACACCACCTGGATCCTGGTTGCCATCCGACTCTCCGCTTGCCTGCACGTCCTCGCGCCTGATCGAGTTGTGAACCGATTCCGGGGAAAAGGTTCTGTCAAATCCGTGGATCACTCTTCAATCGGCGTCTTGGTCAGTCTAGCGATCCATTCAGGCATGTTTTACATTGTTCATATATCGCGCAGCGCAATGGTTTACAAATGGACACGCGTTTCCAAGCCTGTTTCCAAGCCTGTTTCCAAGCCTGTCCTAAGCATGTTTCATGCAAGTGTCGCCGATATCCGGTTCAACTTTAATAATTCTCTAGGTCCGGTCCTTCCGCGGGCTGCAAGCTGAATCTTGGCCGCGCGTGGAGAGGACTATGACACCTGCAGAAACCAGTATTTCAATTTACGAAAACAATATTCCGGACTTTGTGGAAACTGAACTGGCCCGGCTTTATGGCACGCTCGAATCGACGCTGGCCTACATGCGGGCTTACCGCGGCGCTGAAAATGCCAGCACCTGCGTAGTGCGCCGCAACGGCGAGGTAACCGGGGTCTTCCTGTTTCAGCGCGATGGGCGGAAAGTCCATGTCCTCAATGGAGGAATCCAGCTTGAATCGAAAGAAATCGAGCGCATCGTCAGCACGCTTTTTTCCGAATCGAATCCGGTCGCAATGGTGCAGTTCCGGGGCGTGCGGATGAGTTGCCACAAGCTTCGCTTTCCCAGTCAACGTTCCTTTTGCGCGGAAAACACGATACTCACCTTGCCGGATACGGTTGATACCTATCATGCGCGTCTCGGTACGTCGACCCGCAAGAATATCAAGCGACATCAAAACCGGCTGATGCGTTTTGCGCCGTCGTTCTGTTACCGGGTCTATGAAAAGGATGAGGTGAGCGAGAAACAGATACGCGCCATTGTTAATCTGAACCGCGCAAGGATGGCCCGCAAGAATAAAATTTCCTCAATCGACGAATCTGAGATGAAACGAATCATTGATCTTGTAAAAAGACACGGCGTTGTCGGTATCGTAACGATCAATGGCCGGATCTGCGCCGGTGCAATTACATTCCATATTGGTGAAAACTATGTTTCACGGGTTAACGCACATGATCCCGAATATGACGATTACCGGCTCGGGATCCTCTGCTGCTATCTCACAATTTGCGAATGTATCCGCCGCGGAGGACGTGAGTTTCACTTCATGCATGGAAAATATGACTATAAAACCTCTTTGCTGGGAATCTACCAAAAATTTGATGCCATTGCGGTGTATCGCTCGCGCATACATTATTTGTTAAATGTCCGGACTGCGATCAGGATCGAACTTGATGCAGCCATTCTGGGAGTCAAACGCTGGTTGCTGGACAAGGCTGGCAGGAATGACGGCGTTGCGGCGCGGACGATCGGAAGTTATGTCAATCGGCTACGAAAGCTGATCCGCCTGGGCCGAAACCTTGGACATGAAGTGAAAATGACTATACTGAAAGAATGACCGGACAAGATGGGAGTCAATCATGAGACACAGGCTTTATTATCTGCTTCCTGACCTGAACAGCGCCCGCCAAGCCCTTGACGACCTGTTACTGCAAAGGATAGAGCAGTCGCATATCCGCTTTTTATCGACTACTTCCGAGTTGCCGTCCGACTTGCCGGAGGCGGGTTTTATGCATAAAACGGATGTCGTGCACGGCGCCGAATCGGGCATGATCGTGGGCGCCGGCCTTGGATTGGCGCTGGGCGCGGTGGTGGTCTATTTTTTTCCGTTCGCCGGCAGTTCAAGCAAGGCGACAATCGTTTTCCTCGCCGCGCTGATCGGTGTCCTGTTTGGCGGCTGGGCGGCAAGCATGGCGGCTGCGGCCCTTCCGAATTCGCGGCTGACCGCATTCTATCCGGAACTGGAAAAAGGCAAGATCCTGCTGATCGTGGATGTGCCCGCCGGACGCATCAAGGAAATCGAACAGCGGCTGGCTGAGCGTCATCCTGAAATGAAGTTCGGTGGCGAAGCATCGCATATCCCGGTTTTCCCGTAAGTGCCGGGGATGCGCCCTGTCATGAAGCGCGAACGGTGGGTTGGCGGTGGGACAGATGGCGAGATCAAGCGGAAAAATTTCTATACGGATTTTTGCGATTCCATCTTGGCCGGCTCCAGCCGTAAAGTACGCGCGCGTGCCCCGATCCACAAAACAAGCGCAGTCACGGTAAAGGCCAGTTGCCCCGCCGCCAGCCATAACACCGAGTGCGACAGTATCGGGGTGATTATCCCGCTGACGACCGCAGCCAGCATCGTCATCGTGAACGATTGACAGGACGCCACGATGCCGCGAATATCTGGAAACATATCCAGTATCAGCAGCGTCACACCGGGACTGACCATGGACATGCCCATCGTATAGAAAAAAAGCGGCGCCACCGACCACGGCAGCGCGGGCGGGAACCACAGGTGGTAAAGCACATTGCCGATCGTGGCGCTCAGCATGAGGCAGAAGCCGATCATCACTTGCCTGGAAACCGGAATTTTTCCCGCAAGCCGGTTGGCCGCAAGGGCGCCAAGAAAAACACCGCACACCGTTGGTATGAATTGCCATCCGAACTGGTCCGGTCCGAGCCGGAGATGGCTGGTCAGGAAAACCGGGGCAGCCGCCACATAGAGGAACAGGCCGGCGAAGTTGAATGCGACCACGCCGGCCAGTAAATGAAATAACGGCGACCGGAACACCTGTGTATAGCTGCGCCACAAAAAACCGGGATTGAACGGCTGTCTCCTCTCCGGCGGCACCGTTTCCGGGAGGCGCCGGAAGCAATACCACAGCAGCAGACCGGAATACGCGAATATAAATAGAAAAATCGAACGCCAGTCGAGCAGTTTTACGATCCATCCGCCCAGGACCGGCGCGATGGCGGGAGCGATTGAAAAAATCATGGTTACCAGCGACAGCAGCCGCGCAGCCTGGGCGCCGGCATAGAGATCGCGGATTATCGCGCGGCCGACGACAACCCCGGCTCCCGCCGACATGCCCTGCAGGATGCGAAATGCCCAGAGATACTCGACGCTATGAACCGCGGCGCAGCCCAGCGATGCGATCGCGAATAGTGCGAGCGATCCAAGGATGACATTGCGCCGGCCGAAGGCATCCGACAGCGCGCCATGCCACAGGATCATGACCGCGAACGAAAACATATAAGCGGTCAGCGTCTGTTGTACCTCGAGCGCGGTGGCATGCAGCGCGGACTGGATGGCGGGAAAAGCGGGCAGGTAGGTGTCAACTGAAAACGGCCCCAGCATGGCCAGCGCAGCCAGCATCAGGGCCAGGGCATTGGAACTCGGAAGAGCGGGGCGGGACGTCGCGGGCACGGGTTGCGTCATGGATCTCCTGTCGGTTTTAAAATTTTGCACAGGTCTTGTTCGGCGCCCCGACAAGACCTGTGCCTGCCATTAAATCCCGCCCATGCACAGGTATTTGATTTCGAGATATTCGTCCATGCCGTACTTCGATCCTTCTCGGCCCAGGCCCGATTGCTTGACGCCGCCGAACGGCGCGACTTCATTCGAAATAATGCCGGTATTGATGCCGACCATGCCGTAATCGAGCTTTTCAGCCACTCGCCACACGCGCCCGATATCGCGCGAATAAAAATAACCGGCCAGCCCGAACTCGGTGTCGTTGGCGGCGGCGATCGCTTCTTCCTCGGTCTTGAATTTGACGACCGCGGCCACCGGCCCGAATGTTTCCTCGCGCATGATTTTCATGTCGGCGCTGATGTTCGACAGCACGGTCGGTTCGTAAAAATGGCCGCCCAGCGCGTGCTTCTTGCCACCGCTTTCGATCTTCGCACCCTTCGCCAGCGCGTCCGCCACATGCTCTTCCACCTTCGCGATCGCTTGCGCATCGATCAGCGGGCCTTGGCTGACGCCTTGCTCGAAACCGTTTCCGACCTTGATCCGCGCGGCGCCCTCGGCCAGCCGCCGGACAAACTCGTCGTAAATCGATTCATGCACATAGAAGCGGTTAGTGCATACGCAAGTCTGGCCGGCATTGCGATACTTCGATTGCAACGCACCGTCCACGGCGGCGTCGAGGTCGGCGTCATCGAATACGATGAATGGCGCATGGCCGCCCAGTTCCAGGCCAAGCTTCTTGATGGTTGGCGCGCATTGCTGCATCAGGATACGGCCGACCGGGGTCGATCCGGTAAACGACAGGTGGCGCACGGTCGGACTGGCGCACAGCACCTTGCCGACTTCGATCGACCGGTCCGCATCGGCGGTCACGATATTGATCACGCCCGGCGGCAGGCCGGCGCGCTGGGCCAGTTCAGCCAGCGCGAGCGCCGACAGCGGCGTTTGTTCAGCCGGCTTGATCACGATGGTGCAGCCGGCCGCAACCGCCGGCGCGACCTTGCGTGTAATCATTGCAATCGGAAAATTCCAGGGCGTGATCGAGGCGCACACGCCGATCGGCTGTTTGAGGATGACCATCCGCTTGTCGCTCCAGGTCGACGACATCACGTCGCCATTGACGCGTTTGGCTTCTTCGGCAAACCATTCGATGAAGCTGGCGCCGTACATGACCTCCCCCTTGGCTTCGGCCAGCGGTTTGCCCTGTTCCGCCGTCATGAGCGCGGCCAGGTCATCGGCATTGGCCAGGATCAGGTCAAACCACTTGCGCATGATTCCCGCGCGCTCCTTCCCGGTCCGGGCCGCCCAGCCGGGGAAGGCGGCATTGGCGGCATCGATTGCCGTTTGCGCTTCGGCCGCGCCGAGATTCGGCACCGTGGCGATCGTCACGCCGTCGGCCGGATTCGTCACATCGAAGGTGGTGGCGCCGTCAACCCAGGCGCCGTTGATATAGGCTTGATTGCGCAGCAGCGCCGCATCATTCAGCTTGGGAAGGCCTTTGACAGCTTGCAACATGATTCGCACTCCGCGCAGATGATAAAGAGTAAAGCATAGCGTAAAGCGCCGAAGTCTGTTGTATGTCGGGATGATCCTTTAATTGCAGAGTGAACTCCGGGTGCCGGCTTGTTACTTACCTCATTCCTCAAACCCCTCGGACCAAGACCATGGATATTGCACAAAGCGCTCCGCGACATATCGCCCCGGACGGCACGCAAACAGAGCTTCCGGTACGGAATGAAACGCATCAGGGACAGGTACACAATGTTCCTCAGGTGACCAGCAGAACGACCGGAGATAAGCGCTCCGGTCCCGATGCCTCAACCACTCACACAATTGAAGCGGTCGAAGGGCACAACGATGGTTCGGCAAGCGCCCAGTCTGCCACGGGAACTCATGCTGTCGCGGCTCTGGCGTCCGGATCCGAAAGCGATGCCGGGCAAGGCAGCCCTGTACCCCGGCTGGTTAGCCAAAACCGTAGCGCGGCAATGCGGCACGCCGGGCCGATTTCCGCTGCGGACATGGCAACCGAAAAATCCCGCGTTTCGGCCTTGTTTCGTGCCGCGATGCGCGGCGAGACGGAGCAGGTCCGGCAACTGATCAGCGCCGGGACGCCGCTTGATACAGTCAACAAATCCGGGCGTAACGTACTGCATCTGGCGGCAGCCAGGGGACATATTGATATTGTATTCTTGCTGGTCAACGCAGGCCTGGCGATCGACGCCGCTGACGCCAAGGGCGATACGGCATTGATGTTCGCGGCAAATCAGGGTCATGCGCAAGTCATGAAACTCTTGCTGGTAAATGGCGCCAGATTGGACTGCCGCAACCGGGAGGGCTGGTGTGCGCTGAGATGTGCCGTGAACAGCGGGAACGAGGGGGCGGTCACAGAACTCGTCGAGCGGGGAGCGACCGTCGCGACGACCGATGAAAAACATAAGAGCCCGCTCATGGCTGCTGTTGAGCGCGACCACGTCAGCATTGTCAAAATACTTCTCACAAAGCTGGCTCCGCGCCGGGAATTCGTTCGCCATTCTGAAGCGGCGCTGACGCTCGGCGGCATAAGCGGCAGGCTGCAGATCGTGAATGCGCTGCTTGACGCAGGGGTGGATATCAATGCCAAAACAGCGATGGGCGGGACGGCATTAATTGGTGCTGCACAGAAGGGGCACACTGAAATCGTTGAAACACTGATCAAAAGGGGTGCCTGTCTCGACGATATGAATGCTGCCGGCATGACAGCGCTGGCGGCCGCTGCATACTACCGGAAGAAAGAGGCCGTCATGGCGCTTGTCGCGGCGGGAGCGCGGGTGAATACGCTGAATGTTTCCACATACACTCCCTTG
>JAQGMO010000311.1 GCA_028292315.1 Herminiimonas sp. | reverse complement strand
TACAAATCCGTCCACTTGCCGGACATCACACTCTGCTCGATGACAGCTTGCGGGTCTTGGCCGGCAGCGCGCATCTTCTCCGTAAGCGTCTTCTCAGAACCGTACTTGACACCGAGGTGCGAGGTCGATGAATGCGGATCAGGCCTGGGAAGCGGTCGAGGTTGTGCCAAGGCTGGCAACACAATTCCAGGGCAGGAAGTCATCCACCTGATTGACAGGATGATCGGCAATATGGGTGAGCACATGGCGCAACCATGCCTCGGGATCGACACCGTTGAGTTTTGCTGTTCCGATAAGCGAGTACATCGCCGCAGCACGTTCGCCACCGCTGTGGGCGCCGGCAAACAGATAATTGCGGCGCCCGACAGCAATCCCGCGCAGGGCGCGCTCGGCAGCAGAATTGTCGATCTCGATGACGCCGTCGCTGCAATAGCGCTTCAGCGCGGGCCACAGGTTCAAGGCATACTGGATCGCCGCCGTCGTATCGGATTTGCGCGACAGTTTCAGCATGGATTCGCGCAGCCAGATCTCGAAGTCATCGATCAACGGCAACGACTGTAGCTGGCGTGCCGCCTGTCGTTCATGCGGCGGTTTGCCGCGAATGGCTTCTTCGATTTGGTATAACTCGCCGATCCGATGTAGCGCTTCGGCAGTCAGCGCTGACGGTCGTGCATCGTGCAGATCGAAGAACTTGCGTCGTGCGTGCGCCCAGCAGGCCGCTTCCTTGATGGCGCCCCCGGCAAACAGGGCGTTGAATCCGGCAAATGCGTCTGCCTGCAGCACACCGGCAAACTTTGCCAGGTGCGTCTGTGGATGGATGCCCTTGCGGTCTGGCGAGTAAGCGAACCAGACGGCCGGCGCCTCGGCCGAAGCCGATGGCCGATCGTCGCGCACATAGGTCCACAGCCGGGCGGTCCTGGTCTTGCCATTGCCGGGCGCCAGAACCGCAATGGGCGTGTCGTCGGCGTGGAGTTTGGCCGCTGCCAGCACATAACGCTGGATGGCATTGACCAATGGCCGCAGCAACGCACTCGACGCACCGACCCAACTGGCCAACAAGCCGCGGCTCAGGTCCACGCCTTCGCGCGCATAGATGACCGACTGCCGGTACAGCGGCAGATGATCGGCGAATTTCCCGACCATGACATGGGCAAGTAATCCCGGTCCGGCCAAGCCACGATCAATGGGCCGGCTCGGTGCCGGTGCCTGCACAATGCAGGCGCAGCAAGTGCAGGCCAACTTCGGACGCACATGCCGGATCACCCGGAAACTGGCGGGGACGAATTCAAGTTGTTCGGCGACGTCTTCGCCCAGCTGACGCAAGTCGCCACCGCAGGTGGGACAGGCCGATTGCGGCGGCAAGTAGACCTTCTCATCGCGTGGCAGATGGGCTGGTAGTGGCTCCCTGGCGGGCCGCTTGCGCGGCAGTTTGCCCGCCCGCTCGTCGATTGCGGCAACGTACTCTTCATTGGCCTGTAAATCTTCGAGGCGCAATTCCAGTTGCTCGATCTGATGGTCGAGTTTCTCTGACTTTTTACCAAACTGCATGCGCTTGAGTTTGGCGATGAACAGCTTCAAATGTTCGATCTCGACACGCTTCGTGCTCAACTCTTCACGCAATGCCATGACGTCGGCATCGCGCTCGGCAAGCTGGGCCTTGAGGGCGGCAATATCGTCGAGAAGATCGGCATGACTGGGCATGCCGCCAGTTTACGCAAGGAGGGCGACGTTTACAAGCCCGATTGCGGACGCTGGGTGCGTTCGGGACGGCGCCAGTCGATCCCTTCGAGAAGCATCGACAGCTGCGCCTGCGACAGTGAAACCGTGCCTTCGGTGGCTTGCGGCCAGATGAAGTGGCCGCGCTCGAGACGTTTGGCCAGCAGACACAGGCCATCGCCGGTCCACCAGAGAATCTTGATCAGGTCGCCGCGTCGTCCCCGGAAGGCAAACACGTGACCGCTAAAGGGATCTTCGGCCAGCGATGTCTGGACCTTGGCGGCCAGGCTGTTGAAGCCACAGCGCATGTCGGTGGCGCCGGCGGCGATCCAGATCCGGGTGCCTGCCGGCAGGCCGATCATGAAACGAGCCGGTCAAGGACGATGCGCAGGATATCCGCGTCGACGCTGCCGTTGAGGCAAACACGGCCCCTGGCCAGATGCAATTCGATGGTGCCGGACTGTGCTTTGGGTGGTGGCGCTTCCAACGATTCGGCTGGTGTATCTGCGGCGATGTCGTCGAGCACAACGGGAAGCAGCTTCGGCGCAGGCAGCAAAGCACCGGCATGGCCACGACGAAAATCGCGTATCCATTTGAAGACCTGATTGGTGTTGACGTCATGGTTGCGCGCGACGCGCGAGACGGAGGCGCCAGCGACCATCGCTTCCTGAGCGATCTGCGCCTTGTGCTCGGCAGTGAAATGCCGGCGTTTGGGCTTCGACGGGATAGATTCAGTTTGAGTATAGGGCATCGTGTCCGCCATTTAATAACGGACATCATCGTCGCCGACGATGGATTCGGTGTCTACACCGTGCAGACTTGACGCTTACTTTGCATCTCTCATGGAAGTTGTAGATGCAACGGTGTAGCGTTCGGTGTTTATACGCTTTTATGCCAGCATGGATTGTTGATGGCCCTCGTCCAAGCTCATATAGTCGAGCCACCATTGCTTCAGTAAGCGGCTTTCAGCAACGGTCATTACACTGTCGGATACGGCTGTACATGATAAAAGTTGGATGCTTTTCCATGTGCCTCCCTGGAAGAACTCCTTCTCGAAGGCGTCTTCAATTGCGCTTGCTGCCTTCTCCGCAGCCTCGTACGCAGTCGGATCGTCCTTAGTGCTGTCGTACAGTAGCGTAATGTGTAATTGGTAGACATCTTCCAATCCATTACACTGCTTTTCTTCCCCGGCATCGACATCAAAAAAAACTGCCAGGATATGCTCGCTAGGTGCGACAAGGGCCTTTGCAATTTTTTTGTCAAGGCGAGCGGGCTTGGACTTTAGGCGGCGCTCAAATTCATCGGCAAAGGCAGAGCGGCGGTAACGTGCGGCAAGCCATTGCTGGAGCGTGACCACGCCTTCAGGCCTAAGTAGCCAGTTCTCGCGCGGTGCAGTTGCGAGCACTTCTTCCTTGGGTAACTGCATCTTGTCGGTGGCGACCAACTCGACCGCTACCGGGCCTTCGCCCGTTTGGAACTCTATATGAAGACGTCGTGCCGTCTTCGCATGAGTGTCGGCGCCCAGCGCTGGCATGCGCCCGCCGACAATAACCTCAACAAACGGCTCACGTTCGGAAGAATTCGCAATGTCGCAATCATGAGTAACGACCACCGCCACCCTCTGCTCCGCGTCTTCGACCGGTATCCGGCAGAGCGCCAGCGCAACTTGGTGGTCTAGAACCATGCCTTGACGCCATACGGTCTTACGGCTCTGCTCGTCGGCCATAGCGCCTCGCGTCAAGCGTTATCAGCAAGATTGGGGGTGCCGTAGTCCGCTATCTCCGTCGGAGCATGCCTGCGGCCAGCAAGCTGCTGCGAGAGTTTCTGACGCTGGTTTACCTCGCGCTGGAGCGTCTGTACCAAGGATTTAGCTACCTGAACAGCGCTGCCACCATTCAACACTGCATCTAGCAACGTGCCTCCGCCTGCCACCTTGCGACGTAAGGTCTGTCCGTTCGCAGTAACGCCAGCTGCCGTAAAGACATCCGCTGCCCGAGCAAGGTCGGCCAGCTTTGCGGCGACCTCGGCATTGGGCTGTGCGCCCGCCTGCCAGTCGTACACGGCTTGCCGGGATACGCCAAATAGGTTGGCAAGTTCCAGTACTGCCGGCTTAAGCACCTCGCGGATATGCGCTATGTCTTCGGCTGGAGTCGGCTGTAAGCTCATTGCGGGCTGTTCGGCTGCTTCTGAAGCTAGGTCATCGATGTGTTTGTAGTGCACACCCCAATTTGATGTGGCGCTGCGCTGTTCCATCAACTCAGGCGTCAATAGACCCATTGTGCCAATAACATAGTAGGCACAGGAAAGAGCAGCAATGGCCTTTACGCCTGCTGCTTCGACTGCCGAAACGCAACTCGACATTGGCCTGAAGGCCGAACTGTAGGGTGTACTGAGTGCGGCATACATGATATTTGCTCCTTTATTATTCCCACACCTTCAACGCGTACTCGGTTACGCTGGCGTCGAATGCCATCCGGATTTTCGTATGCAGCACGTCCAGACGCTCGCGTAATCGCTCCAAATTAAACTCTTCGCGCCCTTCCTGCGAAGCGTCGGTATCGATGATGGCATGCACACCGTTAACCTGTTGAAAGCGTTCCGGCACTTGGAGGCCTTGAGTAGTCAAGTCCATCGGAAAGCCCAATTGGCCATTTTGGATAACAACACGAGAGAGCAAATTAGCCTCCGGCATCCGAATGTGCGTCTCTGACAGAGATAGACCTATAGGTACTTCCTCGGGCAAGCGGCCTGCTAAGCCTAAAACACCTGGCGCAAGATACTCTTTGAGTTCTGCCTCGCCATCAGCGGGAACCACTGCGTCCAAATAGCGAATGCCAATGCGCTCAGAATAGTCAAGCGATATGCATTTGTGGACGATTTCCAGGCCTGAAAAAAAATGCTTGGAAAACGTCTCAAACGTATCGTAATCGGTGGTTTGGAACGAAAGCGCGTTTTGCTCCAGGATGAACCCGCGAGTGCCGTCCCGACTCAGAAAGACATGACGCTCAATGGTTTCTGTGACCGGGCTCGGCGGCGGAGATGTGATGTCTGCCGT
>JAQGMO010000299.1 GCA_028292315.1 Herminiimonas sp. | reverse complement strand
CAGGACGTTTCAAAATGGCCACGACGGCTTCGCTGCTCCTCGCAACGATTTCCTTAGGGGTATCGGCAGGCAGCAGGAACACCATCCAGATCGAGGATTGCAGGCCCTTGTATCCCAATTCCTCGGTTGTCGGTATATCGGGGAAAGTTGGCGAACGCTCCCTGGAAGCTGCCGCGAGCACTTTCAGCTTGCCCGCGTCCAGCAAGGGGCGCGCCGTGCCGGCGCTCATGACGGACACTTGCACTTCGCCGCTGCTCAATGCCAGCAGGGTCGGCGCCACGCCCTTATACGGAACCTGCAGGATATTGACTTTCTCCATCTGGCCCAGCTTTGCAAAGAATAGATGCGGATGACTGCCAGCCCCCCAGGACCCGTATGAGTATTTATCAGGCTGCTGCTTCAGCAGTTCAACCAGTTCCGGCAGCGTATTGGCAGGAACCGAAGGCGTCGCGACAACCATCTGATCCGCCTTTGCCAATATGGAGATCCCGATGAAATCGCGTTTGAAGTCATACGGGAGATTCTTCTGGGTGTATTTATTGACCATCAGGTGCGCCTCGGTCGCCGCCAGCCAGGTGTACCCGTCGGGAGCGGCCTTCGCGACGCTTGCCGCGGCGATGCTGCCGCTCGCGCCCGGCTTGTTGTCGACGATTATTGGCTGGCCCCATTGAGCCGACAGCTCGCGGGCCACGGCACGCGTGATGACGTCCAGATAGCCGCCGGCGGAAGAGCCCACCATGATTTTGATCGGCCTGGAGGGAAAAGCAGCGGTTTGCGCCGAAACGGGCGCGCTCGATAGCGTTGCGGCAAAGAGCAAAGCCGCTGTAAGCAAACATTTCATGATTTGTCTCCGTGAATATGCGATGCTCCCGTGCGGCCGGAGCGCTCCCGCTACCTGACTTCTCATGGGTCAGGCTGATCGGGGCCTGACGCCATTATTCGCCTCGCCCGGCCGCCTAACAAGTATCGGGCGCGACATTCAATTGTGAATGGCAGGAAAACTCGAAAGAATCGAGGAGAGACGTTAACGAGAATCAGGGCAGCGGCACTGCGGCCGGTGAACAGCAGCGTCCTCCCGCCCCATGCCGGACTGCGGTTTTCCTGCGAGTCACAATTGAATGCCGCGCTCGATACTTACCGGGATGGGTAATTCCGCTTGCATTCCTGAAAAACCAGTGCCAAATTGACGCGAGGAAGCAACATGACACCACTACACGCCGATACCGAAAACTGCATACCCTTATGCGACGCCGCCGAGGTAGACCCGGGCAGCCCGAAAAGAATTGAAGCAGCCGGAATGGCGCCGTTCGCCGTGTTCAACCTCGACGGTGAATTCTTCGCGCGCTGCGGCGCGTCCCCAGGTTCGCCAGTATCGTGCCGAACTGGCTCAGGCTGACCAGATTATGCACCGGCAGGAAAAAATCGACATGCGGCAGGATGGCGCGTATGCCGGCCGGCCTGGCTTCGAATTTTTCGTAACGCAGGAGCGGATTGAGCCAGACCAGCCAGCGGCTGCCCAGCTTGAGCCGTTCCACTTCGCCGGTCAGTCCCTCGCCGCTATCGCTGTCAAGGCCGTCGCTGATCAGGAGCACCACGGCGCCCTGAGCCATCAACCGGCGTCCCCAGTGCCAGTTGAATTCCTTGAGGCAAAGGCCGATGCGCGTGCCGCCGGCCCAATCCGCCACCTGCCGCGACACATGGTCGAGCGCCACGTCGACATCGGCATTGCGCAGGGCACGCGTAATATTGGTGAGCCGGGTCCCGAACAGGAATGTGTGGACATGATCACGGTCGTTGGTCAACGCATGCGTGAAATGCAGCAGCATCCGTGTATAACTCTCCATCGACCCGGAAATATCGCAAAGAATGACCAGCGCCGGATGACGCCGGCGGCGGGCACGGTGACGCAATTCGACGAAACCGCCTGGCGCTTTCGCCATCTGCTTGAGGGTCGCCCGCATGTCCACCCTGCCCCCTTTGCGCTGCGGATGCAGACGGCGGCTCTCGATTTCCGGCAACGACAACCGCATTGCGGCGATCATTTTTTTTGACTCGCCAAGTTCCTGCGGCGTCATGCTCGCGAAATCCTTTTTTTTCAGTAGTTCACGCGCGGATACCGTGAAGCGCGCGTCCAGCGTCACTTCAGGGGGCAACTCCTGAGGCGCCTGCTTGCCCTGTGGCGCATTCGGCAGCATTGCCTGCGCCACCCGCTGCGATATTGCCGGCCGGTCCTGCCCGGGCTTGCGCAAACCCGCCAGGCCATGCTGCAACTCCTGCAGCAAGCTGTCCAGGCGCTGCGGATCGCGCCAGAACAGGCGGAACGCCTGATCGAACAACTGCTGATGCTCGCGCCGGTTCACCAGCGTCGATGACAAGGCAAAATAAAAATCGTCGCGCCGTTCGATCCCGACGGTTTCCAGTGCCTGCAAAGCGTCGATCACGCTGGCCGGTCCGATCGGCAGCCCGGCCCGGCGCAGGACGCGCGCAAAGTGGACGACATTGTCGGCCAGCTTTCCCTGCGCCGGCGGATGCGCCTTCGGCATCATCGGGAACGCATGGCCTCGGCGCGGACTTCGTCGATCAGTCCGGAAATTTTCGCCAGATCAAGCGCGGCTACGTCATCCTGGTATTTGAGCACCACGCCCATGGTCTCGCTGACCGACTCGGGATCGAGGCTGATCTTGTCGAGTGCAGTCAGCGCGCGGATCCAGTCCAGGGTTTCCGCGATGCCGGGCAGCTTGAACAGTTCCATCTCGCGCAGCCGCGCAATGAAGGCAACGACCTCGCGGCTCAGATCCGCGGCGGCCTCCGGCACCTTGAGGCGCACAATCTCCAGCTCGCGCGATTTGTCGGGATAATCGACCCAGTGGTACAGGCAACGGCGTTTCACCGCATCATGGATTTCACGCGTGCGATTCGACGTGATGATAACGATCGGTGGCTGGGCCGCCTTGATGGTGCCGATTTCAGGTATGGTGACCTGGTACTCGGCCAGGACTTCCAGCAGGTAGGCTTCGAACGGCTCATCGGTCCGGTCGAGTTCATCGATCAGCAAAACCGGCGGGCCTTCGGCAGTGGTTTCCAGCGCTTGCAATAGCGGGCGCCTGATCAGGAATCGATCGGAAAAGATATTCGTTTCAAGCGCGTCTTTCGAAGTCTGCCCGCTTGCTTCCGCCAGCCGGATCTCGATCATTTGTCGTGAATAATTCCACTCATATACCGCGCTGGCGGTATCCAGCCCTTCATAACATTGCAGGCGCAGCAACTTGCGGCCGAGCCCGTTCGCCAATACCTTGGCGATTTCAGTTTTGCCGACACCGGCTTCACCTTCCAGGAACAACGGACGGCCCATGGCGAGCGCAAGAAAAAGCGTGGTCGCAAGCCTGCGGTCGGCGACATATTCCTGCGATTGCAGCAACTGCAAAACCTGGTCGACCGAGGCCGGAAGAGTATTCGAAGCCATAAGGAAAGTATTGGAAAACGTTCAGGATGCGGCTCGCGGCAGCGGCTCCCACTCGCGTTGCAAGGAGCCGCT
>JAQGMO010000275.1 GCA_028292315.1 Herminiimonas sp. | reverse complement strand
GCGCCGGCCGCGTGGCAAACCTGCGTGGCGATCGGCACGCAAATCGGAAAGTCATGGCGCGGCGCCGAAAAATTACTTCCGGTCTCGTCGCCGCCCCAGTACAGCAGGATCTCCGCCATGCTGACGCCGCGCAGGAGTTGCGCAGCATGGTCGCGGTAAGACGGCACCAGCACATCTTCCGCACGCATTGCGCTTGCGGCGCCGACGCCGATCGCTTCCTGTCCCAGCGCCGAGGCAAAGGTGCCCAGTTTTCCGGTGCGCTGGAGCTTGACCGCCTTGGCGTCGAACATGCGTGTCAGCAGCATTGCCCGATACCAGGAAATTAATCGCGCGGGATCAACCGTAAAGTCAGGCAAGGGCTGCACCGCCTCCCCTTCCGGATTCAGGAACTGCGTATAGCCGATTTCAAAGCGAGTTACGGTGCCCATGACACGATCCGTGCTTTTGAACAGTTTAGGTTAACGAAAGCGAATTTTTTGTAATTTGTTTTATGGGTTGTCGACCGACGCAGTATGCAGATCGGACGATCTTGCAGTTTGATCAAAGGCGTTGGCAAGCGCGAAAGCGGTGGCAAATCAGCCGTAGGTATTTATCAAGCCGGCGACGTTTCCTTCTTTATCCGTCGGACGAACGGACATATAACCAATCAAGCGTACAACGCTGAAGCGAAGGAGATTGAAATGCCGAAATATCTTGTTGAAGCCAACTATGTCGGCGAAGGCATAAATGGCCTGCTCAAAGAAGGCGGCAGCGGCCGGCGCGCCGCCGTCGATGAATTATTCAAATCGATGAACGGTACCGTCGAAGCGTTTTACTACGCCTTCGGCGATACCGACGTGTTCATTATTGGCGAACTCCCCGATAACACGAGCGCCGCCGCGCTCGCCCTCCGGGTGAATGCGTCCGGCGCCGCCATGTGTAAAACGACTGTGTTAATGACCGCCACGGAAATCGATGCCGCGGTTAAAAAGACCGCTACATATCGACCACCGGGATATGAGCTTCAGGCCGAAGAGGCCAAGTGGGATAGCGAAGGCGGTCATCTTCCAAAAGAATAAGCTAAAGAAAAATCAGGGCATGAATTCTCTCTCGCCCCCTCCCGGTTCCGAAAAAACGCCCACGCGTGCCACTCTTATCGAGGTATCAATATGTCCGATCTGAAAATTCCAGTCTCAGCGAGCGACCATATCCAGGGCAATCCGACGGCCATGGTTACGCTGGTCGAGTACGGCGATTACCAGTGTCCCTACTGCGGCGAAGCCTATCCGGTCGTCAAGGTATTGCAAAAGCATTTCGGCAAGGATCTTCGCTTTGTATTTCGTAATTTTCCGCTGGCGCAAATTCACCAGGAAGCGCTGCCTGCCGCCGAAACCGCCGAATTCGCCGGCGCGCATGGCCCATTTTGGGAAGCCCATGAGGCGCTGTATGAAAATCAGGCCATGCTCGGTCCTCGGCTGTACGCAACAATTGTCAAAGCGCTCGGTTTATCGGATACGGAACTGCTCCAGGCGTTAAGGGACGGTACTTACCGTCCAAAAATCCAGGCCGATTTCGACGGCGGCGTGCTAAGCGGCGTCAACGGCACGCCAAGCTTTTTTGTCAACGGGCACCGCCACCACGCCGGCTATGACCTCGGCTCACTGGCCCAGTCGATCGAGGCGCACCGGCGTAGCGCCGGCATGCATCACGGCGCGCGCCGCAGCATGCTGTAAAGCTTCTGTAAAGCACCAGCGACCTGGCGGGAAATATCCTGCCAGGTCGCTGGTTCAATCCGGGATCGGCAATATCATGCTTTCCCGCAGCAGGCTTTCAAAGGAAAGCGCTTCAAACAGGACCGGCTCGAATAGCCGGTGCCGAAATCGTCGATTGACAGTTTGATGCCGGGCGCCTTGAGGTCGTTCAGTGTTTCGATCGCGCGATCGACGCCGGTCATGGTCAGGCTTTCCGTCAGTTCGCGTACGATCACTGCGGATTGGCTGGCGTTTTATGAAACCGGCTCCATGGCATGCCGCAAAGCGCGTCGTACAGCGGGATGCAGGCATCGGCGATACGATCGAGGCTCTGCTCACGCAAGCCGCCCATGTCGACCGCCCCGCCCTGCTCCAGTCCCGCCCAGCGCAACAGCGCGTCGCATGTTTGCGGCATTTCGAACAAGCCATGAAGATAGCTGCCCAGGATTTGATCATCGCCGGCACGCGCGCCCTCACCGCGATCTTCGATGTAAAACGCCGGCCGCTCCAATGCCGGACCACTCGAGAACCCCATGTGGATTTCATACCCGCTGGCTGGCGCGTCGGCAAATGCGCAACGCGCATTCACCTGCGCCAGGCGCTTGTCACGCGTTAACACGGTATCGAGATCGAGCAATCCGAGACCCTTCGAATATCCCGGCGCGCCTTCCAGTCCATGCGGATCGTCGATGATGTTGCCCAGCATTTGAAAACCGCCGCAGATACCGATCAGCTTTCCGCCGTACCGCAGGTGCCGCGCAATCGCCGCCGGCCATTCCTGCGCAATCAGCCACGCCATGTCGGCCCGCGTATTTTTGCTGCCCGGCAGGATAATCAAATCGCACGCGGGAATTTTCTGGCCCGGGCCGATGAATTGAAGGTCTACCCCGGGATGGCTGCGCAAGGCATCGAAATCGGTATGATTGCTGATCCGCGGCACCACCGGGATCACCACGCGGAATTCGCCGCGCACGGATTGCGCCGCAGCCACGGCATCTTCCGCGTCGAGCAGTAATCCCTGAACGTATGGAACGACTGCCAGCACCGGCTTGCCGGTCTGCCGGCGCAACCATTCCAGTCCCGGCTCCAGCAGGCCGATGTCGCCGCGAAAACGATTGATGACAAAGCCGGCAATTCGATTGCGCTCGCTTTCGGACAAACAGGCGAGCGTGCCGACGATATGCGCGAACACGCCGCCCCGGTCGATGTCCGCCACCAGGATCACCGCGCAATCGGCCGCTTCGGCGAAGCCCATGTTGGCGATATCGCGCTCCCGCAAATTGATTTCGGCCGGACTGCCGGCGCCTTCCACGATAATGGACTGGTATTGGTGCGACAGCCGTTGGTACGACGCCATGACGGCACGCATTGCGAGCGGCTTGTAACGGTCGTAATTGCGCGCATCCATATCGGCGCATACCTTGCCGTGGATGATGACCTGGGCGCCGACGTCGCTGTACGGCTTGAGCAGCACCGGATTCATGTCGGTATGCGGCGCCACGCCGGCTGCCTGCGCCTGCAGCGCCTGGGCCCGTCCGATTTCCCCGCCGTCGGCGGCGACGGCGCTGTTGAGCGCCATGTTCTGCGGTTTGAATGGCGCCACCCGCACGCCCTGTCGCGCCAGCAGTCGGCACAGGGCGGCGACGATCGTGGTTTTTCCGGCATCCGAAGTCGTGCCCTGCACCATCAACGTCTGAAATGGAAAAGTCATGCCCGCCTCAAGGTTCGGCCATCAGTATGCGCGAAAGGCCGGCGCCCCGCCGGCCTCCGTCATCTCGAAATGGCAGCCGAAAGCCTGCTCCAGCACCGCCACCGTCAGCACTTCGCGTACCGGGCCGATCCAGTGCCGCCCGGGCGCAAGCACCAGCACATGGGAGGCAAAGCGCGCCGCCAGGTTGATATCGTGACAGGTTGCGACCACGGCATGTTTTTCCGCCAAGCCCCTGATCAGGCGCATCATCGCCAGTTGCTGCGCCACATCCTGGTGGGCGGTCGGTTCATCCAGCAGCATCAGTTCCGGTGCTTGCACCAGCAGCGTCGCAAGCGCCACGCGCTGGCGTTCGCCGCCGGATAAACGCAGCACATCGGCATCGGCCCTGGAGGCCAGGCCGACCTGCGCCAGGGCCGCCAGGGCCGCCGCCCGGTCCTCCTCCGAGTCCCAGGCGCGTCCGACCCGGTACGGGGTCCGCCCGATCAGAACCGTGTCGAGCACGGTATGGGAAAACGCATCCAGCTGCTGCTGCGGCATTAGACCGCGCCGGGTGGCCAGCGCCGCCGGCGCCGATGCGTCGAGCGGCGTACCGTCGATCAGCACCTGTCCGGCGGCCGGCTTCAATAAACCGGTGAGCACATATAACAGGCTGGATTTGCCGACGCCGTTTTGCCCGAGCACGCACCACAGTTCGCCACATGCCGCCTGCCAGTTCAAGCCGCTGATCAGGCGGCGGCCGCCGAGGGCGACATCGAGCTGCGCGGTACGCAGGATGGTCATGCCCGGCTCCTTCCCAGCAGAATAAGGAACACTGGCACCCCGACCAGCGCCGTGATGACGCCAACCGGCAATTGCACCGGCGCGGCCACGGTGCGCGCGAGCAGGTCGGCCAGGGTCAGCGCGGCGCCTCCCGCCAGCGCCGATGCGGGCAACAGGATGCGCTGGTCATTGCCGATCACCATGCGCAGCGCATGCGGCACCACCAGGCCGACAAAGCCGATGGTACCCGCCACCGCGACCGCGCTCGCCGTCGCCAGCGAGGCGACAAACAGGGCGATCGCTCGCAAACGCAACACCGGCACCCCAAGCAGGTGGGCCGTGACATCGCCATGCGCGAGCACGTTCAGGCGTGGCGCAGCGGCCACGGCCCAGGATAATGAAAGCGCCAGCGCGATCCACGCCGGTCCGTAAAAAAGGCTGTTGTCGAGGTCGCCCATCAGCCAAAAAATCATGCCGCGCAAGCGGGCGTCCGGCGCCAGGCTCAGAAGCAGCGTCAGCAGCGCGCCGAAGCCGGAGGCAATCATCACGCCGGTCAGAATCAGGCGCACGCCCGATGGCGATGCCGACGCGGCGGGCGTCAGCCGCAGCAGCGCGCGCCGCGCGAGTCCGAACAGCAGCGCGATTGAAACCAGCGCGCCAAGCAATGCGCCGAGTTGCATGCTCCATGCCGCAAGCGCCGCCGGAGCGAGCAGCAGCATGCCCATCGCGCCGGCCGCCGCGCCACCGGAGATGCCGAGCACATAGGGATCCGCCAGCGGATTGCGCAACAGGACCTGCATCAGCGCGCCGGCCAGCCCAAGCAATCCGCCGACCGCGAACGCCGACGATGCGCGTGGAAAGCGCAGCATCCAGATCATCGGATCGGCGCCCGGCGTGCTCATGCAGCCGGTGCTGCCGCATAACGCGGAGGCCGCGAACGATGCGGCGCCGAGCGCCGCAAGGCTGCCGAGTATGATCAGCGCGCGCCGCACCCCGGCCTCAGAAGTCCATCCGCGCGGATAGCTTCAGCTGGCGGCCGGTATCGGAATAGATGCCGCTGCGGCAGGCGCCGAATGCATTGCTGAAGTAATCCTTGTCGGTCAGATTCGCGCCGGCGATGGCGAACTCCCAGGCGCCGGCACGGAACGCGTAGCGCGCATCCAGCGTGGTGTAAGCTGGTATCCGCGACGAGCAGGTATTGGAAAAGTCGCCGCCGTAACGCTGCGAATCGGCCCATTGCAGGCCCACATCCGCGCTATGCCCGTTCCCCGGCATCCAGTTCAGCCGGAGCGTTGCGGTATTACGCGGCACCAGGGCGATGTCCTTGCCCGCATTCGGCCCCTCGGTGAACTTGGCCGAGACATGCCGCAAGGTCGCGCGCAGGCTGACCGCCGGCAGCAAACGTGCGCTTGCTTCGATTTCCACGCCCTTGCGCCTGGTCGGATCGAGATTGGAATTCACGCCGAACGGCGGCACGGTAGGATCGAAGAAAATCTCATTGCGCAGACGGTGCTGGAACACCCTGACCGTGACTTTGCGCTCGGTATTCCCAAGCGCCGTGCCGAGTTCCAGGTCGTGCGAAGTCTGTGGCTGCAGCGGTTCATTGGCGACCCGGGTAAGTGAATTCTCATCCACGTTGCCGACCCGGTAGCTGCGTCCTGCCTTGGCAAACAATTCGACGCCGGGGCGGGCGGTATAGTTGCCCTGCAATTCCCAGGCGTTCAGGCTCTGATCCTTGTCATAGGCGGCCGGCGGGAACGCAAGCGGATCGGCAAACCGCTTGTCGAAGGTTTCGTGACGCGCGCCCAGGGCGACCCGCAGATCGCCGACGCGCAGTTCATCGCGCGCATAGATGGCGCGTGATTGCTGGGACGCGTCCGCTTGCGATGCAGGGAAGCCGCCGAAGGTGCTCCTGGTGTCGCGCGACCAGCGGGTAAAGTCCAGCCCGGCCACCAGCTCATTCTTTATTGCGCCGGCGGTCGACAGGTAGCGCAGGCGCGGCGAAGCCTGGGTCACGCTGCTGTCGGCCCTTGAAATGAAATCGCCGAACGTGCTGGCGAAGAATGCGCGCGCCGTCTTTTCGCGGTGCGAGAGTTCACCCGCCAGTTCCAGCGCGCCGAACCTGCGCTCGGCGAACAGCGTGAAGCGGTCGGTGTCGAGCGAACCGAAGTCGCCCGGCGTCGTTGCCTGGCGCGGATTGGCTTCAAACTGCGCCAGCGTCAGCGCGCCAGCGAAGCGTGAATCCTGCCGCGCCACATCGACGCGCATGCCGACCCTTCCTTCATTCGATGCCCATTGCATGCCGCCGCTGAAGTTGTCCTGCCTGACGTCGTTATTGTCGCGGTAATTGTCGGCGCGCAGCGTGCTCGCATTCGCATCGAGCGAAAATCCATCCCAGCCGCGGGCGACCGAAGCGCGCAGGGCCCGATGTCCGTAAGAGCCGGCTTCCGCCACCGCGGTGCCGTGCACGCCCTGCCGCGCCGAACGCTTGGTGATGATCTGGATAGTGCCGCCGGTCGCGCCGTCGCCGTACAGCACACTGCTGCCGCCGCGTACGATTTCGATGCGCTCGACCGTCTCGATCGGCACCGATGACAGCAACGCCGTGCTGAGTTCATTCTCGCTCAGGCGGATGCCGTCCACCAGCACCACCATGTTTTGCTCGCTGCTGCTGCCGAAGCCGCGCAGGTCGAGCGAAAAATCCTGGGTCCCGCTCGCGCTCTGGCGGCCGTACACGCCGCCCAGCTTGCGGATCGCTTCATTGACATTGCCGATGCCCGACGCGCGGATTTCTTCGGCGCTGATCACCGAGGCGCCGATCGGCGCAAAGGCGGGATCGGCGGCGAAACGCGACGTGCTGACGAGCACCGGAGCCAGCGTCCTGTCGGCGGCCGATTGGGCCATGGCGGGAATACATGCGGGAACGAGCGTGAAGGCAAGCGCGAGCGGCGGCCAGGTCGAAATAAGGCCGCGGGATGAATTTACAGTCATGATGAGATTTTTAAAAGGATAAGCACCCGGCCTGCTTCCCCGCAAGCCGGATTCAAAGGAAGCACTGCTTCCGCCTGTTCTGGCCGGTATCCGGGCTTGCAAGTCGGACCGTCTCACCTTCCCATGCGAATCTGCAAAGTGGTATGAAAGGCGGCCAGTATGGCGTAGCCATACGCTTGCTTACCGTTGCGGGGGCAGCACACGCTAATGCGATTCGAGGCGCATTTCGTGTTTCCCGTTTAACTGCGCGCCGGATACGGCGCGCGGGCACCAAAACGTGTGCAGTGTAGTCGCTTGCATGCCACATAGTCAATCATGCAAGTTCGGTGCCCAGTCCCCGGACTTTGCAGAGCGCGTCAAAGACACTACACTAGTCCGTCCCATGCACTGCGCTTTCCAGCCGTCAAACCGATTCTCGAACCCAATCCACACCGATGAATAAACCGATCGAGCTGTCCGCCGAGTATTACGACCAGCAGTACAATGCCCGCGCCATGGTGCCGGACCACCCGCGTATCATCACCCGCTGGCTGAAGGATTCCGCCCATGCGCGGCGCACCAGTGCAGGCTTGCTCGACCTGGCCTATGGCGAATCGCCTGGCGAACGGCTCGATTTCTTTCCAGCCAGGCGCGGCGGCGCGCCGCTCCTGGTGTACATACACGGCGGCTGGTGGCGGTCGATGGACAAATCAAATTTTTCATTCGTGGTGCCGGGTTACCGCGCCGCCGGATTCAACGTCGCGTTAACCAACTACACGCTGGCTCCCGCCGCAACGCTGGAACAGATCACGCTGCAGCAACTGGCGGCGTGCGCCTGGCTCTACCGCAATGCGGAGAACCATGACTTTGATCGCAATCGCATCGTCGTCGCCGGCCATTCGGCCGGCGGGCATCTTTCGGCCATGATGCTGGCCGCGCGCTGGCCCGATTTCGCGAGCGACCTGCCGCCCGATCTGATCAAGGCCGGCATCCTGCTGTCGGGGCCGTATGAGCTTGATGCGATCCGGAAATCCTCGTTCGTCAATGCCGATCTCGGACTGGATGAGGCGCGCGCCGCATCGCTGTCGCCGGCCCGGATGCCTCAAGCGCACGCCGCGCCATTCATTACAGCGGTGGGGGGACTGGAATCGGAAGAGTTCAAACGGCAGAATGTCCTGATAGGAGAATGCTGGAAAGCCAGCCATGCGGGCGACATTGCATTACCGGAGCGGAATCACCTGACAATTGTCGATGCGTTTGCGACGCCAGGCGATCCCTTGTTTGAAGCGAGCGTAAAACTTATTTCAGGGCTGGAACCAGCTGCTTACCCGCCGAACGCATAAGTAAAACGGTTCCCGACTATCCGTCCCATCACGCGCGAGCGTTGATCGAGTCCGACATGGTCTTTCGGATTCATGTTGATCACGCCTTGCGGCACTGTCAGGTTCTTCGTGTTTTCCAGCGCGGTCCGCAAGGCGGTGCGAAATTGCACCGTCCCCGGCTGCCCGCTCTTTAGCGCCTGCGGCACCGCATTGGCGATCAGCATATAGGCGCCCCATGCATCCGCGGCGAATTGCGTCATGGTATCCGCGCCATAGGCGGCTTCATAGCGTTTCGTAAAATCCAGCGCCACTTTCTTCACTGCATTCGCCTCCGGCAACTGCTTCGCAACGACGGCCGGCCCGGTCGGGAAAAAGGTGCCTTCGACATCCTTGCCGCCGACCTTCAGAAATTCGAGCGTGCCGATGCCGTGGGTCTGGTAGATTTTTCCCTTGTAGCCGCGTTCGACCAGTGTTTTCTGCGGCAGCACGGCCGGGGTTGCCGAGCCCGCGACCAGCACCGCATCGGGCCGCGCCGACATGATCTTGAGCACCTGGCCGGTGACGCTGGTGTCGTTGCGCGCATAACGCTCGCTGGCCACGACCTGCAGCTTGCGCAATTCCGCCAGCTTGGAAAACTCGCGCCACCATCCTTCGCCATAGGCATCGGCAAAGCCGATGAATGCCACCGTCCGCACGCCGTTTTCGGCCATGTGCTGGGTCAGGATGGTCGCCATATGGGAATCGTTTTGCGGCATCTTGAACGCCCATGCGCGCTTGCCGTCAACCGGCTCGACAATCGCGGCGGAAGCGGCCAGCGTAATCATCGGCGTTTGCGCTTCGGCGATCACATCCAGCATGGCCAGCGCATTCGGCGTGGTGTTCGGACCAACTACCACGTCGACTTTTTCTTCGGTCGTCAGCTTGCGCGTATTGCGCACTGCGTTGGTGGTGTCGGAGGCGTCGTCAAGAAAGATATACTCGACTTTTTGCCCGGCGATTTCCTTAGGCCATAACAACATGGCGTTCCTGGTCGGCGCGCCGATGGCGGCCGCCGGCCCGGTCGTGGAAATATTGACGCCGATCTTGATCTGGGCAGCTGCCGGCAGCGACATGAACACACTCACCGACATGCAGGACATGCCGGCGAACCAGCGGAAATATTTGGATTGCATTACAACTCCCTGGATGGAAAACATTGCGGAAGCCAGATTCTACCGCACCGTTCCAAAGATCATGCCGGCCGGAAAAGCCTTGGGATGGCGGCTGGGCAGGAATCTCGTGCCCG
>JAQGMO010000193.1 GCA_028292315.1 Herminiimonas sp. | reverse complement strand
CGCTGGTCTTGGGACTTTCTGGACCGGGGTCGCCTTTCTTATTCTGTAGAAGATTTTTTCGTGTTGCGGGCGCCCTGCGCCCGACGCCCTGCGCCCGACGCCAGGCGTTCCAGAACCTCCTTACTCGCCAGACCCGTTCTTGCCAGAGCCGTTAGGACCATCCGCATGCACGATACGCCTGCTGTTTCAGCCGCATTGAACCAGGCCGTCCAAAAAGGCTTCCGGCAGACTTCCGGTTAACGGCAATTTCGGCCAACTTCGCCCGGCTTTATCCAACTTGCCAGGAGCGCTGCATCATGCCAGCGTTCCCGAATCGTCTCGAAACCGCAACGCCGGTCGTTTCATTCTCCGTGTACTTGCCTGGGTATGCGCACCTCTGGCGAATCAATCGCTGCTACGGCATACTCGCGTTATGCCGCCACGTGCGAAAACTATTTTATCCAATGTTTTTTATTGTTTCCATATGGAAAACTACGCATAATATGGGATTCTCCTGAACGAAACCAAGCCGTCCTTCGGCTATGTCGCAACCATAATCAACAATGGAGCAGCAATGACAAAGCAATCCAATGGCAACTCCGCATCGGCTTCGATGGTAAGCAATCCTCAACGACGCAGCATTCTCGCCGGCGGCGCCGCCGCGCTGGCAGCGGCCGGCCTGGGCGGCTTCAACAAGTCCGCGATCGCACAAGCTGTAGGAGGCGCCGCGCCGGCAGCCAAGCCGCTGCCTGCTTACGTGACCTGGAAAGATCCGGGCGCGATGATTGTGCATAGCGCGAACACGCTGGAAACCCGGCGCAGCGCTTTCGGCACCAGCATCGTGACGCCGAACGACCAGCTTTATATCCGCAATAACCTGCCGCCCCCTGATGCGTCGATCGTCGCTGACCGCGATGCCTGGGAGATCGTGGTGGAAGGCGTCAAAACGCCGCGCAAGTTCACGCTTAAAGAATTAAAAGGGCTGGGACTCGAAACCACGGCCATGGTCTTGCAATGCTCCGGCAATGGACGCGGATACTTCCCTGCCAAGCCAAGCGGCACCCCCTGGCAAGTCGGTGCGGCCGGCTGCGTGGTATGGAGTGGCGTTCCGGTGCGGGCGGTCGTGGAAGCCCTGGGCGGCATTCCCGACGGTCTGCGCTACATGACCGGAACCGGTGGTGAAAAGCTGCCGGAAGGGGTCGATCCCAAGTCCGTGATAGTGGAGCGCTCGGTACCTGCGGCCGCGATGGCGGATGCGATGCTGGCGTGGGAAATGAATGGCGTGCCGATCCCGCTGGCACACGGCGGCCCGCTGCGTCTGATTGTGCCCGGCTACACGGGTGTCAATAACGTCAAATATATCAAACGGCTCGCTTTTACCGCGGAGCAGTCGGATGCGGCAATTCAAAAGACCGGGTATCGCATGACTCCGCCCGGCGCAAAAGGCGATCCAAGCCAGCCGTCGGTATGGGAAATGGGCGTCAAGTCCTGGATTAATTCGCCGTCGCCGGAAGAGGGATCGCTGACAGCCGGGATGATGCAGATTAAGGGTGTCGCTTTTGGCGGCATCAATGCCGTGAAGTCGGTTGAGGTTTCGGTGGATGGCGGACAAACCTGGAAGCCGGCCCGCTTCGTCGGTCCGGACCTGGGCCGTTACGCATGGCGGCAGTTCGTGCTGCCGGTCAGGCTCCCGGCCGGCACCCATACCATCGCCAGCCGTGCCGTCGATTCGCAAGGCAATGTCCAGGCTGAAAACCGGGTAGACAATGCAAGCGGTTACAACAATAGCAGCTGGCGCGATCACGCCCTGAAAATCACCGTGGCCTGAGTTGAAGTCCTGAGTTGAAGACGATTATGAAGCTGATCACAAAGAGGGCCGCGGCCGCGGCGGCGTGGTGTGTGCTCGCCGGCCTGGCATCCGGCAGCGCGCAGGCCCAGGCCGCGATGGAAGAAGGGAAGAAGTTATTCAACCAGACCGCAGTGCCGGCCTGCGCGGTCTGCCATACCCTGAAACATGCCGGCGCGGCCGGGGAAATCGGTCCGAGTCTTGATGAGCTCAAACCGGATGCGGCGCGGGTTGAGAAAGCCATGCGTACCGGGATCGGCCAGATGCCGGCATTCACGAACCTGTCCGATGCCCAGATCAGACAGATTGCCGCCTATGTAGCCGCTGCAACAGGCGCCGCGAAATAGCGGCTTCGGCAATGTTCTGAGATGGTTCGATGCCGGCCTGCAGCGCTTCTATTGCGCTGAAGCGAGCGGCATTGATTTTTCCCGCCATTCCGGCATACCTTTGCGGTACCAGTAGACTTGCTTGTAGCCGTTCGCAAGCGCCATTTTCGAAGCCTTGTACGATTTCCAGCATTCCGGACCATTGCAAAAGAATATCAATGGCTTGTCCTTGGGCGCTTTCGCGAGCGCCGAAAAGTCATCCAGGGAAGCATCGAAATCGCGGTCTTTCAAACTGCGTTCCACGTATGGAAGATGAATGGCGCCGGGGATATGTTCGAACTGAAACTCCTTGGCGGTACGGGTATCGACAGGTAGCGCCCCCGCCGTGACCAGCTTCGATACGTCGGCCGCTTCGACCAGGGTTGCGCCGGGCAGCGCCGAAGGGGTCAGGATGCCAAGCGACGCAATGTACCGGTATTGTTCTTCATCGGCGCTGGTGGAAGCTTGCAGCTTGCCTATACCGCTCGCGCTCGCATCAGCCGAAGCCAGCCATTTCAACAGATTCTTGCGTTCCGTTTCGGCCAGGGTTTTACGGACCATCACTGCGGTTCCCGCCGGCACCGGCCGCGATGACTTCAATATCGTGGCGACGCCGGGATTAGCCTTCAGCCAGCTTTGCGCCTCTTCCTGTTCGGCGATGGTAACGTCGGTCAGGTTGGCGCCCAGCGCCAGCATCCCGGCGCCGCTGGTTTTGCCATACACGACTTGCTTGAATTTCTTGATGTCGAATTGGGCTTCGGTTAACAGGCCCTTCGCCAGATAGGCACGCGCCGAGTCTTGCTGCGTCAGGTACAACCGTTTGCCGACCATGTCCTCGACCCGCTTTATTTCCTTGCGCGCCAGCAGAACGAAATTGGTGTTGCGGGAATCGCGCGCCAGCAATTGGTAACCATGGCTGATCGCCGACGCAGTAACGTGCGGCGGGCCGATCAGGGCATCGTTTTCCTGGGTGCGGGAAGCCCGCATCACATCGGTTAAATTGCTGGTTTGTTTTAGCAGGACCTTGGTGCCTAGCGCGGCCGACATCGATGGCGTCGGCGATGTGCCGAGAGCGAGGTTTTGCTTCCCGACGTCGTCAGCCGGATCGATCCCGACCATGACCTTGAAATCAGCAGCAGCCTGCAACGGCAGCGCCATGCTCCCTAACACGACAACAAACTCCGCAATGCGAGAAATTTTCACGATCAACCCCTGGAAATAGAGACGCGCCATCAGATACGCCTTTATGTGTACACCTTTGTACACCGTTCCATAGTTTAGCAATAATTTTATTTCTTCAAGGAACTTTTTACGGTACTGATGTTTTTTTGCTGCAACATCGTAGCCTGATTGACAACGGTCGGATCACCCGCCGTCGACCCGTGGCTCTCCGCCCTGCGACATACAGACACGAATAATGCCGTTTACCGCCCGCCCCCTACCCCTTGATCGGCAAGCCGCGACAGCCTGCGAGCGATATGCCGCGACATACCTTTTACCAGGATCATTCCCGCGTCACGATGGACTTTCAAATCCGGCGAATGTCACTACGCTTAAAAATAGGTGTGCCCAGGTTTTCTTTGCATATGCGCAATGAAACAGCGCTGTCATACCGGTATTTATTAAATCAAGTCCAGGAGAAAAGCATGTCCGCTACCGATTCCCTAAAGCAGCACCCCGGTCTTATTCCGCCACCGGAGGAATTCATAAAAAACGCGGCCATCTCCGGCATGGACGCCTATTACGCATTATGTGCCGAGGCCGAACAGGATTACTGCGCGTACTGGAGCAGGCTGGCGCGCAAGCACCTCGCGTGGCAAAAGCCTTTTTCAGTAACGCTCGACGAGTCCAATGCGCCATTCTATAAATGGTTTGAGGATGGCACGCTCAATGTCTCGTTTAACTGTCTCGATCGCAACCTGGAGAACGGCAACGCGGACCGGACTGCGATACGCTTCGAATCCGACGATGGCGAGGTTACAAGCATCAGTTACCGGGAATTGCACAAGAAGGTGTGCGAACTGGCGAACGGACTTAAATCACTCGGCGTCGGGAAAGGCGATCGGGTGGTGATCTACATGCCGATGGCGATCGAAGGCGTCGCTGCCATGCAGGCATGTGCGCGAATAGGCGCCACGCATTCGGTGGTATTCGGCGGCTTTTCCGCCAAGTCCCTGCAAGAACGCATCATCGACGCCGGCGCCGTGGCCCTTATCACTGCCGATGAACAAGTCCGCGCCGGCAAGACCTTGCCGCTCAAGGCGATCGCCGATGACGCCCTTGCAAATGGCGGCTGCGAAAGCATACGCAAGGTGGTGGTATATCGGCGTACCGGCGGCGCAGTCGACATGGATGTCACGCGCGATATATGGCTGCATGACCTGATGGCAAATCAATCGAGCGAATGCGAGCCGGAATGGGTCAGCGCGGAGCATCCTCTTTTTATTCTGTATACGTCCGGGTCGACCGGTACGCCGAAAGGTGTGCAGCACAGTTCCGGCGGCTATCTGCTGTGGGCCGCGCTCACGATGAAATGGACCTTCGACCTCAAGCCGAGCGATATCTTTTGGTGCACGGCCGATATCGGCTGGATCACCGGCCATACCTACATCACGTATGGCCCGCTGGCAGTTGGCGCAACGCAAATCATGTTCGAAGGCGTGCCAACCTATCCCGATGCCGCACGTTTCTGGAAAATGATCGAGAAGCACCGGGCCACCATTTTCTATACCGCGCCGACTGCGATTCGTACGCTGATCAAAGCCGCCAATGCCGAGCCCGCGATGCACCCGGGTCAGTTCGACCTTACCAGCTTGCGTCTGCTTGGTTCGGTCGGCGAGCCGATCAACCCCGAAGCCTGGATGTGGTATTACAAGAATGTCGGCGGTGCGCGCTGCCCGATCGTGGACACGTTCTGGCAAACCGAAACCGGTGGCCACATGATCAGTCCGCTGCCCGGTGCAACGCCGATGGTCCCCGGCTCCTGCACGCTGCCGCTGCCCGGCATCATGGCCGCCGTGGTCGATGAAACCGGCGCCGAACTGCCGAATGGACAGGGCGGGCTGCTGGTGATCAAGCGGCCATGGCCATCGATGCTGCGCACGGTCTGGGGCAATCCCGATCGTTACCGTGCCGGCTATTTTCCGGAAGAGCTGGGCGGCACGACCTATCTCGCCGGCGATGGCGCCATTCGTGACAAGGACACAGGCTATTTCACGATTACCGGACGCGTGGATGATGTGCTCAATGTCTCGGGGCATCGAATGGGCACGATGGAAATCGAATCGGCGTTGGTTGCCCATGCGCTGGTGGCGGAAGCGGCCGTCGTCGGCAAGCGCGATGCCACGACTGGTGAAGCAATTTGCGTATTCGTGGTGTTGAAGCGCAGCCGTCCGGCCGGCGATGAAGCGAAACAGATTGCCAAGGAGTTGCGCGATTGGGTAGGAAAGGAGATCGGGCCGATTGCAAAGCCGAAGGAAATTCGCTTTGGCGATAACTTGCCGAAAACCCGCTCGGGCAAGATCATGCGCCGGATTCTGCGAGTACTGGCAAATAATGAGGAGGTGACGCAGGATATCTCCACGCTCGAAAATCCGGCGATACTGGAGCAGTTGAAGCAGGCGTTGTAGGCTTGGAAGCGTCGCAGGCGCTTCCAAACCGCCGGGGTCCTGCGCCGCAGAAAGACAACGGCATCAACCCGCGAAAAACCGCTTCGCTGCCATATGCCGCGCAGGCTCCTCAATCAATTTTGGATGCGCCTGCGGAAAACCGGGAGCCCAAGCAGGCCCAGGCCCAGCAATGCGATGCTGACCGGTTCGGAAACCGCAGCGGGGGGATCGGATACCACGTTCGAGCCTTCGATCCGGAATACCAGGCCCCACTCGGTCTCTTTCCAGCTTACCCCGTTGTCGGTACTGAAGGCACCATGCCTGTCGACGGAACTACGCATCCAGTGCGTACCACCGTTGCTTCCGTTGAGATGAAACCCAAGCCAGTATTCTCCCGCGTCGAGAGCGAGATCGGCGATATCGACCACATAGTCGAACATCTGAAACGCAGATCCGGCAACCGGCCCCACAAGATGCGCGGTGAATGCGTCGGTGCCTCTTGCTATGACAGCATTCCCCGGGACCGGCACCGTCCCGGCGCTGTTGCGGATCGACCAAGCCACGCTGGAAGCTTGCGGCGAGAGCGGATCATAAAAAGCGCCGAAAGAAATTTTATCGATGACAGCGGCCGCGGAAAGGGAAAAATTTTCCGCCCCGGTGTTCCTTTCCTGGGTAAAGTAATTATTGGCCCCGTTAAGCTCGACGAACGGACTTTCAGCCAGGACAGCTGCATTGGCTGGAACCGATGCAAATAACGCAGCGACCGAGAGCACGGTTGCTGCGCATAAACGCAGTGTTTTCATGAAGTCTCCTGAAATTAGATGTACGAATACTAACGGTTAACGTATAAAATGTACAATTGATTACAGGGGTCGTCGTTGATTTGAAACAGCCTTGGTTCGTAACTGACCTCAGCGTTTTTACTGGAACGCGCAGATTCTGCCTGCTCCGTTTGTAGGCAGAACGAGAATTTCAACAGGGAAGAACCGGGCCATTGCAGGTTGGCCGCCGGCTAAATACAGGTTCACTACATGGTTGATGGGCTGAACTGCGGGCTGACTGCGACCGGCGCAGTCAGCTTAGTGCCGTCCATGCACGCTCGTCGAGCGGACAGGTGTTTATGCGCCGGCAAGCCTATTGGCGAGCGGTCGGCCAAAGAAAGGATGGCTTGGATCATTGAAGCCGGGCGTCGATGCATGCCCTGGACGAACCAGGCTATCGACCAATGCTTCCTCTTCCGCCGAAATTTCCATCTCGACAGCGGGAAAATAATCTTCCATTTGCGCCAGCGTACGCGGCCCGGCGATCACCGCGGAGATGTTCCGGTTGGCCAGCACCCAAGCGGTGGCAAATTGTCCGAGTTTTATACCGCGTGCATCGGCATGCTCCTTGAGCCTGAGCGCGATCGCCAGCGATTCCTCGCGAAATTCGGTTTCAAGTATGCGCTTGTCGCCGCGTCCCGCGCGCGTGCCCTCCGGCGCCGGCTGCCCCGGCAAATATTTTCCGGTCAGCACGCCGCGCGCGATCGGGCTGTAAGACACGACGCCGATTCCGTAATGTCCACAGGCCGGCAATATTTCCACTTCGGGTCCGCGATTGAGCAGGTTGTAATATGGCTGGCACACGATCGGAGCGGGCACGCCGGTTTGTTCGCACAGGCGGACCACTTCGGCGATACGCCAGCCTCGAAAATTCGATAGTCCGAACGCACGGATCTTACCGGCACGGATCAGATCGCCGAGGGTGCGCACCGCTTCTTCCAGGTTTTCTTCGTAAAAATCGCGATGTAAATACAGAATATCCACATAGTCGGTTGCCATGCGCGCAAGGCTGTTTTCCACTTCGCGGATCATCCAGGTGCGCGAGTAATTCGAGTGGTTCGGCTTCCGGCTCATGGCATTGCCGAGCTTCGTGGCAAGCACCCAATCATGCCGGCCGCCGTGCAGCAGCTTGCCGACCATTTCTTCCGAGCCGCCCCTGCTGTAAACGTCGGCCGTGTCGATGAAGTTAATCCCGTGGTCGCGCGCCGCGGCCACGATGCTCTGCGCTTCTTCCAGCCCGGTCTGGTCACCGAACATCATTGATCCCAGACATAAGGCGGACACTTTTAGATTACTTTTGCCGAGGCGTCTGTATCTCATCATTTCTCCTGTTATATATGTTGTTCGACGTTGTTCGGATTCCGTTTAGCCGATTCGCGCCGCCGCCAGGCAATCACGTGACCGATTGCGGCGATGGTGTCGCGGCGCCATCCTCTTTCCTGGTCCGGCGCAGCTTGCGCACCCCGCGCCGCAGCAGGTGCTCGAAGTCATCGATGTAAGTGAACACCGCCGGCACCACCAGCAGACTCAGCAGCGTCGAGGTAATCAGGCCGCCGATCACCGCGATCGCCATCGGGGAACGGAAGCTCGGGTCGGCGCCCCAGCCGAGGGCAAGCGGCATCATGCCGGCGCCCATCGCAATCGTGGTCATTATAATCGGCCGGCTGCGCTTGTGGCAGGCATCCACCAATGCATCGAACCGGTTCATGCCTGACAGGCGCGCAAGAACCGCATAGTCGACCAGCAGGATCGAGTTCTTGGTGACGATACCCATCAACATGATCAACCCGATCATCGACGGCATCGAGAGCGCCTGCCGGGTAATCAGCAGCGCAACGAAAGCGCCGCCGATCGACAAGGGCAGCGCTGCCAGGATCGTGACCGGCTGCATGAAATCCTTGAACAGCAACACCAGCACGCCGTAGATGCACAGCACGCCAATCGCCATCGCGATGCCAAAGCTGGCGAACAACGCCTGCATTTCCTGTGCATCGCCGAGTTCGGCTATTTTCACCGCCGGCGGCAAATTCTTCATCGACGGCAAGGCGCGCGCCTCCGCATTGGCTTCACCCAGCGTGCGCGATCCCAGCTCGACGTCGAGCGTGACGTTGCGACTGCGATTGAGGCGGTCGATCTGGGCCGGCCCGCTGTCCATGGTGACAGTGGCGACATTGCCCAGCATTACCGCGCCATTTTTCCCCGGAACGGCGAGCCGCTCGATAGCGGCCAGATCGGCCCGCACCGCATCGGGCAGCTTCACCCGTATCGGCACCTGGCGCTCGGACAGGTTCAGCTTCGGTAGAGTGGTGTCGTAATCGCCGGCTGTCGCCACGCGCACGGTTTCGCCGATGCTGGCGGCAGTCACGCCGAGGTCGGCGGCACGCGCAAAGTCGGGCCGCACAATGATCTCGGGCCGCACCAGCGACGCGCTTGAGCGCACGTTGCCGATGCCCTGCAGCGAGCGCAGTTCGCGCTCGACCCGTTGCGCGGCGGCCGATAGCGCAACCGGATCTTCGCTGCGCAATACCAGTTGCATCTTGACGCCGGTGTCGGGCGGACCCACGTTGAAACGGGCGCCGGGAATATCGCCCAGCCTGGCGCGGATCTGCGCTTCAAGCGCCGCCAGCGACTCCGGCCGTTCGGTGCGGTGGACAGTAGTAATCGTCAGCACCGCCCGCCGCGCTTCGGCTGCGGCGCCCGGCGCGAAGGCGTCGCCGCTCGAGCCGCCGCCGATCGAACTGAATACGCCCTTGATGCCGCTAACCTGCATCGCGGCCAGCCGCGCCCGCTCGGCAACCGCGCGCGTTTCAGCCAGTGTCGAGCCGGGCGGCAATTCGATATTGATTTGGGTTTGCGCACGGTCGGCCGGCGGAACAAAACCGGTCGGCAACAGGGGGACCAGCGCCAGCGAACCGAAAAAGAAAAGCCCGGATCCGATCGCGGTGAGCAGGCGATGGCGCAGGCACCAGCGCATCGCAGCCAGGTAGCGCCGCATGACGAAGCCGTCCTTTTGCTCGACATGCACGATCGGCTTCAGGATATACGCCGCCATCATCGGCGTAAGCAGGCGCGCCACCATCAGCGATGCCAGGATCGCCAGCACCGCGGTCCAGCCGAACTGCTTGAAGAACAGCCCGGGAATGCCCCCCATGAACGCGGTCGGCAAGAACACCGCGACCAATGCAAAGGTGGTGGCGATCACCGCCATGCCGATCTCGTCGGCCGCTTCCAGCGCTGCCTGCATTGGCGTCTTGCCCATGCGCAGATGGCGTGAAATGTTTTCAATTTCCACGATCGCGTCGTCGACCAGCACACCGACCACCAGCGCAAGCGAAAGCAGGGTCACCGTGTTAAGGGTATAGCCAAAATAATAAATGCCGAGAAAGGTCGGGATGACCGAAAGCGGCAACGCGGCGGCGGCAACCAGCGTGGCGCGCCAGTCGCGCAAGAACCACCACACCACCAATATGGCCAGCAAAGCGCCTTCATACAACAAAGCCATCGAGCCATGAAAGTTTTCATCGACCGGGCTGGCGTTGTCTATGGCCAGCTTGAGCTGGACATGCGGATGGGCGGCCTGCAGTTCTTCCACGGCGGCGCGCGCATCGCGCGCGACCGCGGTTTCGCTGGCGCCCTTGGTGCGGAAAATTTCAAACCCGACCACCACCCCGCCATCCTGCATCGCCAGCGCGCGCGGCTCGGCCACGGTGTCCCGGACGCTGGCAACCTGATCGAGGCGCACATGGCGGCCATCGGCGAGCGGCACATCGATCATGGCCAGCTCGGCCACGGTCTTGGCGGTCGCGATGGTGCGCACAGATTGCTCGGCGCCGCCCACATCGCCGCGCCCGCCCGGCGCTTCCTGCTGCACCAGCCGCAGCCGGCGCGACACATCGGCCGCGGTCACGTTCAATGCCGCCATCTGGGCGGCATCGAGTTCGACCCGCACTTCACGCGTCACCCCGCCCATGCGCTTGACCGCGCCAACCCCGGGCACGCTCAGCAGCCGCTTGGAAACAGCATCGTCGACAAACCAGCTCAATTCCTGCTGATCGAGCGTGCGACCGGTGGCATTCGGCGCGGCGGCGGCGGTAAAGGTCAGCACCACGCGGCCAGCGGTCGATGCCTTGGTCACCGACGGGTCGCGCACTTCGCCCGGCAGATCGGCCCGCACGCGCGCGACCGCGTCGCGCACATCGTTCACCGCTTCGGCGATCGGCTTTTCAAGGATGAACTCGACCGTCACCACCACCGAACCGTCCAGTACCTTGGTGTAGATGTTCTTGATGCCCTGCAGCGTGGCGACCGAGTCTTCGATCTTGCGCGCGACCTCGGTTTCGAGCTGGGCCGGCGCGGCGCCGGGAAGCGAGGCATTGACGGTGACGATCGGCAGTTCGATGTCGGGAAAATCCTGCACCGCATTGAAGCGGTAAGCCAGCAGGCCGGCCAGCGTCAGCAATGCGAACAGCATGATCGCCGGGATCGGATTTTTAATCGATAGAGCGGAGAAATTCACGGTCGTTCCTTATTTGACGACGGCGACCGGCGCTGCGCTGGCCTGGGACGCGCCCTCGCCCTGCGGCGCGCTGCCGGCCTGCACGCTCTTCACCAGGTCGCCATCGTTCAGGAATCCGGCGCCGCTTGCCACCAGCACCGTGTCGTGTCCCACGCCGTCGCGCACCTCGACCCGGTCTCCAACCCGGCGGCCGGTTTCAACCTTGACCTGGCTCACGCGGTTATCGGCATTCATGCGAAACACGTAACTGAACCCGTCCCGCACCACGACCGCTTGTTGCGGAACCGTCAGCGCATCGGACTTGCCCAAATCGAACTCACCCCTGGCAAACATGCCGGCCCTGGCGGGCGCATCCTTGCCGGCCATGACGGGCAGATCGACATAGACCAGCGCCGAACGCTTTTGCAAGTCGACCGTCGGCGCGATCATGCGGACCTTTCCTGTCAGTTCGGCGCCGTTGGCAGCCTTGATCGTCGCTGTAGTGCCCGGCCGCACGCGGCCCAGCTCGGTCGCGGTAACTTCCGCGCGCCACTCGAGGCGCCCCTGCCGAATCATGCGAAATAACTCTGTGCCGGCGCCGGTTACAGCGCCCACGGTAGCGGTGCGGGCGGAGATGACGCCGTCGTCCGGTGCCAGCAGGCGGGTCTGCTTCAGTCGCAATTGCTGCGCCTGAAGCATGGCTTTAGCCGCTTCAAGCCTGGCTTTGGCGGTCTGCTCGCCCGTGATGTATTGATTGATCTGCTGCGCGCTCATCGCGCCGCTGCTCTGCAGCGTGCGGGCGCGTGCCGCATTGCCGCTTGCATCCATCGCATTCGCCTCGGCTTCCAGCACGCTCGCACGCGCCTGCGCGACGTCGGCCTGCACGGTGTCGGCCGCGAAGACCGCCAGCACCTGTCCGGCCCGCACCGTGTCGCCGACATTGGCGCGCACCTCGGCCAGCCGCAAGCCGCTCGCTTCGCTGCCGATGCTCGCTTCCTGCCAGGCGCTGATGTCGCCATTGGCGGCGAGCGTGATCGGCAGGCTGCTGGTCTGCGGCAGCGCGATGGTGACCGTGAGGGCCGGTTTGGGGGCGGTGACAGTGGCGGCGGTTTTTCCGGCGGGCGCCGGCCTGGCAGCAAACAGCGCAGCGGCGCCGATTCCCAGCAAAACCAGCGCCAGCAGGGTTATCGCAATCGGTTTGAGTCGGAGTCGTTTCATCATGTTGGATATTCGATCGAATTCATCGGGAGGTTCGCCGGCGTGGGACCGGCATCAGCGCGGGCCGGAGGCGGTCTGTTCAACGGCGCCGGGGCCGGGCCAGCCGCCGCCCGCGGCACGGTACAGCGCGATCCATGCCAGGGCGCGGTCACGCTGCAGCGTCACCAGCGCAGTCTCGGCGGCCAGCAGCGTGCGCCGCGTGTCTTCCAGTTCCAGCAGGCTTGCGAATCCGGCTTTAAAGCGGTTCTCGGTGCTTTCAAACGAAACACGGAAACCTTCGGCCGCAACCTGCACGTCGGCGCCGCGATCGAAGCTGGCCTGTAAATTCACCAGCGCCTGTTCGACTTCGCCCACAGCCTGCCGGATACTGGCCTGGTAGCGCGCGACGGCTTCGTCGTAACGGGCCCGTGCGGCATCGACATTGGCGGCGCGCGTGCCGGCGTCGAACACCGGCAGCGTCAGTGAAAGAGGTCCGATCGACCAGGTGTCGAGACTGGTGGTGACGCCGCCGGCGCGAAAGCTGGCGGCGCCGATCGAGCCGGCCAGGCTGAGGCGCGGATAGCGCTGCGCCTGCGCGTTGCCGGTCTCGGCGCTGGCTGCGGCGACCTCGCGCCCGGCGTTGAATACGTCGGGCCGTTGCGCCAGGATGGTGGCCGGCAGCGCGGCGAGCGCGATCGCCGCGGGCGCCAGCATGGCGGGGCTTTCGTCTATTTTTTGGCGCAGCGCAGGTTCGTCCAAAGCGGTCAGGGTCACCAGCGCCTTGACCGCCAGGTCGCACTGTTGGCGCTGCTGGATCGCGCGACTGCTTCCCTCGGCGGCGCTGGCGCGCGCGAGCGCCGCGGTTGCCGGTGCCTGGAAACCGGCATCGGCGCTCTGTTGCGTCAGCTGCGCCGTCTTGTCCCGCGAGGCGGCATCGGTGCGCACAATCGCAAGCAGTCTTCTGCAGGCGCGCAATCCATAGTATTGATTTGCAACTTCGGCGGCCACCGATACCCGCGCATCATGCCAGCCGGCTTGCGCGCCTTCAAGGCGGGCCTCGGCCGCATCGCGCAGGTCGCGGCGGGCGCCGAACAGATCAAGTTCCCATGATGCCTGCAGGCCGCCCTGCACCACCGAAGCCATCGGCAAAGGGGGTTGGGCGCTGCTCCTGGTGACGGACAGGGCGCCGTCCACCGCAGGCAGCAAGGCGGCACCTGCCGCCACCCGCGTGGCCCGTGCCTGCTCGATGCGCGTGCGGGATGCGGAAATGGTCGGACTGACAAGCTGGGCCGCCTCGATCAGTTGCACCAGCGATGGATCGCCGTGTTGCTGCCACCATTGCGACAAGTCGGTCAGCGCGCCGTTGTGGGGCAAACTCGTCCCATCATTGCCTTCGCCGGAGGCGGAGGCTGGTAAAGGCGCATACCATTGCGCCGGCACGGCTGCGGGAACCGACGCGGGTGGCGCCTGCGTTGCACAGGCGGCGAGCAGCAGGGAAAATCCTCCGCAAGCGGCAAGTCTCAGGACATTCATCGCTTTTGCTTTTCTGGCATGGATACCACGCGCAATTATGCACGTGCTTCAAGATTAATTCCGGGATTGATAGGTGGCATTAGAACACACTCGTCCGGCGGCAAGCGGTTTTTATGGCGCGCCTTGACCCCCGGTTACCCGCCCGCGATACAAGGCCGCCACCAGGTCGGACTGCGTCACGATTCCCACCAGCCGCCGCTCGTCGTCGATAATCGGGATGTGGTGCAGAGATTCGTCGGACATTAGCGGCACCAGTTCGACGATATGCCGGTCGACAGAAGCGCACCTTACCGGCGCACTCATTATTTGTCCGGCCACTTCGGGCTTGTCCGAATGCGTGCGGGCAACACGCCGAATGAATTGATGCAGTTTTTTATCGAAGCGTTCGTACAGGTCGAGGTTGGCCTGTTTCAGGAAATCGGCCTGGGTAATGATGCCGATCACCCTGCGCGCCCGGTCTATCACCGGCAATGCCTTGATGCGGTGCCGGCGCAGCAAGGACCAGGCTTCTTCCAGTGTCGTACCGAATTCGACGGTCACCACATCGCGCGACATGATATCGGCACAGGTGATTTCACCAAAGCGGCGCCGGTAGGCATGCATTTCGGTTTGTAAAAACAGCGTCTCGAGGTCATCGCGGCTGACATCGAGGACCTGGTTGTATTGTTTAAGCACTTCATCCAGATCGCCGGGCGTAAATCCGAGCCGGACTCCTGGCGGACTATCGGTGGTGCCGTGGACATTGGCGTGCTCGAGCTGCGGTGGATGCGGATAACGACGCCGGGTGGCATTGTTGAACAGGATCGCGACCGCCAGCAGCAGCAGCGAATTCAGCCCCACCGGCCAGAGCGCATATTGATATCCCTGCACATTCACCGCAGAACCGCCAAGCACCGCGCTGAGCGCGATCGCGCCGCCGGGCGGATGCAGGCAGCGCAGTGCAAACATGGCAATGATCGAAGCGCCGACCGCTACCGCAGCCGCCAGCTGCGGATCGTTTATCCAGGTCGCGCAACTGATTCCGACGATGGCGGAAAGCACATTGCCGCCGAGGAGAGACCACGGCTGGGCCAGCGGGCTGGAAGGCACGGCGAACAGTAGCACTGCCGAAGCGCCGATCGGCGCGATCAGCAATGGCAGCGCGGTGGAAGGGCCAAGGATTGCCCGGCTGACCAAGGCAGTCAGAAAAATGCCGAGCAGCGCACCGCAGGCCGCGCGAAACCGCTCTCTTGCGTCTACGCCCATGCGAGTCGGAACGAATCCGCGCATGAATCCCGATAATCTGTCCAACAGCGCTCCCTTATTCGAGAAAAAACGAGCTTACACCATGCGCCCTGTTTTGGTGCGCGGCCCCTGGCTCCGACATCTATATTTGCCAGGCCAGCAGATGACAGCGTTTGAGCCGGAATTCCCGGTCGGCGAGCATGTCCTCCCGGCCATGGTGTCGCATGAAGGCGAAGAAGTGCTGTATCTACTGGATGGAAAACTGGAATTCCTGATAGGGAATGACATTGTGCTGATGGAGCGCGGCGATTGCATTCATTTCAAGTGCGAACGACCGCATATGGGCCGCAATATCGGATCGAAGATCGCCCGGCTGTTGATGGTGGTGTCGAGTGGGACGCCGATCAAGCGGCGTTTTACTGGAACCGGGAAGGATTCCTGAAACCAAAGTAAACGCGCCTGCCCTGCCTGCTCAATAATGGTTTTGGAGGCCAATGTTACAATCGGCCGTCCCTTCCCGTGCCGCCGGATATTCCGCCATGCCCGACCGCTTCGCGACTTTTAACCATTTTCCCATGTCGGAGCACTGCCTGTGCCATAGCGAGTGTCATGCCATCCGGCGCTAGCGACTTTGCGCTGCGGCGCCCGTTCCTGACCGCGCTCGGATTATCGATGGGCGCGGCGATATCGCTAGGCATGTCGCGTTTTTCCTATGCCGTGCTGCTGCCGCCAATGCGCGACGATCTCGGCTGGAGTTATCTGCTGGCCGGCGCAATGAACACCGGCAATGCGCTTGGCTACCTGCTCGGCGCCCTGGTCACCCCGGCACTGATGCGGCGCTTCGGCGCCCAAGCCGCGCTGATCGGCGGTTCGGTGCTGACCGCCGGCTTCATGCTGTTCTGCGGTTTCATGACCGATGCCGGCATGCTGTTGCTGCAACGTCTGCTCGCCGGCGCGGCCAGCGCATTCATTTTCATTTCCGGCGGCGTGCTGGCGGCGCGCCTGGGCGCGCTCCATCCGCGCCGGGCCGGCCTGCTGATCGGGCTGTATTACGGCGGCACCGGTTTCGGCATCATCCTGTCGGCCTTGCTGCTGCCGGCAGTGCTGGCCGTTGCCGCCGGAAATGGCGCCGCGCACGCATGGCAATGGGCCTGGCTTGCGTTGGGCGGCGCCTCCCTCCTCGCGACCGGCGCGATGGCGTTGCCGGCTGTGCAAATGGATGGCGCTGCGGCGCTGGCGGCAGGGCATGCGCCATTCCGGATCCGGCCGATGGCGTATGGGCTGGCCGGTTATTTCATGTTCGGGGTCGGCTATATCGGGTACATGACCTTTGTCATCGCGCTGCTGAAGGAACAAGGCATGCAGGCATCGGCAATCACCGGATTCTACGCGGCCCTCGGCGCCGCCGTCGTGGCGTCGGCGCGCATCTGGGCCCGCATGCTGGATCGCTTCAGGGGCGGCGAGTCGATGGCAATTCTCAATACCCTGGTGGGCGTTGCCACCCTGCTGCCGGCGCTGACGGCGGCACCGGCCGTGGTGTTCATTTCCGGGCTGCTGTTCGGCGCCGTTTTTTTATCAGTGGTGGCATCAACCACGGCCCTGGTCCGGCACAATCTTCCACCGGCGGCGTGGTCGGCCGGCATCAGTGCGTTCACGATCGTCTTCGCGGCCGGGCAGATCGTCGGCCCCGCGATCGTCGGCTGGATTGCGGACAGCAGCGGCGGTTTGCAACGGGGACTGATGTTTTCAGCCTGCGCCTTGCTGGCGGGCGCGGCGCTTGCCGCACGCCAGAAGCCTTTGCCGAAATAGGAAAGCCGCATTACACCGGCAGGTCACGCCGCCGGTCACGCCAGCAGCATGGCGATCTGCTCTTGCGCATCCTTGGACGGACTTTGCCTGAAGCCGGTCTTGGCGAAGCGATGCCAACGGCCCAGCACCAGGCTGGCGATCATGTTGGCGCGGGTGGCGACCTCATTTTCCGCTGCCTGACCCTGGGTCGCGGCGACCCGCAAGGATTGCTTGATCGCCAACTCGATGCGATCGATGAACTGGTTCATGCGCAATTGCAGCCGCTCGTCTTCATTCACCAGCGCATCGCCGATGATGACCCGCGTCATGCCCGGATTGCGCTCCGCAAAATTGAGCAGCATGCCGGCAATCGCCTGTACCTGCACCAATCCGTTTTCATGTTCCGCGGCAATCTGGTTGATCAACCCGAAAACGGTCGATTCGATAAACTCGATCAATCCCTCGAACATTTGCGCCTTGCTGGCAAAATGCCTGTACAAGGCCGCTTCCGAGACTTCCAGCCGCCCCGCCAGCGCGGCAGTGGTTATTTTTTCACCCTTCGGTTGTTCCAGCATCGTTGCCAGGGTCTGGAGAATTTGAAGTTTGCGCTCGCCCGGTCTGGTGGTTGCCATGGTTTTTTTAGTTAATAAGCAATCGGTTGGGACACCCCATCATCAACGCAACTTCCGCAGAAACTCCGGCAGTTGCCGTACAGATTTTACTTTGACATCAACATAAGCGGGGCGCTTAAATAACGGCGTTGCCAAAACCGGGCTGCGGCGCTGCTCCTGGCTCGGGCGGCCGGCCAGGTATTGCGTGACCCAGACCGTGCGCATTCCCACTGTCCGGGCCGCCTTGAGCGTGCCTATCGTATCCTCGACCAGGATACAGCGGCCGGCCCGCGACCGCTCGCGGGCGACCAGCTTGCGCAGCAGCGCTTTCGATGGCTTCGGCCGCAATTGCCGGTGCACCGTCATCGATTCGATTGCAATATGCCTGGCGAAATGACGATGCAGGCCGAGATAGCGCATCACATCGGTTGAATAGCGCAGCGGGGCATTGGTCAGCAGGATCTTGCGGCCCGGCAGCCGCGCCAGCAAACGGCCCAGGCCGCGCTCGGCGCGTATCATTGTCGTCAGGTCGTCGAACCGGTGCGCTTCGCGCAAAAAGTCTTCCGGCCGCACCTCGTGATGCCTGACCATGCCGAGCAGGGTTGCGCCATAGCGCCGCAGGTACAGCAGCCGTGCCGCATTCACCGCCTCGGGACTGGCAGGCGTGCCGTCATCGCCCAGCACACGGGCAATGAAGGCATTCATGTTCGCTGTAATCGCAGGAAAAATCGTATGCGAGGCGTTGTGAAGCGTATTGTCGAGGTCAAAAAACCAGGTGAGCCTGGACTTCGGGGAACGAATGGCGGAGTCCTCCTTCGACACTGCCTTCAATGCGAGCGGATCATCGTGCCGAATGCCTGTTCGGTCAACACTTCCAGCAGCAGCGAGTGCTCGATCCGGCCATCGATGATATGCACGGTATTGACGCCGGATTTGGCGGCATCGAGGGCGGATGAAATCTTTGGCAGCATGCCGCCCGAGATGGTGCCGTCGGCGAACATTTCATCGATCTCGCGCGCCGACAGGTCGGTCAGCAGGTTGCCCTGCTTGTCGAGCACGCCGCGGATGTTGGTCATCATGATCAGCTTTTCCGCCTTCAGGATTTCCGCGATCTTGCCGGCCACCAGGTCGGCATTGATATTGTAGGCCTGGCCGTCTTCACCGAAGCCGATCGGCGAAATAATCGGGATGAACGCATCGTCCTGCAGCGCCTTGACCACCGCCGGGTTGATGGCATCGATCTCGCCGACAAAACCGATGTCGAGGAACTCGCCCGGCTTTTCCTTGTCCGCCATTTGCATTTTGCGGGCCCGGATCAGGCCGCCATCCTTGCCGGTCAGGCCCACTGCCTGGCCGCCGTAGTGGTTGATGAGCATGACGATGTCCTGCTGCACTTCGCCGCCGAGCACCCATTCGACCACTTCCATGGTCTCTTCATCGGTAATCCGCATGCCCTGAACGAACTGGCCCTGCTTGCCGATTTTTTTCAGGGCGGCGTCGATTTGCGGACCGCCGCCATGCACCACCACCGGATTCATGCCGACCAGTTTCAATAAGATGACGTCGCGCGCGAAGCCATGTTTCAGGCGCTCTTCGGTCATGGCGTTGCCGCCGTATTTGATGACGATGGTCTTGCCGTGGAACTTGCGAATATACGGCAATGCTTCTGCCAGAATTTCTGCCTTGATTTGAGAGGGAACTAGCGAAAGATCATCGATGTCGGCCATAGCGAATCCAGTAAGATAGGTTTTCGCGATTTTACAGCGAAAGAGCATTCGCTTCCCGACCAATTTCTTGTATTTCCAATGCGAATCCGCTAGTCTTTTGTTCAATTGACAAGGACGCGCCCATGACTGAAGTATTGCATAGCGAACTGGAACGTCTGCGGCCGGCCTTGCTGCGCTTTGCCTCGCTTCAGCTGCGCAACGAGGCGCTGGCGGAAGACGTGGTGCAGGAAGCGCTGATCGCGGTGCTGGAAAAGCCGGCGCGCTTTGCCGGCCAGTCGTCGTTGCGCACCTATGTCACCGGCATCATGAAGCACAAGATCATCGATGCGCTGCGCAGTTCGGCGCGCGAACGGCAGATTGAAACCCTGGACGACCAGTCCGAAGACGATGCGATCGCTGCGCTGTTCACAGCGGATGGCCATACCCGCGATATGCCGCGCCAGTGGGGCGATCCGGAAGCCACGCTGCAGCAGAAGGATTTCTTTCGGGTCATGGAGCTGTGCCTGGAAAAACTGCCGGAAAAAACCGCCAGGATATTTCTGATGCGCGAGTGGCTGGAACTGGATACCGATGAAATCTGTAAGGAACTCGGCATTTCCGCGTCTAATGCATGGGTGATGCTGTATCGCGCACGGGTACGCCTGCGCGAATGCCTGGACCTGAACTGGTTCGGCAGGGCCTGATGAAGAGGGAAGCCGATCGAATGGGATTCAAACCTACTTGCAGGGAAGTACACCGCCTTAGTTCGGAGGGACTCGACCGCGAACTGTCGCTGGTAGAGCGGGTCCGCATGCGGGTGCACCTCATGGTATGCCAGGCATGCCGCAATTTCACCGGCCAGCTGAACCTGATCCGGCGCGCCGTGCGGCATGACGGCCCCCCAGTCGGGGCCGAGGCCGAGGCCGATCCCGGGCGCGAACGACCATGAGCACCTGTCCACAATGCGGCGCGGCATTTCAATGTGGCATGGCGGACTGCGTCACGACCGAACCTTGCTGGTGCACCAGGCTGCCGGCCCATCCGCCTGTTTTTTCTCCCGGCGATGATCCGGCCTCGGCGCGCTGTTTTTGTCCTGCATGCCTGCGCGCGAAAATCGATGCCGCGCGGCTTCAGAAGGAATAGTTGTACTGCACACTCAGGATATTCACGTCACTGCTGTAATTCCCGATGAGCGTGCCGCCGACCGGCGGTTCCGCCTTGTTGATCGAGGTGTCGTTCATGAACAAATGCGCATAACCGATGTCCCATGCGCTTTGCTGCGACGGCCGGTATTGCGCGCCGAGCGCCAGCCACAGGCGGTTGTTATCGGGAATGCGTGGCGTCCGGAATGCGCTTTTTACCGGCGTCTGGTCCCAGGCGATGCCGCTGCGCAGTTTCCAGCGATCGCTGTAGTGATGGTTAACCCCGACCGCGAACCGAAACGTATTGCGCCATTGCTGCGGCGTTACACTGTCGGGCGCGCCGTTGTCGAAGCGTATGCGTAATTCCCTGAAGCGGCTCCAGTGCTGCCAGCTCAGATCGCTCATCAGCGTCCACTTCGGGTTGAGTTCCAAGGTGGCGCTGAGGCTCGCCAGTTCCGGCAGGTCCACGTCGGCCCTGGAACCGGTGTTGGCAAACGCGGGCGCGGCCGCGAGCGGCGCCGGCAAGCGCGCAGGCCGCTCGAAGCGCGCGTCGCCGGATAGCCGGTGAATGATCCGGGAGCGCCAGGCAATGCCGAAACGCGCCGCCGGGCCTGGCGCATAGAGCGCGCCCAGATTGAATCCATAGCCCCAGTCGCTACCGTCCACCGTGACTTTGCCATCCGCGGCTTGCGGCAGCAAGCCGGCCGGCGCGCACCTGGCTGCGCCCAGCGCGCCCAGGCAGATCGTGCCGAAATCGATCGCGCGCGACAGTTCAACGTCGATGTACTGCGCGCTCACGCCGATGCCGAGCGAAAGGCTGTCACTCGGACGGTAGGCCAGCACGGGGTTGATATTCACCGCTCTCAGCTCTGATTTAAGTGCCTGGTAACGGCCGACCCAGCCCGCCTCATAGTCGGTCTTCAGGCCGAACGGCGCATGCACGCCGATCCCGAAGCGTAACCCGGGGCCGGCGTCCATCGCATAAAACAGCGCTGGCACAAATGCCCAAGTGCCGGCGTCGCCGCCGTTGCCGCCCGCAAGCGGTGTGCCGAGCGCGGACAGCGATCCCCGGTTTTCAAATTTCGCCGACGGGCGAATGCCCGAGCCGGACGCCATGAATTGCCGGCCGCTCGATCGCATCAGGCCGGCCGGATTGAAAAAAATGGTGCTGATATCTTCCGCTGCGGCAGCGCCGCCGGCATTTGCGCTGCCGACCCCGGCGGCACTCATTTCGCTCAGCGCGAAACCGCTGGCGCAGGCGGCGCCGGAACCTGCACATAGCAGCATTGCTACGATGAATGGCAACAGTTTCATCATGATCCTCATTTTCCTGAAGGCTGGCGCGGATAAAATGCAGGGCCGGGAAAAGAGACGCCGGGAGACGCCGGGAGACGCCAGGGATGCCATCCGCCATGCACAGTGAACGCGGGTTGCGCTTCAACCGCATGTGCAGTGTTTGGCAGTTTCGGTGCGCGCGGCTTGCGTTAGGTCAGTCTAGCAAGGCATCCAGCGCAAGTTGCATGATGGAGCAGGGGCCGGATCAGTTACCGCACAAAATACCGGCCCAATTTCCAAATCAGCTGCTGATAGAGCGGGCCGGGCGCCAGACCAGGGGCGCCATGCATCCGGATAATCCGTCACACGCTTGCAGCATGTTTACGAGTCGCAGCTGCGTATTTCCTGGCGCGGAAAGTCGGCCATGATTTTTTCAATTCCAGCCTTGATCTGCGGATCAGGGTCGCGCAACTGGAAGGCGGTCCGGGCGAGCCCGACGTTATACTCGATTACGCGGGCGCCGGTCACGCCACGCTGCGCCACCGCGGCAAGATGCGCATTGGCCGCCTCGGCTGTCTTGAACAGGCCGAGCGAGATGCCCCAGCGCCGGCGCGAGTTATCCTGAATCACGAAATAATCGGCAATGCCCAGTGCGCGCAGATCGGCAACCCGCTGGTCCGCCCCTTCCTTGCCGCCCTGGGGCGGGATTAATACCATATGCGTGATGGCCTCCGGGACTTCGCGCCGCGCCAGCTTTTCCTTGAACGGCAGGCGCGCCACCCGCGCTTCGAACCGTGCCGCATCGGCCAGCCCGAAGTTGCCGATTTCAGTGCATGCCTGATTCTCCTGGTCCTTGCCCGGCCGGGCTGCGGCGGCCGCCGGCGCTTCGGTTGCGGCAGCCGGGGCGCCGGTTGCGCCGGCCGGACTGGCGGACTGCGCGCCGCTCAGTATTAATTTGTCGGCATTGATTTGCCGGCCCATGCGCGCCGGCTCGCGTCCGGTCGGCAGCAATGGATCGAGATAGCCCTGGTGGACCGCGAACAACAGCCCATTTGCCGCCAGCAGCACATAAAAGAAAAGTTTTAGCATGATGGGTCCTGTTCCATGGCCACCACCTGCAATCCGATCAACACCAGGTTCTCCACCATGCTGCAGGGAACCTGGAGATGCGGCGCCACCCGGCCGGCCGCTCCGCCCGACAGAATGCAGCGCGCCGCGCCATGCCGCTTGTTCAGGGCGCCCAGCGCATGTTCGATCGCGCCGGTCTGCGCCGCGATGCAGCCGCTTGCGATCGCGTCGGCGGTATTGTCCGCAAACGGCGTGATCGCTGCCGTTTGCTGCGCAACCTGCGGCAGCTGCGCGGTATTGGAGGCCAGCGCCGCGGCCATCAGGTCCAGGCCCGGCAAGATCATGCCACCGAGGAAAACGCCGTCGGCTGTCAGCGCATCGATCGTCGTCGCGGTGCCGCACGTAACAATCAGCAGCGGCTGGCCTGGAAACTGCGCGCGGGCGCCGATGGCCGAAGCAAAACGATCGCAGCCGAGTTGGGCGGGATCGCGGTATGCATTGCGCACGCTGCCGCGCTGCGGCGCCGATTTGAACCACTCCGCCTGCGACGCCCCTGCTCCGGCTGCGCCCTCCAGCAGCCGGTCGAGCGCCTCCCGCACGGCGGCGCCAGCCACGTTCGAGATCAGGATGCGCGATGGCTTCGCGGCGCGCCATGCGGTTGCCAGGTGCGCCAGCTCCGCGTGCCCGGCCGCGCCGGCCGCGGCCCAGCGTCCCCATCCGGCATCGGCCGCGCCGGCGCCGGGCCCGCATTCCTCAGCCAGCGCCCATTTAACGCGCGTATTGCCGGCATCAATTAACAGCAACATTGCCCGATTCCTTCAACGCGCGCAATGAAACATCGCCTGCGACCACCATGACCGGACCGGCGCCGGTATCGATTTGCAGCCGGCCCGACTGGTCGACCCCGGCTGCCCTGCCCTCGTGCAAAGTCCGGCCGCGATCGATTATCGTCACCATCTGGCCCGCGTACGCATGCAGCCGATTCCAGCGTTCCATGAACGCGTCGAAGCCCGCCGCATCGAATTCGGCCAGCGCCTGTTCAAGGCCCCTCCATAACGAAGCCATCAACTGGTCACGATCGATGCCGTCCGACATCTGCGCAACCGGGACGCCGATCTTCGTAACAAGTTGTTCCGGCAGTATGATATTCAGCCCGACCCCGACCACGGCCCAGATCGCCGGCTGCCCGCCGTCATTAACGGTGGCGGTTTCTATCAGGATACCGGCAAGCTTGCGGCCATCCCGCAACACGTCATTCGGCCATTTGAGCTGCGCATCGATACCGAACGAAGCGAGCGTTTCGGCAATGGCCACCCCGACCGCAAGCGGCAAGCCGACCAGTCCTGCCAATGGCCGCATGAATTTCCAGGCAAGAGAAAATGTCAATGCCGAACCGGGCGCCGAAAACCATTCCCGGCCGGCGCGCCCACGTCCCGCTGTTTGCGCCTCTGCAACCAGCAGCAACGGGCCGGTAAGCCGATTCAGCCGCGCCAGCAAGTCGGCATTGGTGGATCCGGTAGAAGCCACCAGTTCAAGATCAGCCCGGCAATGGACATCGGATGACAATGCAGCAATGCGCTGCGCGGAAAGCGGAATATTCATGTGCCGCATTGTAACGGGATGCCGCCCGCGATGATACCGGGGCCTGAAGGACAATGCCCTGCGGTTTCTTGCCAGGTGACGCATAATGCTTTCTCACTTACACTCGACCCATGCCAAGAAACGAATTGCCATCAATCACCATCGACCAACAGGACCACGCGACTGTCTCAGCCACCGGTATCTGGCAGGTACAGGCACTGGCGCGCCCGCAGGTTATTTCCGGCATCAACGCCGTTTTGCAGGCAGTGCCCGATAAACATGCGCTGCAATGGGACTTGTCCGGCATCGCCACGCTCGATCATTTCGGCGCCCAGTTATTCTGGAACGCATGGGGGAAAAAGCGCCCGCCAAGGCTTGCCCTGGCTGATGCCCATGAAGAGTTTTTCAACCGGCTGGAGCAGGCCGGCCCGATTGCCCTGCCGGATCAGCAGCCGCAACCGTTCTCGATTGCTTCGCTGCGCACCGTATACGATAACGTCGTCGATCATTTTTCCGGCTTTATCGGATTGATTGGACAACTGGTGCTGGATATCGCCCGATTCATCGCCCTGCCGCAGCGCGGCCCCTGGAAAGAGATATCATCCAATGTTTTTCATATCGGTTACCAGGCGCTCGGCATTACCGCGCTGGTCGGATTTTTAATCGGGATCGTTCTTTCCTACCTTTCGGCGCAGCAATTGCATTCTTTCGGCGGCGACGTGTACCTGGTGAATATCCTGGGGATGGCGATCGTACGCGAACTGGGACCGATGCTGGCCGCGATCCTGGTGGCTGGTCGGTCCGGCTCGTCGATCACGGCGCAACTGGGCGTGATGCGGGTCACCGAGGAACTGGACGCCATGCTCGTGATGGGCTTGCCGCATGGTTTCCGCTTGATCATGCCCAAGGTATTAGCCTTGGCGCTGGTCATGCCCCTGCTGGTGGTCTGGACTGATGCCATGGCGCTGGTCGGCGGGATGGTTGCGGCCAAACTCGAACTGGGCATGTCACCCAGTTATTTCATCCGTGAATTGCCGGATGCGGTACCGATCGCCAACTACTGGATCGGGCTCGGCAAGGGCGTCGTGTTCGGCTCCCTGATCGCATTGGTCGCAAGCCATTTCGGCCTGCGCATCCAGCCAAATACCGAAAGCCTCGGGCAGGGCGTAACTACCTCGGTCGTCACGGCCATCACCGTGGTGATCCTGGCCGATGCGGTATTTGCCATTGTTTTCAGCGGGGTGGGGTTTTGATGCAGGAACAGGAAGACCAGGTGGCGGAAGAACTGCGGGAGACCGCACATGGCCCGATAATCCAGATTCACGGTTTACGCACCCAGTTCGATGACTTTGTCGTGCATGACAAACTGGACCTTGAAATTCAGCAGGGCGAAATCGTGTCGCTGGTGGGGGGCTCCGGGTCGGGCAAGACTACCTTGCTGCGGCAAATACTGGGACTCGAAAAGCCGTCCGCCGGCAGGGTGGAAGTCTTCGGCGAAGACATCAACGCCGCCGATTCCGCCCATTTGCAGGAATTGCGCAACCGCTGGGGTATGCTGTTTCAGCATGGGGCGCTGTTTTCCGCGCTGACCGCGTTCGACAATGTGGCTCAGCCGATGCGCGAATTGCGCACCCTGCCGGAAGACCTGATCCGCGACGCGGTCTTGCTGAAGTTGCACATGGTCGGCATTAATCCCGAACAAGCCCTGAAAATGCCGTCCGATCTGTCGGGTGGCATGATCAAGCGGGTGGCGCTGGCGCGCGCGCTGGCGCTGGAACCGGAGCTGTTGTTCCTGGATGAGCCGACCGCCGGCCTCGACCCCAGTCTATCGGAATCGTTTGTTGAACTGATCCGTTCGCTGCGCCAGGAAATGCGGCTGACCGTGGTCATGGTGACCCATGACCTCGACACGCTGTTTGCCCTGTCGACGAAAGTCGCAGTACTGGCCGAAAAGCGCGTGATCGCGTATGGAACGCCGGAGGAAGTGCTTGCAGTCAAGCACCCGTTTATTGAAGAATTCTTCCTGGGAGAGCGCGGCCGGCGCGCCCTGGAAGGCTACCGCGGCGTATCGATCGCCGGACAGGAGTAAGGAAGGTTATGGAAAACAAGTCACATGCCCTGATTGCGGGAATCTTCACCATCGTGCTGCTGGTTGCGGCGATCCTGATTGCGCTGTGGCTCAATCGCGACCGCGTCGAGCGCGTGCCCTACCAGATGGCGACCAAGCTATCGGTGCCCGGGTTGAATCCGCAGGCCGCCGTGCGCTACCGCGGCCTCGATGTGGGACGGGTCGATGAAATCAGTTTCGACCCGAACGTCCCCGGACAAATCGTGATCCACATGAGCGTCAAGCCGGATACGCCGATCACCCGGTCGACCTATGGCACACTCGGCTACCAGGGCGTCACCGGCATCGCCTACGTCCAGCTCGACGACGACGGCACCAACCCGGTCAGGGTCCCGAGCAGCAAAACCCAGATCGCACGGATCGAGATGCGTCCCAGCCTGCTCGACAACCTGCAGAACAAGGGCATGGCGATCCTGGTCCAGGCCGAGGAACTGACCAAGCGCTTCAATGCATTGCTCAGTCCGGACAACCAGACCGCGATTCTGTCGGCGTTCGCCAGCGTCAGTGAGGCAGCCAATGAACTCGAAGCGATTCCCCGGCAACTGCAGCCGACCCTGTCCCGCCTGCCGGCCCTGACCACGGAGGCGCAGCGCTCGCTGGCCGCGATTACCAAATTATCGAAAGACGTCAATGCGCTGACCGCCGGCCTGCAGGGCCCGACTGGTCCGATCGAAAAAATTTCCCGGTCAGCCGATAACGTGGCATCGGCCGCGGATCGCATCGAGCTCGAGTTTCTGCCATTGGCCGACGACGCGCGTTCATCGCTGCGGGCGCTCAACCGGACGCTGGAAAGCCTGAATAACCGTCCGCAAAGCATCCTGTTCGGCGCGCCGGCCGTGACGCCGGGGCCCGGCGAAAATGGTTTCGTTGCGCCGCCCAACGGCGCAGCGGCAAGATAGGCAAACTCTTCAAGGTCATTATGAAAAAGATTTCCCGTGCACTCCCCCTGGTTTTGGTCATGCTCGGTTCCGGCCTGCTCGGCGCTTGCGCGACTGGTCAGCAGGCATCTCTGGCGTTCTATGACCTTGGCTCGACGCACACCGCGCGAGCCGTTGCGCCGGCGGCAGGGCTGCCGCCGCTGGCCATCGCGGAAATCGATGCGCCGGCCTGGCTCGATTCACCGATCATGTATTATCGCCTGAGCTATGCGAATGACCACGAGCCGCGGCCTTACGCGGGCAGCCGCTGGAACACGCCGCCGGCCCAGTTGTTCGCGCAGCGCCTAAAATCACGGATGGGGCAAGCCGGCGGCGCCGTGCTGTCCGCCTCCGACGGCGCCACCAATGTGCCGGTGGTGCGGATTGAAACCGATGAATTCATGCAGCGTTTCGACAGCCCCGGCCAAAGCAGCGCGCAGGTCACGATGCGCGTCGCGGTGCTGAACAACCGCACGCTGGTGGCGCATAGAACCTTCAGCAAGCAGGTGGCCGCGCAAAGCGCCGACGCGGCCGGCGGCGTGCGCGCGCTTTCCGAAGCGAGCGATGCCGCGATCGCTGAAATCATTGCCTGGCTGGCGGGTCTTCCCTTGAAAAAATAATGGCCGCAACCCCATCGGCACGCGCTGCCAGCGCATCGGTCTTCGCCCGTATCGGGCTGGTGTTTTACTGGCTGTTGATTATTTACGCCAGCTGGTATCCGTTTTCAGGATGGCGCAGCAATGGCACCGCGCCGTTCGCGTACTTGTCGGCCCCGCTGCCGTATTACTGGACCGTGTTCGATGTGGCAACCAATATTGTCGGATATATCCCCTTCGGCACGCTGCTGGTATTTTCTTTTTATCCGCATCTGCGGCGCGCCGCGGCGGTGCTGTGCGCCATCGTAATCGGCATTCTGCTATCCGGAACGATGGAAGCGGTTCAGAATTTCCTGCCCAGCCGGGTCGCCTCCAATCTTGATCTGTTCACCAACGTCGGCGGCATCGCCATCGGCGCCGTGGCCGGCGTGCTGCTGACCCGTATATTTCTCGAGGAAAGCCGCTTCCTGCTGGTGCGGCGGCGCTGGTTTACACATGAGGCAAGCCGCGGACTGATCGTTCTCGGGCTGTGGCCGCTGGCGCAGATTTATCCGCAAAGCTACTGGCTGGGACACGGTCAGCTGCTGCCGATCCTGTCGGAATGGCTATCGAACTGGTGGTCCACCCCGGTCGACCTGGGCGCCCTGCTGCTGCGCGAGACAGAGCTGAGCGCAGAACAGTATTGGCTATCCGAGACCATCATCACCGCCTGCGGACTAACGGGCGCCGTGCTGACGCTGTTATGCCTGCTACGTGAGCGGGCGCCGAAATTCGTGCTGGCGCTGGTGCTGGTCGGCGCAGCCGTCGCGGTCAGGACTCTGGCCAGCGCGCTCCTGTTCTCGCCGGAGAACGCGTTCGCCTGGGTGACGCCGGGCGCCGAGGGCGGCATTGTGATCGGCGCGATCATGCTCGCCGGCCTGGGCTTCGCGCCGCCGGTGGCGCAGCGCCGGGTTGCGGCGCTGGCCCTGATCACCAGCCTGATCGTCGTGAACATCGCGCCGGCCAATCCGTATTTCGTATCAACTTTGCAAGACTGGGTGCAGGGCAAATTTCTCAACTTCAATGGCGCGGCACAATTCCTGTCGCTGCTGTGGCCTTTTTTTACGCTTTGGTTCCTGTACCATCCGGTGCACCGCGTGAAGCAAGTCTGAGCCGGGTGTATCATGCAAGCCTGTAACCGAAAACGAGTTTCCCCATGAGCGACAAGCCGTATTACAAACATCATGTATTTTTCTGCATGAACCAGCGCGAGGAAGGACGCCCGTGCTGCGCCGATCGCGGTGCGCAAGCCGCGCAGGAACATGCCAAGCGCCGCGTCAAGGAACTCGGCCTGAACGGCCAGGGCAAGGTCCGCATCAACAAGGCCGGCTGCCTGGACCGTTGCGAAGAAGGACCGGTGGTGGTGATCTACCCGGAAGGCACCTGGTACACCTATGTCGACAAGGAAGACATCGATGAAATCATTGATGAGCACCTGATCAATGGAAAAGTTGTTGAACGCCTGAAAATCTGACATGAACGTGCATACCAAACGCTTCGCGCTGCAGGGCGCGGCCGGCGCGCTCGAATGCGCGCTCGACTTGCCCGATGCGTCGCAATTTGCCGCGCCGCGCGGCATTGCGCTGATTGCGCATCCCCATCCGCTCTATGGCGGCACCATGGACAACAAGGTAACCCAGACGCTGGCACGGGCCTTCGTCACGCTCGGCTATGTCGCGGTGCGCATGAATTTTCGCGGCGTCGGCAATTCGCAGGGCGAGCATGACGCCGGCCGCGGCGAAACCGATGACATGGCGCTCCTGCTGAACCACATGCGGCAGCAATACCCCGGCTTGCCGGTCGCGCTGGCGGGTTTTTCATTCGGGACCTTCGTGCAGTCGCACTTGCAGCAGCGCCTGCAGGCGGAAGGCGCGCCGGCCGAACGGCTGGTGCTGGTCGGTTCGGCCGCCGGCAAATGGGCCATGCCGGACGTACCGGCCAATACGATCCTGATTCACGGCGAACAGGATGACACGATTACGCTCGCGGCGGTGCTGGATTGGGCGCGGCCGCAAGACCTGCCGGTGATAGTGATCCCCGGCGCCGATCATTTCTTTCATCGGAAGCTGCAACATATCAAGAATCTTGTAGTCGAAATGTGGCATCGGGCGAACTGAATTTTTAACCTTGCCGGCATGACGTGCGACGTTATAATTCAAGGCTTGTCCTGTCTTTCAATCGGGTCCCGCGTCCAAGGCGCCGGGACTCTCTACCCTGAATCCAATGAAAAAATTATTTGCGGCGCTGGCCGCCACCGTCCTGTCGCTTTCAGCGGCATTTGCCCAAAGCCTGCCCGCGCCGACCATCGCCGCCAGATCGTGGCTGCTGCTCGACGCGACCAGCAACCAGATCGTCGCCGCCCAGGAACCCGACATGCGGATCGAACCGGCGTCGCTGGTCAAGATCATGACCGCCTACCTTGCGTTCGCCGCCATCGCCGAGAAAAGGCTCGACCTTGAACAAAAGGTCAATGTGTCGGTACGCGCCTGGAAAGTCGACGCTTCGAGTTCCAAGATGTTCATCGACCCGGCCACGCCGGTCTCGATCAAGGACCTGCTGTACGGCCTGATCGTCCAGTCGGGCAATGATGCGTCGGTGGCGCTGGCGGAAGCCGTGGCCGGCACCGAAGACGCGTTCGTTGTATTGATGAACCGCGAAGCTGAACGCATGGGGCTGAAGTCGACCCGGTTCGCCAACGCGCACGGACTGCCGAGCCCGGACAATTATTCGACAGCGCGCGACCTGTCGGTGCTGGCATCGCGGATGATCAACGATTTTCCCGATCTATACAAAATTTACGCAAGCAAGAGCTTCACCTATAACAAGATCACGCAGCCGAACCGCAACCGCTTGTTGTGGCTGGACCCGACCGTCGACGGCATGAAGACCGGCCACACCCAGGCTGCGGGTTACTGTCTGATCTCAACGGCCAGGAGGCCAAATGGCGGCAGCGACCGCCGCCTGGTGTCGGTGGTGCTCGGCACCGCGTCCGACTCGGTCCGCGCGCAGGAAAGCCAAAAGCTGTTGAACTGGGGCTTTCTCAATTTCGACACGGTGAAGCTGTATGCCAAGGGCCAGGCGGTGGAAACGCCGCAAGTCTGGAAGGGAAGCCAGAACCAGGTCAAGCTGGGCTTCAATCATGATGTGTACGTCACGGTGCCGAAAGGGACAGCGAGCAAGATGAAGCCGGTGCTCGAACGCAAGGATCCGCTGGTGGCGCCGATTGCGCAAAACACCCGGGTCGGCACGCTCAAGATGGTGGCTGACGGCAAAGTCGTGACGGAATTGCCGGTGCTGGCGCTGGAGCAGGTAAATGAAGCCAGCATTTTCGGCCGCGCCTGGGATTCCATGCGTTTGTGGGTGAAGTAAGCGGGGCAGGCTCCAGGAGTCTGCTCGGCAGAAGGCAGCGCAGCGAAACATGCGACAGCCGAGGACAGTCTGGCAGCGCCGGCCAGCCCAGGGTGGCCCCTCGGGCGCAGGAGGTGATGCCAGAATGGACCGGTTTCTCGCCTTGCAGCCGCTTCGTGTTTGTCGCCTCCGTCATCCGAACCTGATCGGCATAACGGTATATCAGTCCTGGCGCGAACTTGCCAAGTTCGATGGCTTCTGGCCCGTAAACACGATGGAGAGCCAGGTTGGCAAATCCTTTGGCGGGGATGGAATTACCTCCATCCCCGCTTTGACGGCTATCTGCCTGGAAAACGATGTGGGCAAGGACAAGCCCTGAACGACGGGGATTTACGCGCAAACCCGATATATCGGAACGCCAGCTTTCTTGGCAGCTTTGCGCAAATTTTTATCCAATGTCGCAATTGGAAGATTGCGCCGCCGTGCCAACTCAAGGTACTGGGCGTCATACCCGGACAACTTGAACTCACGCGAGACGGCTGCCACGGCTAGCTGTGTTCCAGCCGGTGAGGCTGGATCAAGGCTAATAGGCAACTGCCCTAGATGATAGACAAAACCTTCCAACGCGGATTCGCCCAACTTGCCATCGTCTTCATAGCATCGCAGAACATGGATCGTCTCGGTGTACCAAAGTCCCGGCACCAGGGCCGCGGACCCTTCCAGCGAATCCAGCACTTGATCAGCGTATGCCCTGTCAGTAGCGGATCCATCTTGGAGCGCCCAGCGAATCGAGACTGAGTTATCCAGAACAAATTCCCCAGCCACTACCTCCGCCCCCTAAGACGCATTTCATTGTATTCAGCCTCGGTAGTCACTCCTGAACGGATTGCCCGGATTGCCAAGATCGCATTTTTTGTTTGCTGAGCAGAACGGCTTGCGCTCGGAACCAAGTCCGCGACAGGCTCGCCACGATTCGTGATCGTGACACGCTCCCCTTGCTGAACCTGCTTGATCAAATCAGGCAGCTTCGTTTTCGCTTCATAAACTCCATATTTCCGCATTACAACTCCTTAAAGGAAATCACTTCGATCAATCTAGTCTATATACTAGACCAGGTCAATGCAAATGCCTAAATTGAAATAAAGGACATTTCTTTTAGAGTCCTGGCAGGCTCCTAGTGGTCAGTCAAGCTGAAACAATCGGTTGGAGTCGGCGTAGTTTTCCCCGTACATCGCCGGTTGTGCATCGCCATTTTTTTGTTGATTGGTCAACCTACCAAATTCGGCCGCCCACGCAATGTCGTTCACCCTGCAATCGAGCCAGCCGCTCTGACCGACATGAGTATGCGTTATTTGCATAACCTGCCCGGTCCGATTGTGTGAAAATCTCTGGCATTGATTCAACCGGGAAACTGTCATGAACGATCCACTGGTTTACCTCAACGGCGCGCTGACGCCGCTGTCCGAAGCAAAAATCCCGGTACTCGATCGCGGTTTCATTTTCGGCGATGGCATCTACGAAGTCATTCCGATTTACCAGGGCAGGATGTTTCGCGCCGAGCAGCACATGGCGCGCCTGGAGCGCAGCCTGGCGGCGATCCGGATAGCAAATCCACATACGCGCGGGCAGTGGATGGAACTGATCGGCCGGGTGGTGACGGCGCATGATGCGCATGACCAGATGGCCTATCTGCAGGTGACGCGCGGCGTGGCGAAACGCGCGCATGCTTTTCCGAAGGAAGCCGTGACGCCGACGGTTTTCATCATGACAAACCCGCTGGTGCTGCCCTCCGCGGAAGTGCGCGCCAAAGGCGTAGCCTGCGTATCGATGGAAGACACGCGATGGCTGCGTTGCGAAATCAAATCGGTATCGCTGCTTGGGAACGTCCTGGCGGCCCAGCACGCGGCCGACAATGACGCGATCGAAGCGATCCAGTTCCGCGATGGTTTCCTGACGGAGGCGTCGTCGTCGAATGTCTGGGTCGTAAAAGAAGGCATGCTGATGGGCCCGCCCAAGGACAACCTGATCCTCGAGGGCATCCGTTATGGCCTGATCGAGGAACTATGCGCGGCCCGGCATATACCGTTCGCGGCGCGCCGCATCTCGCGCGCTGAAGTGCTTGCTGCCGATGAAGTGCTGCTGTCGTCGGCCACCAAGGAAATTCTCCCGGTGGCCAGGATTGATGGCCAGCCGATCGGCAATGGCGAGCCGGGACCGGTGTATCGACAGCTTTATGCTGCTTACCAGGCGGCGAAAGCGGACTGAGCAGCGCTGCACCGGAACTTTTTCGGCTGCGCACTTCAGGTGCAGCGTGCGCTAGTGAACCCTCTTCCGGTCTGGTTGAATCGACCGGAGCAGGACCATGCGGTTGAAACGGCCGCAAAACGGGTTGTAATGGCCCTTGGCGCGGTATTTCTTGTGGCTGATGGGCCAGCGCGGCAACTGGCGGACGTAAAATCGGTGGGAAATTCATGGTGAGAATTCTGGTAGTGAGCAGAAAGATTTTCAATCTGCCTTGTTTAAGTAACGGTTACCGGCTTTCGATCCACGCCCTTACATAAATTCATCCATCTTTGCCTGTAGTGACAAGAATTTACCGGAACCGCATGTGGCCTCCTGACGGCGTATAATCTGCCCGGCAGGCTTGGCGACGCGCCGTTGATGCGGATATCCGGCATGTTCGGCTACCCATTGCCAGAATTTGGCGTACCTGCCTGGTTTCAGTTTCACCATCAATCAATGACGGCATCATGCTCGTCGCACTTGGTTGAAATCGGCAATGTAGCGGCCATCCCGCATGCGGCCGAGGCGGCATCGGTGCGCCGGGAACGATTTACGCCGGTGCACGCAACTTACCAAGCGGCGCGCATGCCCTGAACACGAAGGAAGAACCATGGCCGAACCGACTCCCAGCCTGATCGAATATCCGAGCGATTTTCCAATCAA
>JAQGMO010000192.1 GCA_028292315.1 Herminiimonas sp. | reverse complement strand
CGCAGTCAGGTCGGACAGGATGTCACCAAACATGTTCGTGGTGACGATCACGTCGAATTTCCGGGGGGCGCGTACCACGTGCGCCATCATTGCGTCGACGATGTAGTCGTCGACCACGACGTCCGGGTAGCGGCTCGCTACCTCATGGCAGATATCGATGAACATGCCGTCGGCGATTCGCAATACGTTGGCCTTGTGCACGATCGAAACATGTTTGTTGCGCGTCCGAGCCAACGCAAACGCCGCTTCTGCGATGCGCTCGCAGCACTGGCGCGTGATCCGACGCAGCGAGATGGCCACGTCCTTGGTAACAAGAATTTCGCCGCTGCCTTGCTCCATGTTGCGATCTGCATAGAAGCCCTCGGTATTCTCGCGCACCACAACCAGGTCGAACTCGCCGACCTTGGACGGCAGGCCGGTGTAGGTGCGCGACGGACGGATGTTGGCGAACAGGTCGAGATTCTTGCGGAAGAACTTCGACGGGTTGATCTCGCCCTTGGATTCGTCTTTCATTTCATAGGTTGACATCGGTCCGAGCACGAGACCATCGGCGGCGTGCACCTTTTCTAGAAGCGCCGGCGTGACGGTCGCGCCATGCTTGCGCAGGCTTTCAAGGCCGGCGACGTCATGCATCAGCTCGAGGCCAAGATTGAAGCGCTTCGATGCCGCCTCCAGCACTTTAACTGTGGCATTCATGGTTTCAGGGCCGATGCCGTCGCCGGGGAGAATAACGATTTTCATAATGATGATCTGATCTGGATGTTAGGGGTATTCAGCTTTGATGCCGGTCGGCTTGACCAGCTTCTCATATTTTTACGCGACTTCCGCACGAATCCGGCGAAGTCCGCTGGGTGTTATTGCGCGCAATGACGCCGTCGCTTTCCATCTTTCCTCAACTTCGGGTCAGACAGGAAAGCGTTCAATTCCTTGTTCAGCAAGTTCACGATATGGTCGGGAGTATCGGCCACAGCGAACAGACCGCCCCACAGGCCATAGCCGAAACCTGGCACCGCCGATTCGGCCACGGTTGGCAGGCTGGTCATGGCGCGATCGATAGCTTGCGGCCGACCGGATTGCGCGCGGACAGGAATGGCATGCTCTTGTTGTTTCCTGTCAGATGTTCCGGAGTCCGACCCGGCGCCAGCCGTGCAAGCGCCGTTCTCCACTCCCCGTGATGAAGATCCTTTTCTCGCGCAATCTTCTCTGGATCTCAGCGATCTGATTATGGGCAACGGATTCCTAAAAGTAAAATGCAAATAAATTAGCGATTTATGCGCGCATCACATAAATCGTTGGCTTGTCGGCAAAGCACGGGGCAAGTCTTGCAGACATACATGATGAACTTTAATTTCCAGGTTTCTCTTGTCTGCAAAGATAATAGACTTACTGTTGAGTTACCCGTTCTGCGCCGATGGCATGCTGACAAAGCCCGGCTGTGGCTATTTGGCATTCATGGCTGATCGGATTGCCTCGAATGCGGCAGCGAGGTCGACCTCCGCCGGCACGCCGTTGGCGCATTAAAGTGCAAGACGCAAGTCTCTGGTATCGCCAATCGAGCGGCCGCGCCCCTGCCCGGACGGTTTCAATCTCATTCACGTACAGGCGACGGAAGGAGGCTCGGCGCTTTCACGCTACTTTGTAAATCAAGATGTAACGCCATAGTCTGGTTTTCGGGAAACGAACGAACATCGAAACCGAATCTTTTAACCAGATTCAGCACGCCGGTGTTCTGTATCATTGCCTCACCGATGATTTCCCTGGTACCACGCCTGCGGCAGTAATCGATTAATTTCGTCATCAATATCGCGCCCAGGCCTTGCGCTTTAACGTCCGAACGGACAATGATTGCGAATTCCGCCCGCACATTGTCCGGGTCCGCGATGACGCGTGCCACACCGAGCGTCTCGCTCCCGCCATCAGCTTTTATCCTGGTGGCGATGAAAGCCATCTCGCGGTCGTAGTCGATCTGGGTGAATCGCGCCAGCTGTGACGGCTGCAACGACCGCATGCCGATGAACATCCGCAAACGCACATCTTCCGGAGCAAGCGCGTCAAAGAACGCGATATGATTGGCGCCGTCTTCCGGCCTGATCGGCCGCAAAAGCACCGGACCGCCCTGCCAGGTTATCGATTCTTCCAATTCCTGCGGATACGGGCGGATCGCCAGACGTTCCAGACCCGTCGCTGTCTCGGGCTGCCTGAGACGCACACGGGCATCCAGTGCAATCACCCCGCGCCCATCCGCAATCAGAGGATTGATATCGAGTTCCGCAATCTCGGGGATATCCGAAACCAGATGCGATACCTGGATCAACGTACGGCAGATCGCATCGATATCCGCCGCTGGACGATTCCGATAACCTGCAAGCAATTTCGCCACCCTCGTGCGGGAGATCATATCGCGCGCCAGCACCATGTTCAAAGGCGGTAGGCCGATTGTATTGTCGTCCATTACTTCAACCGCAACCCCGCCCTGGCCGAACATGATAACCGGGCCGAAAACAGGATCGGTAGCGACTCCGATGATCAGTTCGTGCGCCTCCGGCCGCCGCGCCATTGCCTGTACTGCGAAACCTTCGAGTGTTGCATCCGGCCGCAGGTCGGATAACCGCTTATGCATCGCCATGGCCGCAACTTTCACTGCTTCGGGCGTTTCGAGATCGAGGGCCACTCCCCCGATATCGGACTTGTGCGAAATTTCTGGCGAGAGAATTTTGACCGCGACCGGGAATCCGATTTCCGTTGCACAGCGCATCGCTTCTTGAGCCGTCGTGGCAATTCTGGTATCAACAACCGGAATCCCATACGCGGCCAGCATGATCTTCGCTTCCGGCTCCGAGAGCATGGTTCGGCCCTGCGCCAGCGCAACCCGTGCCACCGTCCGCGCACGGGCAATATCCGGCTTGAATTCGGACGGCACGGAGGGTGGGACCTGCATCAGGAGGTCCTGGTTGCGCCGGAACTGGACGATTTGCATGAAACTGTGCACCGCGTCTTCGGGCGTATCGTAGGTCGGTATTCCCGCTTCCGAAAAAATAGTGCGGGCCCGCGCTACGGCGTCGCCGCCGAGCCAGCACGCGACGGCAGTCCGAGACGAATTCCTCAGCACGGGCACGAGCTTCTCGGCAATTTCACTTGAGGATACGACTGCGGTCGGGGCGTGAATAAATAGCAGCGCATCCGATTGCGGATCCTGGAGCAGGACTTCAATCGATTTCACGTATCGTTCCGTCGGCGCGTCACCGATAATGTCAACCGGATTCCCGTGTGACCATGTGGCAGGCAATACCGCATCCAGCCGTTCCAGTGTTGCGGCCGTTAGCACTGCCAGCTTCCCCTGATCTGAAATCAGGGCATCGGTTGCCATCACGCCCGGCCCGCCTCCGTTGGTAACAATGGTCAGGCGCTCCCCGGTCAAAGGTCGTGCATGCGCCAAGGTTTCAACGGCGTCGAACAGGTCTTCTGTCGAATAAACACGCAGCATGCCGGCACGGCGGATCGCCGCATCATAGACGGCATCCGAACCGGCCAGCGCGCCGGTATGCGAAGCCGCCGCCCTGGCGCCCTCCTCCGCCCGCCCTGCCTTGAGCACGAGAACCGGCTTGCTGCGGGCGGCGCTGCGCGCCGCCGACATGAATTTGCGCGCATGCTTTACGTCTTCGACGTAAAGCAGAATCGCATGCGTGTCCGCGTCACCCGCGAGGTAGTCGAGCACATCGCCGAAATCGACATCCGCACTGTCGCCAAGCGAAATGAATTTTGAAAATCCGATATTGCGGGACTTGGCCCAGTCCAACACGCCGGTCACCAGCGCGCCCGATTGCGACACGAATGCGATCTTGCCCGGCAATGCGCCGGTATGCGCGAAGCTGGCATTCAATCCGATGGCAGGAACCAGCAGGCCAACACAATTCGCCCCAAGGATACGGAGCAGATACGGCTGGGCCGCGCTCAGCATTGCCTCCTTCATGCTGACGCCGTCCCGATTTTTGACCGCGCCCAGACCTGCGGTGAGGACAATGGCGGCCCGGGTGCCGCGTTCGCCAAGTTCGCGGATGATCTCCGGGACGGTCGCAGGCGGCGTACAGATCACCGCCAACTCGGGAGCCGCCGGCAAACTCGCCACGGTCGGATAAACCCGAAGTCCGTCAAGCGTATCGTACTTGGGATTGACAGGCAGGATGGCGCCGGCAAATCCCGCTTCCGCCAGATTATGAAGCACCGTGGCGCCAACACTACTCGGCTTGTTCGACGCGCCGATGACCGCCACCGATTTTGGACAGAACAGATATTGCAGGTTACGGATGCTCATGTGGCCTCTGGTGGTCGGATCAACGTTTTCAGGGTGCGTGCGCTATTGCCGGAATCAAGGCACGATAGCAACTTTCAAGACACCGTCGCGCTGGTTCGCAAACAGTTCATAGGCTTCCTCGATCTGGTCCAGCTTGAAGCGATGGGTCACCATCGGCTCCAGATCGACGCGACCGGAAGCCACCACATTCATCAGACGGCGCATGCGCTCCTTGCCGCCCTCGCAAAGCGTGGTAATGATTTTGTGATCGCCGAGCCCGGCGGCAAAAGCGTCGAGAGGCAATGAAAGCTTGCCGGAATAAACACCAAGACTTGAAAGCGTTCCACCTGGCTTAAGCGCTCGCAAGCAGCTCTCGAAAGTCTGCTGCGTACCCAGCGCTTCTATGGCCACGTCGACTCCGCGCCCGTTGGTCAATCGCATGATTTCAGAGAGCGGATCAGTTTTCGTATAGTCGATCGCAACATCGGCACCTAGTCTTTTTGCAACTTCGAGGCGAGATTCCACACTATCCACTACGATAATCAGGCTTGCTCCCTTTAGTTTGGCGCCGGCTGTTGCACATAATCCGATCGGCCCTTGCGCAAAGATCACAACGACGTCTCCGATCCGGATGTCGCCCCTTTCCGCTCCGCCAAAACCCGTGCTCATGATATCGGGGCACATCAAAACCTGTTCATCGGTAAGCCCATCCGGGATAAGCTCAAGATTGGACATCGCGTGCGGCACCAGCAGGTATTCTGCCTGCGCGCCGTCGATCGTGTTCCCGAAGCGCCAGCCGCCGGCGGCCTTGCCGCCGCACTGTGCCTGATGACCGTCAAGACAAGGGTGACATTGTCCACAGGGTGTAATTGCGCCGACGATCACCCTTTCTCCCACTGAATATCCTGTGACCCCAGCCCCGAGTTCGGCGATCACACCGACTGGTTCATGACCGATCGTGCGTCCCGCCTCCACCGGAAATTCCCCCTTGAGAATATGCACGTCAGTACCGCAAATGGTCGTCGTCGTAATTTTGATCAGCGCCTCGCCGGGACCGGCAACCGGTATCGGTTTTTCGTCCAACGATATTTTCCCGGGACGGAGAAATACTGCAGCTTTCATCGTGCGCATGATTGATCCTTTTAAAATCCCATAGCACAGATGGGAAACAGGCAATAACAAGCCCGCATGGTTCGGGCTTGAGCAATAGTAAGAACTGACTTGGCAAAATCAGTTGATGTGGATCAAAATTTGCCATATGAGCTATTAATCAACCTGTTGTTGCTGGACTGCCATTGTGTTAAAGCATAACCTCATCGTCTTGATTGCCGGATGTGATTAAAAGGAACCCATGCGCTTCGATAAATTAACAACGACATTGCAGGAAGCGATTGCTGACGCGCAGAGTCAGGCGATCGGCAACGACAACCAATACATTGAGCCGGTTCATGCGCTGGTCGCTTTGCTGAATCAGGAGGGCGGCAGCACTCGTTCATTGCTGCAACGTGCCGGTGTCAATGTCGTGGCGCTGTCGACCGGGCTCGAGGCCGCGATGAAGCGCTTTCCCAAAGTATCCGGCACCGGCGGCGAAGTGCAGATCGGACGCGATCTGCAAGCATTGCTGAACCTGGCCGACAAGGAAGCGCAACAGCGTGGCGACCAGTTCATCGCCAGCGAGATGGTGCTCCTCGGTCTGCTTGAAGATAAATCGGACGCCGGAAAACTGGCGCGCGCCAACGGCTTGACGCGCACGGCGCTGGAGGCAGCGATTACGGCGGTGCGCGGCGGCGCTAACGTCGCCTCGCAAGATAGCGAAGGCCAACGTGGCGCCTTGAAAAAATACACGCTCGATCTGACCGAGCGGGCGCGCCTGGGCAAGCTCGATCCGGTGATAGGCCGCGATGACGAAATTCGACGGACGATCCAGATACTGCAGCGCCGGAGCAAAAACAATCCAGTGCTGATCGGCGAACCGGGCGTCGGCAAAACAGCGATCGTCGAAGGGCTGGCGCAACGTATCGTCAACGGCGAAGTGCCGGATAGCCTTAAATCGAAGCGCGTTCTGTCGCTCGATATGGCGGCATTGCTGGCCGGGGCGAAATTCCGCGGGGATTTTGAAGAACGTCTGAAAGCGGTGCTAAAGGAAATAGCCCAGGATGAAGGGCAGACCATCGTTTTCATCGATGAACTGCATACCATGGTAGGCGCCGGCAAGGCCGAAGGCGCAATGGATGCCGGCAATATGCTGAAGCCTGCGCTCGCGCGCGGCGAGTTGCACTGCGTCGGCGCGACTACGCTGAACGAATATCGCAAATACGTTGAAAAGGACGCCGCACTGGAGCGGCGTTTCCAAAAGGTCCTGGTGGATGAGCCGAGCGTTGAAGCGACCATAGCGATTCTGCGCGGATTGCAGGAAAAATATGAAGTTCATCATGGCGTCGACATTACTGACCCTGCTATCGTAGCGGCGGCGGAACTGTCGCATCGCTATATTACCGACCGCTTTTTGCCGGACAAGGCAATCGATCTGATCGATGAAGCCGCAGCCAAGGTCAAGATTGAAATTGATTCGAAACCAGAGGTGATGGACAAGCTCGATCGCCGCTTGATTCAATTGAAGATCGAGCGCGAAGCAGTTCGGCGCGAGAAAGATGAAGCGTCGCAAAAACGCTTTGAATTGATCGAGGAAGAGATCGAAAGATTGCAGCGCGAATATACAGACCTGGAAGAAATCTGGAAATCGGAAAAGGCGAGCGCGGAAGCCAGTAAACATCTTAAGGAAGTAATCGAGAAATTGCGGCTGCAGATCGATGAGGCGACCCGCGAGAGCGATTGGCAAAAAGTATCGGAACTTAAATATGGCAAACTCAACGAATTGGAAAAGGCACTGGAAGCGCAGTCCAGGCAGGATGCGCTAGCGGCAGAAAATCCGGGCACGAGCGTCAAGCCGAAGCTGGTGCGCACGCAGGTCGGCGTCGACGAAATTGCCGACATCGTATCGCGGGCGACCGGTATCCCGGTGTCGAAAATGCTGCAGGGCGAGCGCGACAAACTGGTTCACATGGAAGCCGAATTGCATCGGCGTGTGATTGGTCAGGATGAGGCGATCATTGCCGTTTCCGACGCGATCCGCCGTTCGCGGGCCGGCCTGGGAGATCCAGGCCGGCCGTATGGCTCGTTTATGTTTCTCGGACCGACCGGGGTTGGCAAAACTGAATTGTGCAAGGCACTGGCAAGCTTTTTATTCGATAGCCCCGATTCGCTGATCCGGATCGACATGAGTGAATTCATGGAAAAGCATTCAGTCGCGCGGCTGATCGGCGCCCCGCCGGGCTACGTCGGTTATGAAGAGGGGGGTTATCTGACCGAACTGGTCCGGCGCAAGCCGTATTGCGTAATTTTGTTCGACGAAATTGAAAAGGCTCACCAGGATGTATTCAACGTTCTATTGCAGGTTCTGGATGACGGACGGATGACCGACGGTCAGGGCCGGACCGTGGACTTCAAGAATACCGTGATCGTAATGACATCGAATCTCGGCTCCCACATGATTCAGGCGATGGAACAGAGCGACGCGGCGCTGGTCAGACTGGCCGTGATGGGTGAAGTACGTGCGCATTTCCGCCCAGAATTTATCAATCGGATTGATGAAATTGTGGTGTTCCACGGACTCGATGAAAAAAACATCGGCGCGATCGCGGAAATCCAGCTGAAAATCCTTGAGCAACGCCTGGCGCGGATGGAAATCGGCATTGAGATTTCGAAGTCCGGGCAGCAAAAGATCGGCGAAGCGGGATTTGACCCGGCCTACGGTGCGCGCCCGTTAAAGCGTGCAATTCAACAGCTGATTGAAAACCCATTATCCAAATTGATCCTGGAGGGGAAATACGGTCCGGGCGATAAGGTGCATGTCACCGTACACAATGGAGAAATCGCGTTTCAGTAAGCGCTTTCCGCCGCGCCGCAGTCCGGGAGCAACTCAATCCCGGCACGCATTAAAGAGGAACCAGGGAGATGCCCGGGCAGTTCCGCATCTGACAGTTTAAGCCTGCCGCCGCGCCGATATATACGGTACACTAACCAGTATCATAAGTATCGGTACCCGCTGCATGCTGCGCACGTCAATATGAATCATCCTCTTTCCTATGTCGAAGCGCCCGCCTTGAACGTCAGCGCATTGAAGGCAAGCTGCGCAAACTGCAGCTTGCATCAGTTATGCCTGCCTATGGGCCTCGACACTGCCGACATCAACCGGCTCGACCAGATTATCGGCCGTCGGCGCCGCATCGCGAAGGACGAGAGGCTGTACCAGATGGGCGAGCCCTTCACGAATCTTTATGCCATCCGGCTTGGGCATTTCAAGACCTTGCAGATCAATGCAAGCGGAGGGCAGCAGATTACCGGCTTCCAGATGGCTGGCGAACTGCTGGGGATGGATGCCATCAGCACCGACCGCCACCACTGCGACGCCGCAGCCCTGGAAGATAGCGAGGTGTGCGAAATCCCTTTCGCCCTTCTTGAGGAACTGCTCAGTCACATCCCTACCCTTCTGCACCATTTCCACCGGATCATGAGCCAGGAAATCACGCGCGAACAGAGTGTGATGCTATTACTCGGCAATATGCGGGCGGAGCAGCGATTCGCGGTTTTTCTGGTCAATTTGTCGGCGCGTTATGCGGCACGCGGCTATTCTTCCACCAGTTTCCAGCTACGGATGTCGCGCGAGGACATCGGCAATTATCTGGGGCTGACCATCGAAAGCATCAGCCGGTTGCTGTCCCGCTTCAAAAAGCAAGGCTGGCTTAAAGTGGACAAGCGTGAAGTTCAACTGCTCAATCCGGCGATGTTGAAAGCGCTGGCGGCTGGAACAGAAAACTGCAGCCCGATGTAAGTATGCAAGCTCAGAACGGCGGGCGCCGGTCGTTCGATACATTGGCCAGAAAATACGTCAGCATGCTGGCCAGAGCGCAAAACGTCCAGAAAAAGAAAAAGCCGATGGTATAGCCGGCAATCGGCGGTAGCGCATACCGGCTGTCTGCATGAAACAGTTCACGCGGATCGAGCAGCGCGAAGAAGCAGCCTTCGGCTACAATCGCCACCAGAAAAGACGGCCATAGTATGGTGAGCGCAAGTCGCAACATGGTCATTTCCTCTTTCAGCCGGCAGATGGCATATCGGCCTTGATATCCAGCCGCTTCTGCGACGGCCATTCCCACCTGCCCGTCAGGCGCCAGTCGCGCCGTTCACTCTCGATCACCACTTGCCAGCGTCCCCGTTCCAGCATCGGCAGCCCTGCGCTGAACGCACCGCTCTGATCGGGTCGGGCTTCGAGCCGGATGTCCTTTTCCGGTAGGGTGGCGTGAGCCAGGCGGATAATGATTTTGCCGGCGACGGGCTGACCGAAGCCGAGAAGCGTGCCGTTCAACTGTCCGCCGGCAGGATTGTAGCGCGCACTGAACGACAAGCCCAGCCCGGTAGCGATACGGTCGCGGCGCAAGTCCTGGTTGATGGCCTTGCCCTGCGTGTAATAGTCGTCGACCACCATCGCGTCCGGCTTCGTGAATGCGAGCCAGGTAGTGTAAGATCCGGCCAGAATCACCGCAACAGGCCCCAGCATCAGGAGCCATGGCCAGACATGCTTATACCAGGGTTCCGTATTGGCCAACCGGGCGGTTGATGGGGATGCGTTATGCATGTCACTCTCCTCGATGCTATTTCGGCACAAAAAATACGGCGTCTTCTTTTACCTGCAAACGCGCGTCGTCCAGCGCCTTCAGTTCGAACACGATCTTGTTCGATCCGGGTTGGCCCTTTCCATGACCGATCCGTACCCGAACCGGCACCGCACGGGTGGCAGTGCCTTCCAGCGCCACTTCATCGGGCGTAACGAGCGCGATCGACTCGATCCCCGATACCGCAATCTTGTACCGGTGCGACGATTCCGCCGTATTCATGATCTGAAGCCGGTACACGTTTTCCACCATGCCATCTTCCACTTCCCGTCCCATTGCGCCGCGATCGCGGATGACGTCGAGCTTGAGCGGCATTCGCATGATCAGCGCGCCAAGGAAAACCGACACGATAGCGAACAGCAATCCGGTGTAGACCAGCACCCGGGGTCGCAACACGCGCCGCCGCATTTCCTTGATCGACAGGCGATCCGCCAACGCCTGCTCGGTTGAATAACGGATCAATCCCGGCGGTGCTGCAATCTTCGCCATCACCACGTTGCAGGCATCGATGCAGGCGGCGCAACCGATGCATTCATACTGCAAGCCGTTTCGGATATCAATGCCGGTGGGGCAAACCTGCACGCACATGGAACAATCGATGCAATAGCCCGGCGGCCTGGCTGGAGGGTCGTCCTTCCTGGCGCGAGCGTCGCGCGGCTCGCCGCGTTCCTTATCGTAGGTGATGATCAGCGTATCCTTGTCGAACATCGAACTCTGGAAGCGTGCATAAGGGCACATGTATTTGCAGACCTGTTCCCGCATCCAGCCCGCATTGCCGTAGGTTGCCAGCGCATAGAACATAATCCAGAATATTTCCCACGGTCCCAGCGCGATACCGGTCACTTCCCGCAGCAAAGTTTGAGCTGGCGTGAAATACGCGACGAAGGTAAATCCGGTCCACAGTGCGACGACGCCCCAGGCCGCATGCTTGGCAAGCTTTCTTCCAAGCTTGGAGGCCGACCATGGTTGCCTGTCGAGCCGGATACGCGCGCTGCGCGCACCCTCGATCCGGCGCTCGATCCACATGAACAATTCCGTATACACCGTTTGCGGGCAGGCGAATCCGCACCAGATCCTGCCTGCTACCGCGGTAATCAGAAACAGCGCGGATGCGCAAATGATCAATAAGACCGCAAGATAAATAAAGTCCTGCGGCCACAGCACGATACCGAAAATATAGAATTTGCGCGCCCCGAGGTCGAACAGGACTGCCTGACGTCCGTTCCAGTTCAACCATGGCAAGCCATAGAATACCAGCTGGGTCAGCCATACGCATGCCCAGCGCAAGCTGGCGTAGCGGCCCTTCGCCTCGCGTGGATAAATCTCCTCGCGCGCCGCGTACATCCTGATCACGGAAACCTGGGGGGCGACATCATTCATGATCTCGCCTGATCCAGGGCTTTAATCGCGCAGCCGCAATCATTTATGCGCCACGTCTAACTTTTCATTCGACAAGCTCCACACATACGCTGAAAGCACATGCACCTTGGCCTCGCCCAGAAAATCCTTGAAAGCGGGCATGGTATTACTGCGACCTCTACGGATGGTTTCCATGATGGTTTCCGTGCTGCCGCCGTACAGCCAGATCTTGTCGGTCAGGTTCGGGGCGCCCAGGGCCTGGTTGCCGTGCGCATCGGCGCCGTGGCATGCGGCGCACGCGCCGAATTTCGCTCTACCGAATACCGTCTTGATCGGATCGACGGTCGCACCCGAAAGACTCAAGACATAGTGCGCAACGTTTTCCACATCCTTGTCCGAGCCGAGCGCCGCCGCCATCGGTGGCATCTGGCCGCTCCGTCCCTGCAGAATTGTCGTCTTGATCACATCCGGTTCACCGCCATACAGCCAGTCCTTGTCCGTCAGGTTCGGAAAACCCTTGGTGCCGCGTGCGTCCGAACCGTGGCATTGCGCACAGTAGGTCATGAACAGGCGCTCGCCAATGACATGCGCCTGCGGATCGGCTGCAACCACTTTTAAATCCTGCTTCAGATAGCCGGCGAACAGTGGGCCGTATTCGGCCTCTGCTTTTTGCAGCTCTTCGCGGTACGCGTCACTCGATTTCCAGCCCAGCTTGCCGGCGTAAGAGCCGAGCCCCGGGTACAGCGCCAAGTATGCCAGGGAGAATACGATGGTGATGTAAAAGAGCCACATCCACCAGCGCGGCATCGGCGTATTCAGCTCGGTCAGATCGTCGTCCCATACGTGGCCGGTTGTTACGGCCTGATCCGGCGTCGCATCCGGACCGTTCGACCCGACCGGCAACCTGACCTTGTCTATCGACTGCGACCACAGCAGGACGCCGCATCCGACGATGCCGAGCAGTGTCAATACCGTGATGTAAATGTCCCAGAAGCCACTGGTAAAATCAGCCATGATGCTTCTCCATAGCGGGCGTAACGGCATCGTCGGCATCGCTGGTTTCGTCGGCGAACGGTAAATACGCGGCCGTGTCGAAATCGGCACTGCCCTTGTGCCAGAACGTCCACCAGAGAATGCCCAGGAACGTGACCAGACTGACGACCGTCATCGCACTGCTGGCGTCGATAAGGCTAGTTGGATTTGCCATATCAGTTTCTCGCCCTGATCAGGGTACCGAGCCCCTGCAGATAGGCAATCAAGGCGTCCTGCTCCGTTTTACCGGCCAGGGTGCTCGGCGCCTGCCTGATTTCCTCTTCCGAGTAGGGATCGTTCAGGCGCTTCAAGGCTCGCATCTTTGGAACGACGTCTTGCGGCACTAATTTCGTGGTCGCCAGCCAGGGGTAGCCTGGCATATTCGACTCCGGCACCAGGTCGCGCGGGTTATCCAGGTGGGCCCGGTGCCACTCGTCGCTGTACCGGCCGCCGACCCGGGCCAGGTCCGGTCCGGTTCGCTTCGAGCCCCACTGAAATGGACGGTCATAGACAAATTCTCCGGCGACCGAGTAATGACCATAGCGCTCAGTCTCGGCGCGGAACGGACGGATCATTTGCGAATGGCAGTTGTAACAGCCTTCGCGCACATAAATGTCCCGTCCGACCAACCGCAACGCGGAATACGGCTTCAGCCCCGCAACCGGCTCGGTCGTCGATTTCTGAAAGAATAGAGGCACGATTTCCACCAGGCCGCCGACGCTCACGACCAGCAGCACCAGCCCGATTAATAGCCACGGATTCTTTTCGATCCACTCATGGGAAAATTTCATAGACGGCTCCTCGGCTCAGGCATGTGCGGGTAACAGGGAAGGAATGCGTGCTTCGACGATGATCCCCTCACGCATGGTCATGAACGTGTTGTATGCCATCATCAGCATGCCGGCAAGATAGAGCAGGCCCCCGGTGAACCGGATCACATAGTACGGATAAGTCGCCTTGACGCTTTCGACGAACGTGTAGGTCAGTGTTCCGTCCGCGTTGACCGCACGCCACATCAAGCCCTGCATCACGCCGGCGATCCACATCGACGCGATATACAGCACGATACCGATGGTCGCGACCCAGAAATGAGCGTCGATGAGGCGCGTACTCCACATCTGCTTCTTTCCGGACAGCCGCGGAATCAGGTAATAGATCGAGCCCATCGTGATGAAACCGACCCAGCCGAGCGCGCCCGAATGCACGTGGCCTACCGTCCAGTCGGTGTAGTGGCTGAGTGCGTTGACCGTCTTGATCGACATCATCGGCCCCTCGAACGTACTCATGCCGTAGAACGAGAGCGAGACGATCAGGAAGCGCAGCACCGGGTCGTCGCGCAGCTTGTGCCACGCGCCCGACAAGGTCATGACGCCGTTGATCATCCCGCCCCAGCTGGGCGCCAGCAGGATCAGCGAGAACACCATGCCGATGGATTGGGTCCAGTCCGGCAGGGCGGTGTAGTGCAGGTGATGCGGGCCCGCCCACATGTAGGTGAAGATCAGCGCCCAGAAGTGCACGATGGACAGGCGGTAGCTGTACACCGGCCGCTCGGCCTGCTTCGGGATGAAGTAGTACATCATCCCGAGGAAGCCGGCCGTGAGAAAGAAGCCGACCGCGTTATGCCCGTACCACCACTCGACCATCGCATCCTGCACGCCGGCATAGGCGGAATAACTCTTCCATATGCTCACCGGAACGGCCGCGCTGTTGACGATGTGCAGCAAGGCGACCGCGAT
>JAQGMO010000383.1 GCA_028292315.1 Herminiimonas sp. | reverse complement strand
GGCATCGCTCGGTATCCCGGTTTTCAACGCGCCGTATTCAAACACCCGATCAGTTGCTGAACTGGTCATCGCACAATCGATTCTGTTGCTGCGCCGTATTCCGGAAAAGAATGCACGCGCCCATCGTGGACGCTGGGATAAGAGCGCCCAGGGCGCGTTCGAGGTGCGCGGTAAGCTGCTCGGCATTATCGGCTATGGCAACATCGGCGCCCAGGTCGGCATCCTGGCCGAAAACGTCGGCATGCGCGTTTGCTATTACGATCCGGAAAGCAAGCTGCCGCTCGGGAATGCGAAGGCGCTGCCGCTGGAAGAAGTGTTGATGCAAGCAGATGTCGTCACCATGCATGTCCCGGGCGGGCCAGGCACGGTGAACATGATCAATGCGGAACGCATCGCGCTGATGAAGCCGAGCGCCGTCCTCATTAATGCCTCGCGCGGCGGTGTAGTGGACATCGATGCGCTCGACCAGGCGATTCGCACCGGCAAGATCGCCGGCGCCGCGCTGGACGTCTATCCTTCGGAGCCGCGCAGCGAAAAGGAAGAATTCATATCGCCATTGCGCGGACTCGAAAACGTGATCCTGACGCCGCACATTGGAGGCAGCACCGAAGAAGCGCAGGACAATATCGGGCGCGAGGTGTCGGACAAGCTGGCCCGCTTCTTAAAGGCCGGCACCACGCGCTCGGCGGTCAACTTCCCGGAGATCGCCCACCTCGACAAAGAAGTGAAGAGCCGCGTCCTGAACGTGCATCGCAATGAACCGGGCGTGATCGCAAGAATGAATGCGGCATTCGCCGACAATGGCCTGAACATCGTCGCGCAGCAGTTACAGACCCGCGGTCCGATCGGCTATGCCATCACCGATGTCGACACAGCGATTTCGCCGCAGGTGATGAGTCGGCTGTGCAGCGACCCGGCGTCGATACGCTGCCATTTGATCTAGAGCGGATTGCGCTGATAAGGGAGGCGTCAGAGATAGTACTCCAGGCTGCGCGCGGCCGCTTCCCTGATCCGGTCCAGAAGGGGGCGCTGCGCCCATTTTTCTTTGGTCATTTCAACCGAGTTTTTCAAGTCTTCCTGAAAGGCGCTTTCCATGCTGCCGGCGAACGCCTCGCCGAGCACGACAATATTAATTTCGCTATTGTGCAGAAAACTGCGGATATCCATATTGGCCGAGCCGACCGTGGACCATGCACTGTCAATCACGGCGGTTTTCGCATGCAATACCGAAGCCTGCAATTCAAAAATCCTGACCCCGGCGTTCAGCAACTCGGTGTAAAACGAGCGACCGGCATAGAACATAATGCCGGCATCCGATACGCTCGGCAACACCAGTTTGACATCGACGCCGCGCTGCGCGGCCTGAATCAGCGCATCAAGGGTCTGCGCATCCGGCGCGAAATAGGCGACGGTCAGATGAACCGATTTTTTGGCTTCCTGCAGCGCCAGCACATAAGCTTTATAAATCTCGAAATTGCCATTCGGCTTGCTCGCGATGACCCGCAGGACCTTGTCGCCCACTTCGGATAAAGGCGGGAAATAGGCCCGGTCGGGAAACTCATCCTCGTTTTGGCTAGCCCAGGCTTCCAGGAACAGCAACTGCAATGAAGCGACGGCCGGCCCTTCGATCTGAAGATGGGTATCGCGCCATCCGAGGTTTGAATCCGGCCTTCTGCTCCTCGATCGAAACAGCGAGCTATGGGAATAGTCCTCGGCGATATTGACGCCGCCTGCAAAACCGATCATGCCGTCGACCACCAGGATTTTCCGGTGATCGCGGTTGTTGATACGCCACGGCCCGAATCGTTTCAATGGATTGACCGGGTTGAACTCGGTGAGCCTGATGCCCGCCGCGCGCATCCTCTCGAAAAATTCTTTGGGCACGCCGAACGTGCCCACGCTGTCATAAATAATATTGACTTGCACGCCGGCTTGCTGTTTCGCGATCAGCAAATCGGCAAACTTGATGCCGATTTCATCCTGGTCAAAAATATAAGTTTCAAGGTTGATATTATTTTTGGCGGACGATATGGCCGCCATCATTGCATTCATGGTGCGCGGGCCGTCAAACAGCAAGGTCACCTTGTTGCCGGCAATTAGGGGACTTCCGGTGGCGGCTTCTTCGAGCGCGGCCAGGGCTTTCAGGTCGGTCTTCGAGTTACGCAACCGCTTGGCAAGGAGCGAATCGGCCCGATTCTCGGACAGATTGCCTCGGCCGTTCACGACCGTCGGCGTCGATGCCGCATCCAGCGAAATGCCCAGGTTGCGTACATCGGGCAGGGAGGCGCAGCCTGGAAGCAGGAGGCAAAGCACGAACGCGTGGAAATAAGACATCAGGCGGTCAAGAATCGGCCTGCGGACATCAACAACCGTTTGCATGCTTTTTATTCCTTGTTAAATTAACTTGGCGGTTCGATTTTGTTGCGACAGAGAATAACATTAAGTGCTGTTCTTTCATGTGAGTATTATTAATTCCAAACATGTTTGTTGTGTGCGCGCAATATGCCTATGAAATATTAACTTTTTATACTGGTCCGGTGAATTACCACGCCGTTATTGACTGCGCATTTCCGCTATGAAAAGCTCAGGCGCTGCGCTGCGTAGCGCGAGCGCGGTTGCCAACAAGGATGTCACGGAGGGATTAAATGAATACTGAGAATGTTTCGAGAATGAATAAAGCAGTCTGGAAAGGAAAGATCCTGTCAGACGGCTGGACCAGTAGCGGTAGCGGGCGAAGGTCACCGAGCCGCAGGCTTGGGGTTGCCCGGTAATTCAGGACGACTGCGCTTTGCGCGTGCCTTCCGGCAACGGCGGCCGGATCGGCGGCCCGGCCAATCGGGACGAGTTCACTCAATGGCAATGGCTGACAATAAAGGATGCTCCGCCACAGTATCCATTCTGAACTGACGGTTCCGGCTGTGCCCGGCGACGGGCACGAAGCTTTGACTCATTACAAGGTGCGCGGGGAATCGGCCCGCCGTTCCGTCATCCGCTCCAGCGGGCCTTTCACGATCCCGCCATTACGCGTGCGGGGACACGCTTCACAGATACGCTCACAGCTGTAAGCCTTACATCAACTTGTAAAAAATTCGGCAAGCCGCTTTTATTCTAACGGCTGGGCGTTGCCGCATCGTTCCCTCTTGACTGCAAGTATCAGCCGTTGGCTCGGCATGGAAGTTGCGGCAGGCGAC
>JAQGMO010000182.1 GCA_028292315.1 Herminiimonas sp. | reverse complement strand
GAGTTCCGGCTCGAAACGCCGCCGGTAGATTCCCAGCAAAAGAGACGAGACGGCAAAAATGCCCACGCCGTTCAGGAGGTGGATGACAAGATTGGTAAGCTTGAAAAAAAACGGGTGGAAGCCGGTCAGGTAATAGTTGGCGGCGAAGCTCAACATACTGATCGGGCGGCCCAGCGGCCCGCTGCTGCTGGAAAACGCGGCTTGTCTCAGCGAGTTTGAATCGAGACTCGTGATGGCAAGATTCTCATTGCGAACAATATTCGGGACATCATCGAATACAAATGTTCCGGACAGGCCTGGCTGGTAGACAAGGAACGTGACGGCCAGGACCAGCAATAGCGCGGCGAAAACAAGTCGTTGCTGGATAAGGGGCATAAACAATCCGGATGTCCTTGCGTGGTTGAAACGATTGCAGCAAGGAATTCTAACGCGTGTTTGCAGACGGGATAAAGCAAAAAAGGGCTCGAAAGCCCTTTTTTCATGTTCTGCTATGTAGTCTTAAGTCTTTGGCAGGAATTTGGCCGGAGCAGTGCCACTGACAGCCCATTTCATGCCTGAACCTGCGCTGCAGGTACCGGTATAAACAACCGTTTTAGCGTTCATATCGGCAATTGCGTTGTTATAAGTAATGGTAACCGTGCCACCGCCTGCAATACCGGTAGCAGCAACGCTGGTAACATATTTCCCGCTAATGGATGCAGCGGGTACCAGACCGAGCGATGCCTGGCCGTAGCTGGCAGACAAAGCACCTTCGCTGCAGGCGACGCCCAGTGCGGTCAATGCAGGACTAGCCAGGCTTGGACCTTCCTGAACCTTGGCCTTGATGGTGTAATCCTGGTAAGCAGGAATCGCGACCGCAGCCAAAATACCGATGATCGCAACAACGATCATCAATTCGATAAGGGTGAAACCCTGTTGTGCTGATTTCAGATTAAAACCTTGACGCATTGCTTTCATGATTTACTCCCGTTTAGTTAGTCAATCGACTTAATTGTGTACCTGGAGCAATATGAGCAAGCGCCGTGCCAGACATTGATCTGAGGCAATAATTTAGATTTTTTCAAGTTCCTGTAAGGCGGAGTTCGGCGTCCAGCTTACTGTTGGCGCTGGAACTAGGCGGGAAAGTAAGAAATCAGATTGAATGATTGTTGTAAATTTGCGCAGTCAGAAAATGTCAACGACTGACATTTTTTGTCGTATTAATGATTCTTTCTACAAAACCTGACCTTTTTGGGCAGTACCGCGCACCGGGCTCACGTTCCTGTACAGCCCTTGCAAAAGCACCGGACTCGATCAAAGCGCAATAACAGCGGGTATTTCCGGCCGCATAAATGCGTCCTATCGGCCAAGTACGCGTCACTTCGATTTCCACTCAGCCTCCATCCCATGGTTTGCTGCCGATCCGGCCTGCTTCAAACACGGTGGTGCTCCCCCTTTCTTACACGGTGCGACCCGCTTTCTTAATTAAATGTTAGCGCAATCTTTCTGCCGCTAATTGTTATCAGTCCACGGTAATCGGGGTGCTAGCATCGCCCCCTTCGCGTGGTGCCGACAGTGCGCTGGCCCTATTACTCAATGCCAACTGCCGGTGCCGGTGCCGGTGTAATACCTCTAATCGGTTTTCCATTCGGATGATGACATCGGCTGCACAACCTGTTTTACCTGTCCATGCGCGGCCTATGCGGCGCACCGCATTCGTCGTTGCTATTGGTGCAAGGGCATGCATCTGCTTATTCGGCTGGTCGGCCGTCTTGTCTGCGCTGGCGAGTCCCGCTCTGCTCGCACAGGCGCAAGCGCCGGTTTCGCCGGCGGCCCCATCGGCGGGCCAGGCGATCGAGCAGCAATTGCGGCGCGAGGAAGAGCGTGCACGCGCGCTCAAACAGGGCGGCGCGCCGCGGCCGGACATGCTGCAACCGGGCGGCGCCGGCAAGCCGGCAACGGCGATTCCGGTTGAAACGCCTTGCTTCCCGCTGCATGCGGTCAAATTGACCGGCGCCGATGCGATCCGTTTTCACTGGCTGGCCGATGCTGCGGAGCCCTTTCTCGGCCGCTGCGTCGGCGCTGCCGGGCTGAGGGTCATCGCGCAGGCGCTCGACACAACGCTGGTCGAGGCTGGCTATGTCACCAGCCGGGTGACGCTTCCGCAGCAGAACCTGGGCGATGGCGTCATCACGTTTCAGTTGCATATCGGGCGCGTGGCGGAGGTGCGGGCAACCGTCGCCGATGCGGCGCGGCCGGCCGGCCATGCCTGGGGCACCTGGCGCAATGCGGTTCCGGCCGGCCGCGGCGATATGCTGAACCTGCGCGACCTGGAACAGGGGATCGAGCAAATGCGGCGCCTGCCGTCGCAAAACGTGGTGCTGGAACTCGAGCCGGGCCCGACCGCCGATACCAGCGTCATCCGGCTCATGCGCCAGCCGGCCAGCCTGCGCGAGCGCCTGCGCGGCGGCATCGCGCTCGATAATTCCGGCACCGACGCGCTCGGCAGCACGCAATTGTCGGGTCATCTGGCGTTCGACAATCCATTCGGCCTTTCCGACATCGTCTCGCTATCGGCCAGCACCAACGTGGAGCGGCTGAACGCCGATCATCGCAGCCAGTCGCTGGCGCTGAATTACAGCATCCCGTGGGGCTACAACCTGTTCACGATCAGCCGCAGCGAAAGCCGCTTTGCGCAACGGGTGCAAGGCACCACGGCGCGCTTTCTGTCGAGCGGCAAGAGCAGGTCGACCGAGCTGCGCTGGAATCGCGTGATGCTGCGCACGAGCGCCGCCCGCTTCGGCCTGTTCGCGGCCGCCGGCACGCGCCGCGCCAACAGCTTTCTTGACGATGTCGAACTGATCGTGCAGCAGCGCCGCACCAGCCAGCTTGAAACCGGCGTGAACTACCGGCAGCTGATCGGCGATGCCAGCATCGAATTCGAGCTGGGCTACCGGCGCGGCATGCCATGGCGCGATGCGCAGGAGGACTTGCCGGGAGCGGCCGACGGCGGTCTCACGCTGCGTCCCGCGATCTGGGGGCTGACTGCCGCGTTCGATCAACCGCTCAGGATCGGGGCCGCGCCGGCGCGTTACCTGGCAACCTTGCGGGCCCAGCATACCCGCGATACCACGCTGGCGGTCGACCAGATCGCCATCGGCTGCCGGTGCACGGTGCGCGGCTTCGACGGCGAGGCCGTCCTGCTGGCGGAGAGCGGCTACTACCTGCGCAATGACTTGTCGATGCCGTTCGATTTGCTTGAACGGGTCGATACCCTGGCCTTCATCGGCGCGGATTTTGGCCGCGTGTGGGGACCGTCCGCCGTCGATCTGATCGGCACCAGGCTCGCCGGCGCAGCGGTCGGCGTGCGCGGCAAGCATGCCGATCTGCAGTTCGAGCTAGCAATGGGAACGCCGTTGTACAAACCCGCGGGATTCCAGACCTCACGCTGGAACCTGTACCTCTCGCTTACTTACGCTTTTTAATCCGCAGCCAGTCACTTCCAGGGGAAGCCATGATCATGCGAACGAAATCGAACAGTTTGGACCGCGATGCGAGGGCAGGACGCCGCATGCGCAATGTGGCGCGCGCCATGGTCGCCGTACTGGCGGCGCAAGGCGCCATGCCGGCATGGGCGCAATCCACGCCGCCACGCCTGCCGCTCAGCGCGAGCCCCGCTGCGCCGTCCGGCCAGCGTCCGCTGCTGGACGCCGCCGGCAACGGCGTGCCGATCGTGCTGATTGCGCCGCCGAGCCGCGCCGGCGTCTCGCGCAACCAGTATTCGCAATTCAATGTGAATGCCAACGGACTGATCCTCAATAACAGCACCGGCAGGGTGGCGAC
>JAQGMO010000308.1 GCA_028292315.1 Herminiimonas sp. | reverse complement strand
GGTGCGTAAGATGACGCTTACTGATGCAAACCAACATCGAATAAACCGGCCCGGTGAGCATAGGTCCCGGCAGCGCCGGCTTGTTGTTCCCTATGCTTTGATCACTGCTTCAACCGACATATTCCTTTTCAGCCTTTGTTACCAATTGCAACGCGTGCCGCTCTACTTGTTTTTAATGATGGCCAAACATGCCTCTTTCATTGAATTCCGTATTTTTTTCACCATATGGGTTAATACAGCGCAGAGGATAAACAACACATTTTCAAAGCGAAACTCGAGCGTAAAGCGGTTAAGGATCTGGCGCCCTTTGTGGACAAATTTGAATTGAATTAAATTGAAGCAGAGATGATGATGAAAAACGAAGACTACGATGTGCTGAACACCGAGGGCGGACGCCCGGCGAAGATGTGGACCAGGGGCGTGCCGGTGGAAGAGGAAGCAAAGCGCCAGTTGAGTAACATCGCCAGGATGCCGTTCATCTACAAGCATATTGCCGTAATGCCCGATGTGCATCTGGGTAAAGGCTCGACTATAGGCAGCGTGATTCCGACTATGGGCGCCATCATACCGGCGGCAGTAGGTGTGGATATCGGATGTGGCATGATGGCGGCAAAAACCACGCTGACAGCGAACGATCTGCCGGATAGTCTGGGAGCGTTGCGGCGCGCGATCGAAAAAGCGGTTCCGCACGGGATGTCGCCGAAAACGCGAGGATTCAAGGGGCGCGATAAAGGGTCGTGGGAGACCCCGCCGAAACCGGTTGATGCGGCATGGTCGCAGCTGAAGGATGAATTCAATACGATTTGCCTGAAGGCGCCCAAATTAAAAAACACTAATAACTATCGTCACCTGGGAACGTTAGGCTCAGGCAACCATTTCATCGAAATCTGCCTCGATGAAACCGGCTTCGTCTGGTTCATGCTGCACTCCGGATCGCGCGGCGTGGGCAATGCAATCGGGTCGCACTTCATCGAACTGGCGAAACAGGATATGCGATCGCATTTCGCCAATCTGCCCGATCAGGATCTGGCGTATTTGCGCGAAGGCACGCGGCACTATGACGACTATGTCGAAGCAGTGAGCTGGGCGCAAAAATTTGCCCGCATGAACCGCGAAGTGATGATGCAGAATCTGATCGCGGCGGTACGTACCGTCATTACCAAACCGTTCGAGACGCATGTGGAAGCGGTGAACTGCCACCACAACTATGTGCAAAAGGAAACGCACTTCGGCAAGGATATATTCGTGACGCGTAAAGGCGCCATGTCCGCGCGCTTGGGCGAGTTGGGGATCATCCCGGCTCGATGGGCGCGAAAAGCTACATCGTGCGCGGCAAAGGCAACCCGGAGAGTTTCCATAGCTGCAGCCACGGCGCCGGACGCACAATGAGCCGTACCGAAGCAAAAAGGCGCTTCACGATCGACGACCAGGTCAGGGCGACACAAGGCGTCGAATGCCGCAAGGATGCGACTGTCATTGATGAAATACCGATGGCTTACAAGGATATCGATGCGGTGATGGCGGCGCAGCGCGACCTGGTGGAAGTTGTGCATACCTTGAAGCAGGTGGTATGCGTGAAGGGATGAGGCGGAGAAAATCATGACGACGATCGTCGGCATTGCCGGAAGCTTGCGTACCGCTTCATTCAATGCGGCGCTGTTGCGCGCGGCGGGAGGGATGATGCCGCCGGGGTCCATCCTGGAAATCGCAAGCATCAAAGACATTCCCCTCTATGATGGAGATGTCGAAGCCAATGATGGAATTCCTGATCCGGTTGCGCAGCTAAAAGACCGGATTACAGCCGCGGACGGCCTGCTGTTGGCGACGCCGGAATATAACAATGGCATACCGGGTGTATTTAAAAATGCGGTCGACTGGCTGTCGCGGCCCCCGGCCGACATTCCGAGGGTATTCGGCAATCGTCCGGTTGCCGTCATCGGCGCGTCGCCTGGCGGATTTGGCACCATCCTCGCGCAAGACGCCTGGCTTCCCGTGCTGCGCACATTGGGTATGCAGCCCTGGTTTGGCGGGCGTCTGCTGGTGTCTCGCGCAGCAAGCGTATTCAATGAAAACGGCGACATGGTGGATGAAAAAATGAAGGGGCAATTACAGCGATTCCTTCACGGGTTCGTGGATTTTGTGGGGTCGCCAGGTGCGCCTGTTGCCGGACGTGGCTGACATGCTTTCCCGTCGGCGCGGCCCGCGTTTCCTCGGGACGGAAGGAAATCAGCGTTCTTTTTAGCCCGCGCCAAAGAGCTCACCTGCGTCAAGGAGCGCATAAACAATGGCCGGATTCTTTTCCAGACACCTGCGAACGGCGGCGGGAATGGTTTGCCGGATTTTTTTGCAAAGCCCCGGGCGCTCCACAAGCTGGATGCTGAAGCCACGCACGGTGCGCACTTCATGAATACTTGGCGTAATTTGAAGGACAATGCCCAATTGTGCCTGCATGCGCTCTTCAATGTGTCTCAACTCGGCATAGGTCGAAATATTTTCGATGCGCGCGATGAGCTTTTTCTCTTCTTCCCTCGTCAATCTCAATACGCGAATATCGCCGCAAGGGTCGTTCAACAGGCCATCGCGATCACATATGCAAGCGCCGGGTGGGCACTCCTTGCGAATTGGAAAGGGAACCGGTTGCGACATAGGGATCACACTGTGGATAAGTTATTGTAGCGCGAGGAAGATCTTACATCGATCTCCGCTGCGTCACACTTTCCTGACAAACTCCGATTTCAGGCTTATGCCGTAAAAAGTAGGCAGTATACGTCGTGCCGATGTCAGACAACAACGACGGAACGCTGCCCAGGTAATTCGTAAATTAAGATTTCTCGATACTGGTTACTGAAAAGCGGCATAAAGATTGAATTTGTCGATAGGAGTGAAGAAAACCCGATGCCGCTGAGGCAAGTGGCATAGTTACCGTCTTGGCACCTGAATATACCTAAAGGAAAGCGCGTCTATGAAACCACGCATTACCGTTATCACGATTGGGGTCGATGACTTGGAGCGCGCCGTTGAATTCTACCGCGCTGGCCTTGGTCTCAGGACCGAAGGAATTATCGGCAAAGAGTTTGAACATGGCGCTGTCGCTTTCTTTGACTTGCAGGCAGGTCTGAAACTGGCGGTTTGGCCTCGTAATAGCATCGCGCATGACTCCGGTCTTCCACTGGCAATGCGAAGCGCTACAGAATTCACTCTCGGGCACAACGTCTCTTCGAGAACGGAGGTCGATACCGTAATGAAGCAAGCGCAAGATGCCGGAGCCGTTATTATCAAGCCTGCTCAAGATACATTCTGGGGAGGCTACGGGGGCTATTTCCAAGACCC
>JAQGMO010000400.1 GCA_028292315.1 Herminiimonas sp. | reverse complement strand
GTGCATCGGTCGGGAGGGCGCTTTCGCCCAATCGTTTTCCGAACATTAAACAGATCAGGATAAACCATGACCAAGACACAAAAAAACCGGCTGGCGAAGCGGCGTACCCTAGCCGTGCTCTCCGCTGCCACCATTACCGCGCTGACCGCAACAGTGAGCGGCCTTGCATCCGCCCAGGACAAGCGCACGCTACGCATCGGCTACCAGAAATACGGAACGCTGACCCTGCTCAAAGGCCGTGGCACGCTGGACAAGCGGCTGGCGGCGCTGGGCATCGATGTCAGGTGGACCGAGTTCCCGGCCGGTCCGGTACTGCTGGAAGGGCTTAACGTCGGCAGCATCGACTTCGGCACGGTCGGGGAGGCGCCGCCCATCTTTGCCCAGGCGGCGGGCGCCAATCTGGTTTATGTCGCCAACGAGCCGCCGGCGCCGCGTGCCGAAGCCATCGTGGTGCCCAAGGGTTCGCCGCTCAAGTCGGTGGCGGAACTCAAAGGCAGGAAGGTCGCGCTGAACAAGGGCTCGAACGTGCATTACCTGCTGGTGCGGGCGATTGAAAAAGCCGGGTTGCAGTACAGCGACATTACGCCGGTCTACCTGCCGCCGGCCGATGCGCGGGCGGCATTCGAACGCGGCAGCGTCGATGCCTGGGTCATCTGGGACCCGTTCCTGGCAGCCGCTGAAAGCCAGCTTGGCGCGCGCGTGCTGGCTGACGGACGCGGGCTGGTGTCGAACCATCAGTTTTACCTGGCGTCGCGTCCCTATGCCGACAAGCACCCGGACATCGTGCGCGTGATCATTGAGGAGCTGGTCAAGGTGGATGAATGGGGTCTGGCAAACCCCGGGGATGCTGCCGCCGTGTTGTCCGGCCAGACCGGACTCGACGCCGCCACCGTGGCCCTGGCGGTCGAGCGTTACGCCTATGGCGTAAAGCCGATTACGCCGGCTGTGATCGAAGAACAGCAGCGCATCGCCGATGTGTTTGCAAAACTGAAATTGATACCCAAGCCGCTGCGGGTCGCCGACATCGTTTGGCAGCCCCTGGTCGCGCAATCGAGCAAATAGGCCACTGTCATGACGCTGAATATTTTCTGGTTCCTCCCCACCCACGGCGACAGCCGCTACCTTGGCACAACGAAAGGCGCGCGTCCGGTCGACTACGACTACCTGCGCCAGGTGGCGGTCGCGGCCGACACGCTGGACTACGACGGCGTGCTGCTGCCCACGGGCCGCTCGTGCGAAGACGCATGGGTGGTGGCGTCCAGCCTGATAGGCGAAACCCGGCGCCTGAAATTCCTGGTGGCGGTGCGTCCCGGCCTGTCCAGTCCAGGGCTGGCGGTGCGCATGGCATCGACCTTCGACCGGCTTTCCAACGGCAGGCTGCTGATCAATGTGGTGACGGGCGGCGACGAGGCCGAGATGCTGGCCGACGGCGTGCTCGCCGACCATGCGACCCGCTATGAGATCTCTGACGAGTTTCTGCGCATCTGGCGCGCGACGCTGGCCGGCGAGGGCGGCCCCGACGGTTTCGACTTCGAAGGCAGGCATATCACGGTCAAGGGCGCGAGGACCTTGTATCCGCCGGTGCAAAAGCCGTATCCGCCGCTTTATTTTGGCGGCTCCTCCGAGGCCGCGCATGAACTCGCGGCGGAACAGGTCGACGTCTACCTGACCTGGGGCGAACCGCCGGCTGCGGTGGCCGAGAAGATTGCCGACCTCCGCGCACGCGCCGCCAGGCATGGCCGCACGCTGCGTTTCGGCATACGGCTGCACGTGATCGTGCGCGAAACCAATGAGGCCGCATGGAAGGCGGCCGGGGAACTGATCAGCCATGTGGATGACGACGTGATTGCCCGCGCCCAGGCCGCATTTTCAAGGATGGATTCCGAGGGCCAGCGGCGCATGAGCGCACTGCACGGCGGCCGCCGCGACAAGCTGGAAGTCTCGCCCAATCTGTGGGCTGGCGTCGGCCTGGTGCGTGGCGGCGCCGGCACCGCGCTGGTCGGCGATCCCGAGACAGTGGCCGCGCGCATGCGCGAGTATGCGGAGCTGGGAATTGAAACCTTCATCCTGTCCGGTTATCCGCACCTGGAAGAGTCCTACCGTTTCGCCGAGCTGGTGTTCCCGCTGCTGGGCAAGGGCAAGGCGGCGGTGAGCGAGCAGAACCTGTCCGGGCCGTTCGGCGAGGTTGTCGCCAATGGCCTGTATCCCAAAGCGTCGCAGAGCTGAAGGTGCAAACATGAGCGCGATACCGGCCACCGCCGCCACCACCGCGGCTGCCGTCACTTACCGCAAGCGCAACAGCATATTCAGCGGCGCCGTATGGCTGCGGCAGCTGACACCATGGCTGGTGCCACTGCTGCTCGTGGTCGTATGGCAGGCAGCCAGCCAGTTCGGCTGGCTGTCGAGCCGCATCCTGCCGGAGCCGCTGGCAGTGGCGCGCGCGTTCCGGACACTGGCGGAGTCCGGCGAGCTTTACACGCATGTGAAGGTCAGCCTGGGCCGGGCGATCTATGGTTTTGCCGTCGGCGGCGGCCTGGGCCTGCTGCTGGGGCTCCTGACCGGCACCTTCCGCAGCGCCGAGACCTTGCTCGACACCACGCTGCAGATGGTGCGCAATATTCCGGCGCTGGCCCTGATACCGCTGGTCATCCTGTGGTTTGGCATCGAGGAGACGGCCAAGCTGTTCCTGGTGGCGATCGGGGTTTTCTTTCCGATCTATTTGAATACCTTTCACGGCATCCGTTCTGTCGACAAGGGTTTGATCGAGATGGCCAGGAGTTACGGTCTGTCAGGCTGGCCGCTCTATCGCGATGTCATTTTGCCCGGCGCCTTGCCGTCCATCCTGGTCGGGGTCAGGTTTTCGCTGGGGCTGGTGTGGGTGCTGCTGATCGTGGCGGAAACCATTTCGGCGCAATCGGGCATTGGCTACATGACCATGAATGCGCGTGAGTTCCTGCAGACCGACGTCGTCCTGGTGGGCATCCTTCTGTATGCCCTGCTGGGCAAGCTGGCGGACGTACTCTCGCGCAGCCTGGAGCGCTACTGGCTGCGCTGGCATCCGGGCTATCAGCAAGGTAGTTAACATAGAAAGAGAATGACAACATGCAGATCAGTCCAGTCGAACAGGCCAGCGTGCAGGCAACCGCCACGGCGCGGCGAGGCGTTGCGGTTGCCGCGCAGGGTTTGAGCAAATCATATGGCGGGCGCCAGGTGCTGCGCGGTGTGGACCTGACGCTCGGCGCAGGAGAATTTGTCGCGGTGGTCGGCCGCAGCGGCTGTGGAAAAAGCACGCTGCTGCGACTGCTTGCAGGCCTGGAGCCGCCGGATGGCGGCACCGTGCGCTACGGCGACGGCGACGCCCGGCCTGAAACGCGCGTGATGTTCCAGGATTCCCGCCTGCTGCCGTGGAAGCGCGTCGACGAAAACGTGGCATTGGGCCTGCCCAGACGGAGCGACGCCGGTGCCGCGCTGCGCCAGGTCGGTCTGCAAGACCGCGCCCACGAATGGCCGGCGGTGCTGTCCGGCGGCCAGCGGCAGCGGGTGGCGCTGGCGCGCGCGCTGGTGCATGACCCGCAACTGCTGCTGCTGGACGAGCCGCTAGGCGCGCTGGATGCGCTCACGCGCATCGAGATGCAGCAGATGATAGAGACACTCTGGCAGGCGCGCGGTTTCACGGCGCTGCTGGTCACCCATGATGTGCAGGAAGCAGTGGCGCTGGCCGACCGGGTCGTGCTGATCGAGGCTGGCGCAATCACGCTGGACTGCCGGGTCGACCTGCCACGGCCGAGGTCGCGCGGCAATCCGCGCTTTGCCGAGCTGGAAGAGCGAATCCTGGCGCGGGTGCTGCAGCCGGCTGCCGCATGAGCAGGCCGTACTTGCGCGGCTGGCTCTGGACTACATCGACGCCCAATTTTTAATCTTCAACGCCACTGCGGAAGGGTCGTGGTCGTAGAATGGAGTTACTCCCGCAGACTCTATTTCGTTGAGTAACTCTAATGTCTTTCTTGTCGTCACGATTTCTGTCGAGGTTGTTGCCTCTGGAAGTACGACAAAGAGTGCAGGTTGGGTCTGTAGATGAGAAAGTCTATGGGCAATGTTGACCTGAAGCATAGATGAGTGAATATGCGTGTGCACAGTCGAGAAGGATGCATACCTCGCGGACACAATATTCCCGTAGCTTTGGCCATTTGTAAGGCCGATTTGTAAAATTTTATTCGCTATCATGACGGAACGTCCGCGAATAAAAGGATTTCGATTCTCTTGGAGGAGTTCTATTGTCCGGATCATTGTGGCATAGGCCCAATCGTCATCCATTGGACTGTCTTAGTGCTGAACATCGGCCCAAATCGCCCCCGCATGTCGCTTTAGCAAGGTCGTCAATTCCATATTGAC
>JAQGMO010000231.1 GCA_028292315.1 Herminiimonas sp. | reverse complement strand
AGCTTCCCTTTTTGAATTTTTGGAGCGGGAGAAGAGTCTCGAACTCTCGACCTCAACCTTGGCAAGGTTGCGCTCTACCAACTGAGCTACTCCCGCATCGCTAGAGAGACGCCATTATAGATGATCCAAAAGCGATGTCAAGGGAGCGGCTTTTTTTGGCGATAAAGTTTTCAGGATTACAGGAATGTTTGCGAAGCCAGACGACCATATCGTTCAAGGCATTCCATGCATGACGCCGCTGTGCCGGCCGAACAGCGGAAACCGCGAATAGGTAATCTGAAGGCACTGCAATTTGAAAGCAGTGAATCCGAACGCAGTGCCCTGAAAGGAGTGGAATCTGAAGACAGGCGGACTCTGAAGAAACAGGCGCCGAAAACAAAAAAGGCCCCGCAGGACCTTTTGATTCATCGCGACGGCAGGCGCCGGATTCAGTTACAAAGAAAGCGCTGACTGCGCGCTTTCCTTTTTTGAATTTCTGGAGCGGGAGAAGAGTCTCGAACTCTCGACCTCAACCTTGGCAAGGTTGCGCTCTACCAACTGAGCTACTCCCGCGTTACGAAGTGACGTCACTATAAAGGATTGAAAATTGTTGTCAAGGGAGCGAGCCGCTTTTCCTGAAAAATCATGCGAAATTTCATTCTCCGATCGTTAATGCAGGTGGCCGGAAGTCTCCTTGATCAGCGGCCATGCCTTGCGCAGATAATAAAACATCGACCATACCGTCAGCACCGCCGCCACCGCCAGCATCCACTCGCCCCAGACCCGCGTATCGATCACGCCGAGCAGCGTGCCGTTGAACAGCACCATCGGGATGGCCACCATCTGCGCCACTGTCTTGATCTTGCCGATGGAACTGACGGCGACCGATTTCGATGCGCCCAGTTGGGCCATCCATTCCCGTAATGCCGAGATGGTGATTTCGCGACCGATAATAATGAAAGCAATAATCGCATTCAGATTATGAAACTCGACCAGCACCAGCAAGGCGCCCGCCACGATCAGCTTGTCGGCTACCGGGTCGAGGAACGCGCCGAACGCCGAGGTCTCGTTCCAGCGCCGGGCCAGGAAGCCGTCGAACCAGTCCGTGATCGCCGCGACGATGAAAATGCCGGCCGAGGTGATCCCCTTGTCCTGCAGCGGCAGCCAGGCATCCGGCAGATAGAAAACGCCTACCATCAATGGAATCAGCGCAACGCGCAACCAGGTGAGGAGAATCGGAATATTAAGCGGCATGGCAGGTTCTTGTTGTTCTGGATTTTAAAAGTGAAGGCCATTATTCATGGCATGCGTAATTTAATGCAATTGCTTGTAAATGTCTTCAGCCAGCTGTCGCGAAATGCCATCAACCGAAGCGATATCCTCCACGCTGGCGTCAGCAACGCCGCGCAGGCCGCCAAAGCGCGCCAGCAGCTTTTGCCGGCGCTTGGCGCCTATCCCCTCAATTTCTTCCAATCGCGACGTCTGGCGCGCTTTTGCGCGTCTGGCGCGCATTCCGGTGATGGCGAAGCGGTGCGCCTCGTCGCGGATCTGGGCGATCAGCATCAGCGCCGCCGATTCCTTGCCCAACTCCTGGGGCGGCCGCTGGTCGGCAAAGATCAGGGTTTCCAGGCCTACCTTGCGCCCTTCCCCCTTGGCTACGCCAACGATCTGGCCGATATCGAGGCCGAGTTCCACGAATACCTGGCGCGCCATCTCGACCTGGCCCTTGCCGCCGTCGACCAGGACGATATCGGGCATGATGCCGTCCCCGTTGGCGACTTTTTCATAACGCCGCATCAGCACCTGGCGCATCGCCGCATAATCGTCGCCGGGGGTGATGCCGTTGATGTTATAGCGACGGTATTCGCCGTTCTGCATCGCGTGGTGATGGAACACGACGCACGACGCCTGGGTCGCTTCGCCCTGCGTGTGGCTGATGTCGAAGCACTCCACGCGCAAGGCCTCGATGTCGGCAACATCGATCCCGAGCACATCGACCAGGGCGCGCGTCCGCGATTGCTGCGAACCTTGCTCGGATAGCAGCCGCGCCAGCGATATCTCGGCGCCCTTCTGCGCCATTTCAAGCCATTGCCGGCGCTGTCCCTGCGGCTGGAACACCAGGTTGATGCGGTGGCCGCATTGCTCCATCAATGCCAGCATCAGTTCCGGCTCATTCAGCTCAACCCCGAGGATGAGCGTGCCGGGGATGAATTTATCGATGTAATGTTGCGCCAGGAAAGCCTTGAGAACTTCCGTTTCGATCGCCTCGTCACCGGCCGCTATCGCGCTTTCGACATGCACCGGGAAATAGGCGCGGTCGCCGAGGTGCCGCCCGCCCCTTACCATCGCCAGGTTGACGCAGGCGCGCCCGCCCTGCACCGTGACGGCGATGATGTCGATATCGGCGTCGCCCCCGGTCTCCATCGTTTGCTGGTGCAGCACGCGGGACAGCGCCGTAATCTGGTTGCGCACCGCGGCTGCCTGCTCGAACTTCAGCTCTTCCGCGTAGGTGTGCATCTTCTTTTCCAGCGATGCGAGCACTTCGTTCTGCCGTCCGCGCAGAAAGCGTGCCGCGTTTTCCACGTCGGCCGCGTAGTCCTCTTTCGAGACTGCATTGACGCACGGCGCGCTGCAGCGGCCGATCTGGTTTAGTAAACACGGCCGGGTACGGTTGGCGAAGACGGAATCTTCACAGGTGCGGATCAGGAATACTTTTTGCAAAATCTGCATCGATTCCTTGACTGCCCATGCGCTCGGGAATGGCCCGAAGTATTGGTTTTTCTTGTCGACCGCGCCGCGGTAGTAAGCCATGCGCGGAAATTCCTGCCCGGTGAGTTTCAGATAGGGATAGGATTTATCGTCGCGGAACAGAATGTTGTAGCGCGGCTGCAGGGTCTTGATCAGATTGTTTTCCAGCAGCAGGGCCTCGGCTTCGCTGCGGGTGACCGTTGTTTCGAGCCGCGCGATGCGGTCGACCATCATCGCCGTGCGCGGGCTGGTCAGCGTTTTCTGGAAATAGCTCGATACCCGCTTCCTGAGGTCGCGCGCCTTGCCGACATACAGCAGGTTGTCGTCCGCGTCGAAATAGCGGTAGACGCCGGGCAGGTGCGGCAGTTTGGCCACCGTTTCCAGGATGACTGCGCGGGGATCGAGAGGCTCGGTTTCAGACATTTCAGCGTCAACAATAGTTGAAATAAGGTTACAGGATCATCCGTGAACGTGCGGCCCGTCCGACCGGGCCGGCAGTGTGCCGACGCCGGGCGGCGTATCCTTATACCAGGTCCCGGACTGTCCGTTGTGCCGCTTTATAACGGGCATCCTCTTGCAATGCATCCCAGCCGCACGCAGGCATTTGCGGCACGAGCGAGGCAATGCGCGCAGCCGATTCCATGCTGCCGGCATCAGGCGCCAGGCCGTCCAGCAACTGATCCGCCTTATCCGGCGAATTGCAGATCAATACCATGTCGCAGCCGGCCGCAAGCGCCGCATTCGCTCCGTCAATCACGCCGCCGGCGACGCTCGCCCCTTCCATGCTTAAATCGTCGCTGAAAATCACCCCTTCAAAACGCATTTTCCCACGTAACATCGACAGCCATTTTTTCGAGAAGCCGGCCGGGTGCGGGTCGACTTGCGGATAAATCACATGCGCCGGCATCACCGCCGCCAATCCGAGGCCGAGCCAGTCGTACGGCGCGGCATCTTCGCCAATAATCTGGTCCAGGCTGCGTTCATCCACCGGAATCGCCACATGGGAATCTGCTTTGACATAGCCATGCCCCGGAAAGTGCTTGCCGCAGTTCGCCATTCCGGCCAGGGCCAATCCGTGATTCAGGCTTTTCGCCAGCAGCGTGACTACCCGCGCATCGCGGTGGAAGGCCCGATCGCCGATCACGCCCGACTCGCCGTAATCGAGATCGAGCACCGGCGTAAATGACAGGTCCACACCGCAGGCGCGCAATTCCGCGGCCAGCAAAAAGCCGACATCGGTCGCCGCCCTGGTCGCCTGCAATACATCGCGCTCCCACAGTTCACCAAGCGTCCGCATGGCCGGCAGCCTGGTAAAACCGTCGGATTTGAAACGCTGCACGCGCCCGCCTTCATGGTCCACCGCAATCAGCACGCCGGGCCGCTCGGCATGGATCGCCGCCGTCAACGCGGTCAGCTGGGCACGGTTTTCATAGTTGCGCGCAAACAGGATCACGCCGCCGGTCAGCGGGTGCCGGATGCGGCGAATATCGTCGGCATCCAGCGTGGTGCCGACCACATCCAGCATCACCGGACCAAGGGGTGCCGGCGTCGACGCCGATGCCGCTGGTTTAATTTTTATTGTCATTTCTTCTCCACTATTACAAAAGCGACCGCGTACTCGGCTTCATCGGTAATCGACACCTGCGCGGTCAAGCCATTTTTTTCCATAAATTCCTTCAGCACGCCGCTGGTGACCACCACCGGTTTTCCACCCGGCGCGTTCAGCGTCTGCATCGCGCGCCAGGTCATCGGCATGCGCATGCCAAGACCGATCGCCTTTGAAAATGCTTCTTTGGCGGCAAAGCGGGTCGCCAGGAAGCGCAGCCCGCGCGCCTCGACCTTTTCCTTGCGACGGCGGTATTTTTCCAGCTCTTCGGGGCCCAGGATTTTTTCTGCGAAGCGCTCGCCGTTGCGGGCCAGCGCCCCCTCGATGCGCGAGATCTGGATCAGGTCGGTGCCGATGCCGTAGATCATCGGCGCACCGCGGCTTGACGCGCGCCGACCATGATGGCCTTCATTTCGCGCACCGCATTTTCCCATCCCGCAAATATGGCGTGGGCAACGATGGCATGACCGATATTGAGTTCGGCAATATCCGGTAGTGCCGCGATCGCCTGTACATTGGTGTAATGCAAACCATGCCCCGCGTTGACTTTCAGGCCGCGTTTCACCCCTTCCCGCACGCCTTCCCGGATACGCGCCAGTTCCCGCTCTAATGCGGCTTCGTCCGCCGCCTCCGCATAACGGCCGGTGTGCAATTCAATTACCGGGGCGCCGGCTTCCGAGGCCGCCTGTATCTGCTCGCGGTCTGCATCGATGAACAGGCTGACCCGGATGCCTTCGCCCTGCAACTGCTGCACGGCAGCCCGTACTTCAGAGAAGTACCGTACCACGTCGAGTCCGCCTTCGGTGGTGATTTCGGCGCGCCGCTCCGGCACCAGGCAGGCATCCTGCGGTTTGATGCGGCAGGCGAAATCGATCATTTCACTGGTGACTGCTGCTTCCAGGTTCATCCGCGTCAGCAGTTGCGGCCGGATCGCCTCGACATCGGCATCTTTAATATGCCGCCGGTCTTCGCGCAAGTGCAGGGTAATCGCATCGGCGCCGGCCTGTTCCGCCAGCAACGCGGCCTTGAGCGGATCGGGATAGTGCGTGCCGCGCGCATTGCGCAAGGTTGCGACATGGTCGATGTTGACGCCAAGTTCGATGGTCTGGCTGGCCGGGTGAAGAAAGCTCATGGTGGTGGATGTGGTCGGCAAAAATTTGATTCGGTGAAGCGTTATTTTGTCACTTTGCCGCCGCAGTTATTCAGCGCCGCGGTTATTCGGCAAAACTATAGTTGCATCAGGTCCAGCAATATCTGCCGGGTATTGAGCGGCGTGCCGCCAAGATGATGGGCGAGTAAAAAACGCATCAGGAACTTGCTTTGGGATTGCGTCGCCATGTCGGTATAGTCTTCGTTCTGCATATCGAGCAATGTTTTGCCGGATACCCGCGGCCAGGTGTCGGCCGGCAGCGCAGCACGCGGGCCACGCTCGGGATCGACCACGTATTGCCGATCGGGCTCGACCGCCTGCCCGTCGATGTTCAGCCTGGTGATATTGCCGGCAACCCCGGTTTCCTTCAATAGGGCAAGCTCGAATTTGCGCAAAACGATAGGCGCCGGTTCATCATGGGCGAGGCGATTCAGCGCCGCGACATACTGGTCGAACAGTGCCGGATGCGGATCATCACGGGCCAGCAGCTTGACCAATAATTCATTCAGGTAAAAGCCGCATAGCAAGGCCGACTTTTCCAGCGGCAGGAGGCCGCCTATCCATTCCGCCGCGGTGAGCGTGCGCACTTCCGATTTGCCGCTCCAGCCAACCGACAGCGGCTGGAAAGTCTGCAGCACGCCGCGCAACTTTGAATGCGGCCGCTTGGCGCCCTTGGCAATCAATGCAACGCGGCCGTAATCGCGCGTAAACACGTCGACGATCAGGCTCGTTTCCTTGTACGGGTAGCTGTGCAATACGAAGCCGGGCTGATTCGCGATACGGCTATCCCGCTCAACCGTTCTGGGACGCCGGGCGGGCGGCGCGGAAACCGGCACGGCTGCGGCGTCGATCCCGTCGGCCGCCGGCAAATCGGTTGTGCTTGTATTAGCCGGATCGGCCGGATTGGCCGGATTGGTGGTATCAGTCATATCGTTCATCTTGGCGATATCGCCGATCCCGTCCCGCGGCACGGACTTGTCCGGACCGCGCGTGACGCCGTTGGCGGAAACGTCCATCGTAGTATCTGCCGGCTTACTCGTATCCGTAGGCGCGCAGGCCCAATTCATTGTCGGCCCAACCAGATTTGACCTTGACCCACACTTCCAGGTAAACCGGGCCGCCGAACAGCTTTTCCATATCCAGCCTTGCCTGTGTCGAAATATCCTTGAGGCGTGCGCCCTTTTGCCCGATCAGCATGGCCTTGTGCATATCGCGCTCGACCAGGATGGCGGCAAAGACACGCCTCAAATTGCCTTCCTGCTCGAATTTTTCAATCAGCACCGTGCTTGTGTACGGTAATTCATCGCCGACAAAACGGAATACCTTTTCGCGCACGATTTCCGCGGCAAGGAATTTTTCACTGCGGTCGGTAATATCGTCTTCACCAAATACCGGGGCATTCTCCGGCATCCGTTTCCTGATTTCCCCCTGCAGATTATCCAGCTGAAACCCCTTTTCGGCCGAGACCGGCACCACTGCGGAAAAATCATGTTTAGCCGCTATTTTCTGTGCGAACGGCAGCAGTTTCGCCTTGTCCATCATCCGGTCCGATTTGTTGATGACCAGGATGCAGGGCACATTGCCTGGAATCAGGTCCAGCACCTGCTGGTCGGCCGGACCGAACGTGCCTGCTTCAATCACGTACAGGATGACGTCGGACGCGGTCAGGGTATTGGTCACCGTGCGGTTCAATGTCTTGTTGAGCGCATTCGAATGGCGGGTCTGAAATCCGGGCGTGTCGACATACACGAACTGCGCATCGGCCGTGGTTTGAATCCCGGTAATGCGGTGGCGCGTGGTCTGTGCCTTGCGCGAAGTAATGCTTACCTTGGCGCCGATCAAGGCATTCATCAGCGTCGACTTGCCGACATTGGGCCGGCCTACGATGGCGATATAACCACATCGGAAGTCAGGTGGTACAACAGATTCTGTCATGCGGTTTTCGACTGGTTGACTAGTTTGGGTTTGTCCGGGCCGGCAGCGGCCTCGCTCTCTGCGACATTGACGGCCGCAGCGTTGCCTGTGCCGACACCGGCTCTGGGTTCGGATTTCGGCGTTGCCCTGACCTCGCGCTTTTCATCCTTGACGGATAGGTCCGCGTCCGGCCCGGCTTCCGCCTTTTGCCCGGCCTTTTGTTCCGCCTTCTGCTCGGCCTTCTGCTCGGCCTTCGCTACCAGCTTTGCCACTACGGGCCGGGGCGTTTCTTCCACCGGCGCGTCCGGCTGGATCGTCGCGATTCCCGCCAGCTTCAGCTGAGCCGTACGCGGCTTGCTCTTGCGGGTGCCGGACGGTGACTTCACCAGCGCGTTCTGCACCGCCTCCAGCGCCAGCTTGGCTGCCGCCTGCTCGCCGGCGCGGCGGCTGCCGCCAGTGCCGAACACCTGGATCTCCAGCTTTGGGACCAGGCATTCGATTTCGAATTCCTGGTTATGCGCGGCACCATGGGTGGCGACCACGTTGTATTGTGGTAGCGCTATTTTTTTACCTTGCAGGAACTCCTGCAACAGCGTCTTGGCATCCTTGCCCAGGGTTTTGGGATCGACCGTATCCAGGATCGGAATGTATAGCGCGCGAATGACATCGCGCGCAACATTGAAGCCCGCATCCAAAAAAATGGCGCCAAAAAGCGCCTCGAGCGTATCGGCCAGAATAGATGGACGCCGGAATCCGCCCGACTTCAATTCGCCTTCGCCGAGCCGCAGAAACTGCGACAGTTCCAGGCGCTGGGCGATTTCATACAGCGATTGCTGCTTGACGAGGTTGGCGCGCAAACGCGACAGATCGCCTTCATCTATCTTGCTGTAGCGCTCGAATAAAAGCGATGCAACCACACAATTGAGTATCGAGTCGCCGAGAAACTCCAGCCGTTCGTTATGCAGACTGCTATGGCTGCGATGCGTCAAAGCCTGCTGCAACAGTGCCGCATCCCTGAACGTATGGCCTAGCCGGGTTTGCAATAACATAACATCCATTTTCGTTGCCGCTGGCCTTTATGCCTCTATGGTTTTATGGAAGCGATCTCTTTGCCTTAGCCGCCGATGCCGTTGACCCTTCATAATCGAGCAGCAGGCTTGCCGGACCGACCAACGGAATTTTCTTTTGATAAGCGAAGCTGACGTCATACGCATCGCCGTTTTTCTGCACTTCAAGATCCTTGCTGCTGATCGAATCGATATATCCTACTTCCGCCTGCCGGTCGAATGAGGCGCGCACTTCAGCTGGTGTGTTGCCGGCTGCCTTGGCGGCAACGATCGCCTTCTTCACTGCCATATACTCGGTTACGGTCGGAAATACCTTAAGACCCAAAACGGCGATCACGCCCATTATAAAAAGAACCATGATCAAGCCTGTAATAGAGAGGCCGCCTTGTCTTGTTTTTGACCGTAATTCCATTAATTCGCTCCTCGATTGGCTATTGAAAACTTCCGATTCGTTTCAGATTGCCCAAATTCATCCAAACAAAAAATGCCTTTCCGACAATGTTTTCATCCGGCACAAATCCCCAATAGCGGCTATCCAGGCTGTTATCCCGATTATCCCCCATCATAAAATACTGTCCAGCCGGGACGGTACAGGCGAACCCTTCGGCGTTATAGCTGCATAGCTCGCGCTGGGGAAACTGGTCCGGATTGGGCACAAAGCTCGGCGCCCGCTCATCGTTGAGAATCTTGTGCTCGGTCCCGGACAGGTTTTCCAGAAACTGTTTATGGTAGCTTAAATGCTCCTCATCCAGATAATCGGGCAGAGGCCGGTAAGAAACCTCTTTACCATTCACGGTTAAGCGCTTGTTTTTATATATTATTTTATCACCAGGAACGCCGACGACGCGTTTGATGTAATCGAGCGACATATCCTTGGGATATTTGAACACCATCACGTCGCCACGCTGCGGCGTATTCAAGTCGACGACCTTCTTGTTAATGATAGGCAAGCGAATCCCGTAAGTGAATTTGTTCACCAGGATCAAGTCGCCGATCTGCAGCGTCGGCACCATCGAACTCGATGGAATCTTGAACGGTTCATACAGGAATGAGCGCAGGAAAAACACCAGCGCAATAACGGGGAAAAAACTGCCCGAGTATTCGATCCAGGTCGGCTGCCGGAGAATGCTGGCAGCCAGTGCGCTGCGCCCACTCGCTTCCAGCTTGACGCCGTCCGCGGCAAGGCGCGCGTTGCGAGCGTCGAACTCGGCGAGCGCCGCATCGGCGCGCGCGCGCCGCTGCTTCGAAAGATAGAACACATCCAGGAACCACACTATGCCGGTGGCTATGGTCAGAACAAAAAGAATCAACGCGAAATTGCCAAGGATTGCTTGCAAACTCATTTATCGTCCACTTGTAAAATTGCCAGAAACGCTTCCTGGGGAATCTCGACCGACCCGACCTGCTTCATGCGCTTTTTACCTGCTTTTTGTTTTTCCAGCAGCTTGCGCTTGCGGCTGATGTCGCCGCCGTAGCACTTGGCCAGCACATTCTTGCGCAACGCCTTGACGTTTTCACGTGAGATGATGTTGGCGCCGCTCGCGGCCTGGATCGCCACGTCGAACATCTGGCGCGGGATCAGTTCGCGCATTTTGGAGGCGACCGCGCGCCCGCGATACTGGCTATTGGCACGATGTACGATGATGGCCAGCGCATCGACTTTTTCGCTATTGATCAGCATGTCGACCTTGACGACATCCGCCGCGCGATATTCCTTGAACTCGTAGTCCATCGACGCATAACCGCGCGAGGTTGATTTGAGCTTATCGAAGAAATCGAGCACGATTTCCGCCATCGGCATTTCATAGGTAAGCTGCACCTGCTTGCCGTGATAGCTCATATTGGTCTGGAGGCCGCGCTTCTGGGTGCACAGCGTGATCACGGAGCCGACGTACTCCTGCGGCATGTACAGGTTGACGATGACGATCGGCTCGCGTATTTCCTCGATCTTGGAGGGGTCCGGCATCTTGGACGGATTATCGACCATGATCGTGGTGCCGTCGCGCAGTTCGACTTCATAAATGACGGTCGGCGCGGTGGTGATCAGGTCCATGTCGAACTCGCGTTCGAGTCGTTCCTGCACGATTTCCATGTGCAGCAAGCCGAGGAAACCGCAGCGGAAGCCAAAGCCGAGCGCTTGCGATACTTCAGGCTCGTATTGGAGCGCCGCATCGTTCAGCTTGAGTTTTTCAAGCGAGTCGCGCAAGGCATCGTACTGATTGGCTTCCACCGGGAACAGGCCGGCGAACACTTGCGGCTGCACTTCCTTGAAGCCGGGCAGCGGTTGGGCCGCCGGCTTCGAGGCCAGCGTGACCGTATCGCCCACTTTTGCCGCTTTCAATTCCTTGATGCCGGCGATGATGAAGCCGACCTGGCCGGCGGAAAGCGTTTCGCGCGTGACCGACTTGGGCGTGAACACGCCAACACTTTCAACCAGGTGCTGCGATCCGTTCGCCATCAGCAGGATCTTTTCCTTGGCCCGCAGCGTGCCGTTCATGACGCGCACCAGCATGACCACGCCGACATAGTTGTCGAACCATGAATCGACAATCAGCGCCTGCAGCGGCGCCGTCGGGTCGCCCTTGGGCGGCGGCACCTTGAGGATCAGCGACTCCAGCACGTCCTGTACGCCGAGGCCGGTCTTGGCCGAGCAATGCACGGCCTCGGTCGCGTCGATTCCGATCACTTCCTCGATTTCGGCGATCGCATTATCGGGGTCGGCGGATGGCAGATCGATCTTGTTCAGCACCGGCACCACTTCAACGCCGAGGTCGAGCGCGGTATAGCAGTTGGCCACCGTTTGCGCCTCGACGCCCTGCGAAGCGTCCACCACCCGCCACGCCCCTTCGCAAGCCGACAGCGAGCGGCTGACTTCATAGCTGAAGTCGACATGGCCCGGCGTATCGATCAGGTTGAGATTGTAGATCTGGCCATCGCGCGCCTTGTAACTCAGGGCGGCGGTTTGCGCCTTGATCGTGATCCCGCGTTCGCGTTCCAGGTCCATCGAATCAAGCACCTGCGCTTCCATTTCGCGATCGGACAAGCCCCCGCATAGCTGGATGATGCGGTCAGCCAGCGTCGATTTGCCGTGATCGATATGGGCAATGATGGAGAAATTACGGATGTTATTCATTAACTAAGATGCAATTGCAAAAAAGGCGCTCCGAGCGGGGGATGGTCTCCCCAGGCGAGCGCCTTGGTGCAGAAGGTTATTCGATCAGTGCATTTTACCGGATTTCGACGGGGAAAGCCGAGAAGAATGGGTTTTCCCCGGTTTAGGCCCGGCTAAACAACGTCATTCGGCCAGAAATGCGTCCACGCTGTTTGCATCGAGAAAATAGTGGCATAACTGCCTGGGCGGCCCGCCATTCTTCGTGCCAACCAGTACCGGCACCAGTTCATCGTAGCGGGCGACCAGGGTTTCGTCGAGATCGATATCGATGACGTCGAGCGTGAAATGATGATGTTCGGCGTAGCCCCGCAAGGCTTGCAGCATGTCATCGCAAAGATGGCACCAGGATCGCGAATAGAGAGTGAAGTGAGTCATGAATCGAATCGGAGCGCATCGTCCGCCAGGGTGGAAACGCGCGCCGCAAATCGAGACGCTTTCCCACCCTGCAGGCCTGCGGTCTAGGCCGCCGGCCGGACCGTCACGAACTGCGACGAATCCCCGCGGCGCACCAGCAGCAGCACGGTTTTCTTCGGTTCGAGCTTGCCGACCACTGCGTTGAACTGCTTGGCATCCTTCACATCGGTGTTATTGACGCGCAAGATCACATCACCGGCGCGCAAGCCGACGCGCGCTGCGGCGCCTTCCGCAGTTTCCACCACTGCTCCGCCATCAAGCTTGAGCTCCTTCTTCTGCGCTTCACTCAAATCATTGACGGCCAGGCCCAGCGTATTAACCGTTTGATCAGGCTTCGGCTTCGGCTCGACCCGCTTGGCGACCTTGTCCGGCTCCATCTCGGTGACGGTCAGGTTCAGATCACGGTTGGCGCCCTTGCGCCAGACGGTCGCGACGGAACGGGTTCCGGGCTTGATATTGCCGACCATGCGCGGCAGATCGCTCGACTTTTCAATCGCCGTGCCATTGAATTTCACGATCACGTCGCCCGCTTCGACGCCGCCCTTCTCCGCCGGGCCGCCCGGTTCGACGCGCTGCACCAGCGCACCCTGCGCCCGCGGCAATCCGAGCGACTCGGCAACATCCTTGGTCACCTCGCCGATCTGCACGCCGATCCGGCCGCGCGTTACCTTGCCGCTGGTTTTCAACTGGTCAGATACCCGCATCGCCTCATCGATCGGCACTGCGAATGAAATTCCCATGTAACCGCCGGAACGGCTATAGATCTGCGAGTTGATGCCGATCACCTCGCCGCGCGAATTGACCAGCGGTCCGCCCGAATTGCCGGGGTTCACCGCAACGTCGGTCTGAATCAGCGGCAGATAGTCGCCGGTGTCGCGCGACTTGGCCGAGACGATGCCGGCAGTGACCGTGTTATCGAGGCCGAACGGCGAGCCGATCGCGATCACCCATTCACCGACGCGCAGTTTGGTCGAATCGCCTAGCGCCAGGCGCGGCAGGTTGCTGCCTTCGATCTTGACCAGCGCGACGTCGGTGCGCTTGTCGGCGCCAATGATCTTGGCCTTGTATTCGCGTTTGTCCGTCAGCGTGACATACACTTCATCCGCGCCCTCCACCACGTGCGCATTGGTCATGATGTAACCATCGGCCGAAATAATGAAACCGGAACCGACCCCACGCGGCACTTCCTCATCCTGCTGCGGGGCAGGCGACGGCCGACGGCCGCGCGGCGTGTCCGGCCGTTGCGGCATCGGCACGCCGAAAAACCGCCGAAAAAATTCCTGCATCTCGGCATCGTCGCCGCCGGGCGCGCCGCCTTGTCCGACCTTCGCTTTTTCCGTCGTCCGGATATTCACGACCGCCGGACCGACCTTATCGACCAGGTCGGAAAAATCGGGCAGGCCGGCCATTGTGGCGGCGGCCGCCGGCGGCGTCAGCCCAACCAGGGAAGGCGCGAAAAAGGCGCTCATAGCGCCCAGAAGAATTACAGAAAAGATTTTTTTAACAGGAGTCGCTGTTTTCATAAAATCGCTAATCACAATTCACTATTTATTGGGTTTGAATTCAATCGAGTTCGCCACTTGCTGAATTGCGTTTGACGGCACTTCACCTATAATAGTAAGCCAAAATTCTCCTTGACGCTTGCCAACGATATTCATGGCGCCCTGCTGCACCGAACCTTCGGTGCGACTCTTGGTGCCGGGCTCGATGAATACCGAAATCGCGGCAAGGCCATCGGAAAATACGATTTGCGACACTTCCCGTTCTACCGGCTGCCCGTTTGCCTGAGGCGGGGCTGAGACATCCGACAATATCCGCCGCATTTCGCGGATCTTGCGGAATCCCGGCGGTACACCCTTGACCGACCAACCGGACAAGTCAATCTGATGCATCACCGCATTTTCAACACGCCAGCCGCGCGTATTGGCAAAGCTCGGTTTGACCTGATTACGATCGATATTGCCGATCGAAAGCTGGGTAAAGGTGATCTGCTCGACCGCCTCGCCCCTGTCATTGATGGTTTGCGCCCGCAGCAAAAGCCCGGTGTGCCGTTCCGCCCATAGCTTGTAGCCATAGCGCAGCCGGTCCTTCGGCTCCAGCAACAGCGACTGGCTATCAAACCCGGCGACCCGGCCGGTCTCGCCTTTGCGGATGTCGTACTGCTCCGCCAGCTCGGACGGGTTAACGGCCAGAATAGCGGGAAAAATATCCTTCGTTCCGCGCTTTTCAACCAGCAGTGTCCGGGATTCCGGCACGTAGCAGATTATCTCGTCGTTGTTACGTATGTACTCGCGCGATTGGCCATCCAGCACTTCCAGCTTTTCGATTTCGTTCTTGCCGTCCAGCAGATGCGTGATACGCGAGGTGCGCACCAGATTGCCCTGCTGATAGACAAACGTTCCAGAGTAGTTAAGCTTCTGCGCCGCAGACTGAATTCGCTTCAGCCACAGCTGTGCATCCCGCCTGCTTTCAGCCGCGACATGATTCTCGGCATGAACAGAAAACGCGATTAAACTTGACAGCGCAACGACAAACTTTAAAAAACCCAATGTTCGCCGCATAGAAATTATTTACCGGAGTCGTTCGCGAAAGTGGATGAGCGAGCAAATTGCGCCGTGCTGTAGACCGACGGAGAAAATCGCTGGTGCGCCATCAGGTACTCATCCAGGCCCTGGTTGCGCAGCACGACCGGCTGTGATTTTCCGCCGGTTGCGGACACCTTTTGCGGCCCGACCGCAGCGATGACCGACGCCTCTGGAGCACTGCCGCCGGCCGACGCAACCGCTGTGGTGGTCTCCATCGTTGCCGGTCCGGCCTTGATGGCGACCATCAGTTGCGGCGTGGCGATAAATGTAAGCGCCGCTGCGGCCGCCACCACCATGCCTGGCATGGCGAAGCGACGCATGGCAGGTTTGCCGGGCAATGCAGCATCGTTGGTGGCTTCGCGCACCGGTATGCTCGCCGAAGCTCGAGGTACAGGCGCAATAATGGTTGGCTCCGCTTCCAGACGTGCCGCCATGCGGGCCGCGAAGCCCGGGCTCAGCGTAACCGCCATGTCATCCGATCGAAGCAGATCGCCGATCTGCTGGTAGGCGTCCCACGCGGCGCGCCCATCCGGCCGACGAAGATCCGCCAATACGGAATCGATCTCGGCATCGCTCAATTCACCGTCGGACAATGCCGAAATTCTTTCCTGCGTCATTTTTTTCGTTTCCATAATTACCTCGCCAAAGCCACGCTTTCCCTGTGCTACCTGTATTCTATTTTTTTTACCAGCGCTTATCGAGCGCAGTGCCCAACAGCGGCCTCAGCTTTTCAGCGATGGCTTCACGCGCCCGGAAAATCCGGCTGCGGACGGTACCGATGGGGCATCCCATCGCTTCCGCGATCTCATCGTAGCTTAATCCTTCGATTTCACGCAATGTGATCGCCATTCGTAATTCTTCCGGCAGCGCATCCATTGCGACATTCACTGTTTCCGCAATTTGTTTCGTCGCCAGCATTGACTCCGGTGTATTGATGTCTCTTAGGTGGTCCCCATCGTCAAAAGTTTCTGCTTCCTCGGCATCTGCCTCGGTCGAAGTCGGTGCGCGCCTGCCCTGCGTCACAAGGTAGTTTTTCGCTGTGTTAATGCCAATGCGATATAACCAAGTATAAAACGCGGAATCACCGCGAAACTGCGGTAGAGCCCGATATGCCTTGATAAATGCTTCCTGTACAACATCTTCTGCTTCCGCCTGGTCGCGAACAAGCCGCGAAACAAGCCGCATCAGTTTACGTTGGTACTTGGTCACTAATAGCTCGAACGCCTTTTTATCGCCTCGCTGGACGCGCTCAACCAATAGTTGATCAATGTCGCGTTCTGTCGTCAATCCCCATTTCCTTGTCGTTGAGTAACATGTACGCGGCTAACTGTTGACTTGGCGAAATATGAAAAGTTCAATTTCCCTTCTCCTTATTAAACCAGTTTGTCATTAGCGCGATTATTGTGCGCGGCAATCCAATGGCATGCAACCGATAAGGCCCTGAAGCTATTCGAACTAATGCTGTCGGGCAATATTGGGAGCACGATGACCTGCCCGCGTTCAGTACAGAAACGCAACAGCAACAGGTTCGGCCAGATTGTCGAATCCCCCATTAATTGAACCATCTCACTATCTGACTCCCTTTCCGGGAACTTTTCCTTGTCATGTGAAACAGCTACATCGCTATATTCCGCTAAACGAATTTGTCCGATTGCGGAAATATCAATACGAAACGTTTTTCTTTGCCAGAATGCTTGAAAAAATCCCCATATCGCGATCAAAAGCATGATCAGCAGCGTGATGCCGGCAATTAAAAGCCGTTGAAGAGAAGAATAATGGCCGAATTCCGCATAGACCATTCTGCCAGCGGAAAGGACGACTGCCAGGCCCATGCCGGCGGTTAGCACAAGCAATAATCTGGATGGCTTCACCAAGACAGATATTGCAATGGACATGATCGGAAAAACGCTGCCGAACGTTCACCCGTGCCGAGACACGGGTGAACGGTGGAGAAACATCAGATTTTGCCGAAAATAAGCGTACCGTTCGTACCGCCAAAACCAAACGAGTTCTTTACCGCAATCCGGATCGGCATCTCGCGCGCCACGTTGGCACAGTAATCGAGATCGCAAGCCGGATCCTGGTTGAAGATGTTGATCGTCGGCGGCGATAACTGGCGATGCACTGCCAGCACCGTGAATACCGATTCCAGCCCGCCGGCGCCGCCGAGCAAATGACCTGTCATCGACTTGGTGGAATTGACCACGATTTTCTTCGCATGATCGCCAAGCGCGCGCTTGATCGCCACCGTTTCGGCGACGTCACCGAGCGGCGTCGAGGTGCCGTGCGCATTGACATAGTCCACCTGGTCGACATCGATCCCGGCATTGACGAACGCGGCTTCCATGCATCGGCGTGCCCCGTCTCCATCTTCCAGAGGCGCCGTCATATGATGCGCATCCGCGCTCATGCCGAAGCCGAGCAGCTCGGCATAGATCTTCGCGCCGCGCGCTTTCGCATGCTCATACTCTTCCAGCACCATGACACCCGCGCCTTCTCCGAGCACGAAGCCGTCGCGGTCGCGGTCCCACGGCCGGGATGCGGTCGCAGGATCATCATTGCGCGATGAGAGCGCCCGCGCCGCGGCGAAACCGCCGAGCCCGAGAGGCGACATCGTGGATTCGGCGCCGCCTGCAATCATGACGTCGGCATCACCGTATTCAATCATGCGTCCGGCCGCCCCGATACAATGCAGACCCGTAGTGCAGGCTGTAACGATCGCCAGGTTCGGACCTTTCAATCCATATTTAATGGAAAGATTGCCAGAGATCATGTTTATGATCGATGCCGGGACAAAGAAAGGACTGATGCGGCGCGGACCGCGATTTGTCATCTCTGCATGGGTTTCTTCGATCAGCGGCAAACCGCCGATACCTGAACCCACGATCACACCGATACGCTCGGCATTGGCTTCGGTCACGACCAGGCCGCTATCCTGTATCGCCTGAATTCCCGCCGCCATGCCGAAATGGATAAATGTATCCATGTGGCGCGCTTCCTTGGCAGGAATGTATTCCTCGATCTTGAAACCTTTTACTTCACCCGCGATTTGCGTCGTGAATGGCGAAGCATCGAACTTGGTTATAGTCGTAATGCCAGACTTGCCTGCGACCAAAGCATCCCACGATTCGGCAACCGTGTTGCCGATAGGTGAAACGCAACCCAAACCAGTGATGACAACGCGACGTTGAAGCGAACGTCTCAAACGATTCTCCTGGAGTCGATCAATTCAGCTTACGCTTTAACGTGTGCCTTGGCGTAATCAATTGCCTGCTGCACTGTGGTAATTTTTTCAGCTTGCTCGTCCGGGATTTCCATTTCGAATTCATCTTCGAGCGCCATGACGAGTTCAACCGTGTCGAGCGAGTCCGCGCCAAGGTCGTCCACGAAAGATGACTCGATCTTGATGTCAGCCTCTGCTACGCCGAGTTGCTCAGCGACGATTTTCTTAACGCGTAATTCGATATCGGACATCTTATGCCTCCAGTTTGTGGGTTACGGAAAGTGCGCGCATTTTAGCAGGTTTGCGGCACAATGAATCACTTTCAATTCTACTTCCTTAAACGACGATGACACTGCCGGGAGCGCCCAAGCCATCCTGCGCACGCCCAGCCGGGTTTTCGCCCGTTTCAGTTCATATACATACCACCGTTGACATGCAATGTCGTGCCTGTAATATACCCTGCCTGCGGCGATGCAAGGAAGGCCACGGCTGCGGCGATATCCGCCGGCTGCCCCAGCCGCCCGATTGGAATCTGCTGCAACAGGGCTGCCACTTGCTGCTCGTTCAGTGCCTTGGTCATGTCGGTGTCGATAAACCCGGGCGCAATGCAATTGACCGTGATATTGCGGCTGCCGATCTCGCGCGCCAGCGCGCGGCTCATGCCGGCCACGCCGGCTTTGGCCGCGGCGTAATTCATTTGCCCCGGATTACCGGCCGAGCCGACCACCGACGTAATATTAATGATACGCCCTTGTTTGGCCCGCATCATGCCGCGCAGGACTGCGCGCGCCAGCCGCGCCACTGCGGTCAGATTGGTGGCGATGACCGCATCCCACTCTTCGTCCTTCATGCGCATGGCCAGCTGGTCCTGGGTGATGCCGGCGTTATTGACAAGAATCGAGAGACCGCCGAATTCCTTCTGGATGCCGGTGACGAGTTCTTCGCAACGCTGCGCGTCATTGACATTCAATACGGCGCCGCGTCCGGCTTCGGCGCCCATGGTCCCGAGATAGTCCGAAATAGCCGCCGCGCCCGACTCCGAAGTCGCGGTGCCAATTACCCGCGCGCCGCGGCGCGCCAGCTCTTCCGCGATCGCGCGGCCAATGCCACGCGATGCGCCGGTCACCAGCGCGACCTGATTGCTTAATTCCTGTGTAGGCGAGTTCAATCCAAAAGCTCCAAAATTTTATCCAGGGATGCCTGGTCGACGATGGCATCGCCGCTCAGTTCGGCATTGATGCGCTTGGTCAGACCGGTCAACACTTTACCGGGACCGCATTCGATGACATGGGTGGCGCCTTCGGCGGCGATTTTCTGCACGATTTCAACCCAGCGCACCGGGCTCGCGGCCTGGCGCACCAGCGCATCCTTGATGCCTTCGGGGTCGCTGACGATGGCGACATCGACATTATTGACGATGGCGATCGAGGGCGCGGCAAAGCGCAGACTAGCCATGTACTCGCGCAGGCGGACCGATGCCGGCTGCAGCAGCGATGAGTGGAACGGCGCCGACACCGGCAGCGGCAGCGCGCGCTTGGCGCCGGCTGCCTTGGCTGCTTCACAGGCGCGCGCGACCGCTTCCTTGTGCCCGGCGATCACGACTTGCGCCGGCGCATTGAAATTGACCGCCTCCACAACTTGCCCCTGGGCCGCGGCCGCGCAGACGGCCTGCACCTCCTGGTCCGGCAAGCCGAGGATGGCGGCCATGCCGCCCTGCCCGACCGGCACCGCTTCCTGCATGGCCCGGGCCCGGAACCGCACCAGCGGCACTGCGTCGCGGAAGGCGATCACGCCGGCCGCCACCAGCGCCGAATATTCACCGAGGCTATGGCCTGCCAGCAGCGCCGGCGCCTTGCCGCCGGCGGCCAGCCATGCGCGGTAAACCGCCACCGCGGCCGTCAGCATCACGGGCTGGGTATTGGTGGTGAGATCGAGATCCTCTTTCGGTCCTTCGGCAATCAGCTTGCCGAGGTCGAACTGCAGCGCGTCGGACGCTTCCGCCACGGTTTGCCGGACGGCTTCGTTGCCGGCGAAGCCGTTCAACATGCCGATCGCCTGCGAACCCTGGCCCGGGAATACGAATGCAAATTTTGTCATGCTCTGTTTGATCGTTGTTATGAAAGATCGTTGTCGATCATTGTTATCGGAATAATGTGCTTGCCCTCGCCGGCGGCTACATACGCGCGAGCACCGCGCCCCAGGTAAAGCCGCCGCCCACGCCTTCCATCAGCACGTTTTGGCCCGGCTTCACTCGGCCATCCCTTACCGCCTGGTCGAGCGCGAGCGGTATCGATGCGGCTGAGGTGTTGCCATGCTGGTCGACTGTCACTACCATCCGCTCCATCGGCAAACCCAGCTTTTTTGCGGTGCTTTGCATGATGCGGATATTGGCCTGATGCGGAATCAGCCAGTCGACTTCGGACGATTTCATGCCCGCCATTTCAAGCGCTTCGGTGGCGACTTTTTCAAGCACCGAAACGGCCAGCTTGAATACGGCGGGTCCGTCCATGTACAGGAACGCGCTGCCGGCGAGCGTGCCGCCATTGGCGCTGCCAGGCACGCATAATATGTCGGCATAGCTGCCGTCCGCATGAAGCTTGGCGGAAAGGATGCCCGGTTCTTTTGAAGCGGCAAGCACGACCGCTCCGGCGCCATCGCCAAACAGCACGCAGGTGGTGCGATCCTTGAAATCGAGGATGCGGGAAAATACTTCGGCGCCGACGATCAGCACTTTCCTGTACGCGCCCGATTTAATGAAGCTGTCGGCGACCGACACGGCATACACAAAACCGCTGCACACCGCCTGCACATCCATTGCGGCGCAGCCGTTGGTAATGCCGAGCTTGCGCTGCAGCGCGCAAGCGGTGCTGGGAAAGCCGCCAAGATTATCGGGCGTCGACGTCGCCACGACGATCAGATCAATGTCGTTGGCGTCCATCCCGGCCATGTCAAGCGCGCGCCGGGCCGCTTGCAGCGCCAGGTCACTCGACTTGACGTCGGCTTCGGCATAGTGGCGCGCCGAAATCCCGCTACGCGAAACAATCCACTCATCCGAGGTTTCAATGCCCTGTTCCGCGAGTTGTGCCGCGAGATCGTCATTGGTGACCCGCCGCGGCGGCAAGTAACTGCCGGTGCCGATGATTTTACTGTAAAGAGTCATGCCGTTTTCTGTTGAGTTAGTCCTGTAATCGCGTCCGCCACACCGGCCTCCGGAACCGCTTCCCGCTGCGGCATCAATTCCGCGATCGCCGTGGAAATCCGCGACAACACATCATGCCTTGCGGCATCGAATGCGCGTTTGATCGCCCATTCGTATCCATATGCATTTTCGCCGCCATGGCTTTTGAAGACGAGTCCGCGCAAGCCAAGCAAACTTGCCCCATTGTAACGGGACGGATTCATACGTGCAGAAAACGATTTGATCGCTCCGCGTGCAATCAACGCGCCGAGCATACTAAGCGGCGTGCGCCTGAATTCGGTGGTCAGCACATTCTTGACGAAGCGGCCAAGGCCTTCCGACGCTTTTAACACCACATTGCCGACAAAGCCATCGCACACCACGATATCGGTGGTGCCTTCGAAAATATCGTTGCCTTCGACATTTCCATAGAAATTCAAGACCCCTTTTTGATGATCGGCCCGCAACAATTGCGCCGTTTGCTTGACCAGATCATTGCCCTTGATATCTTCTTCGCCGACATTGAGCAAGCCGATGCTGGGGCGCGGCTTGCCCTCCACCGCGGATACCAGGGCCGACCCCATCAGGGCAAACTGGTGCAGATGCTGCGGTTCGCAATCGACATTGGCGCCCAGGTCGAGCATGTAGGTCGGACCGTCTTTTTGATTGGGAAGTATGGTGCAGATCGCAGGGCGATCCACGCCCGGCAGCGTCTTGAGCAGATAACGCGAAACGGCCATCAGCGCGCCGGTATTGCCGGCTGAAACGCAGGCTTGCGCCGTGCCCTCCTTGACGAGACTAATCGCCACCCGCATGGAAGAATCCTTCTTGCGGCGCAAGGCGACTTCAAGCGGATCATCCATGGTCACGACTTCGGTCGCATTGATGACGGACAGGCGCGGATGATCGGATGCCTTCAGTTTCCTGAGTTCGGCCCGAATCGGTTCCGCCAATCCCACCAGGATAAGCTCTGCCTCGGGCTCGCTGTTAACGAACGAAACAGCAGCCGGGACGGTCACTGATGGGCCATGATCCCCGCCCATGCAGTCGATAGAAATTTTAATTGTCATTGTATTGATCAGAGCCTTGTTCCAACCACATTATGCGGCAGATTCGGCATGAGTCAAAATGACACAGGTACTGCTTCGGCATAAAAAAAGCGGCGCCAAGTCAGAACTCGTCACGCCGCCTTTTGGCTTGCAACAACAATTGACGATTACTCGTCGTTTTTAGTTTTCAATACTTTACGGCCACGGTAAAAGCCGTTCGGGCTGATATGGTGACGCAGGTGGGTTTCACCGGTGGTTGGCTCGACAGCCAGCGGCGGCGCCGACAGGTGATCGTGCGAACGATGCATCCCGCGCTTCGACGGGGACTTCTTATTTTGCTGAACAGCCATGATAACTCCTAAACCTAAAGTTCTAAAATTTTAACATACCGGGTTGGCAAACCGTCTTCCAAATCCGGAATTCTTGCCCCGACTATTTTTTTTGCCAACAATAAGCAGTGTTTTCGGCTTGCGGGTGATGCCGATACTGCGTAATTCCTGTGTTCTTCCGTACTGCGCGCCGATTATTTCTTCAAGTTCTTCAGCACTGAAAACGGTGACTCTTTTTTCGACTCACCCGCCAGATCCTGCACCGACTGGTCCGGGCAAACCTCGTGCTTGGGCGCAAGCGGCAGCGCAAGCAAGGCTTCATCTTCCACCAGCGCGAGGATATCCAAGGACCGCGACCCGACGATCACATCCACCGACTCGTCGTCGATCAGGGCTTCAATGGCATCCGCGCTTTCTTCATCCTCAGCGAGCACCAGGGCCGATTCCGACGCTATCGCAAATGGCAGCATCGATAAACAGCGCTGACAGCGCAGGTGCACCGGACCGTTTACCGACAACATCAACTGCGGATGGCCGAACTTGTCCGACCCGCCTTCTACAGACCATTTCAAGTTGCCCGACTGATCGATCAGCTCGGCGGACAATCGCACAAGATCCGACACTGGAATCTCGCCCGAACGGCGCTCGTTTAGCCGACTGAAGTCAAAGGCGTCGATGCGAAAACCATTCATACGCTTAGCTGAACCCGGAAAACCTGAGATAATAACAGGGTTTTCCCTTATTCGTCAAAGTGTTAGATCACTTTTGAACCCCGACCGCCAAACGATTTATGCCCATGCCCGCTTCGCCTGCGCAACCACGCCTGATTCTCGGCTCGAGTTCACCCTATCGCAAGGAATTACTGTCGCGTTTGCGCATCCCGTTTGAAGTCATGTTGCCCGATATTGATGAAACGCCATTACCGGATGAAGCACCGGAAGCGACCGCGGTGCGACTCGCCAGGGAAAAGGCATTGGCAATTATCAGAAAGGCACCCGGTTCGCTGGTGATCGGCTCGGACCAGGTCGCCACCATGGACGGACTCCAGATCGGCAAGCCCGGTTCGCATGCGCGAGCACTGGATCAGTTGCGAATGATGCGCAACCGGCGTGTTGTTTTTCATACTGCACTATGTCTGGTGGATGGACGCCACAATAATTCAGTGCAACTGGAAAACGTTAAAACCTTTGTTACCTTCCGCGATCTGCCGGATCAGGAACTCGATGCTTACTTACGAATCGAGCAACCGTATGACTGTGCCGGCAGTGCGAAAAATGAAGGGCTTGGTATTGCGCTGGTCGAAAGACTGGAAAGTACGGACCCGACCGCGCTGACAGGATTGCCGCTGATCGCATTGACGACCATGCTGCGACGTGCCGGCGTGAGTTTTTTCGTCGACGCGTAGGCTGTGACGCTCTTTCCGGCGCGTTCAAGCTGACCGGCTGTTATTACTCTTACTGTTATTACTATTACATAACCCATGCCTGGCATTCTGTACCTTGTTCCCAATGTTCTCGGCCCGACCGATCCGCAACAGGCCGACCCGCTCGGCCTGGTCATCCCTGTCGAAGTGCAGGCCATCACCGCAAACCTTGATTACTTCATAGCGGAAAACGCCAAGACCACCCGGGCCTTCCTGAAAGTTATAGCGCTGACCCGGCCGCTGGCAAAACCGCTACAGGAAATCCGCATCGCCGGGCTCGACGTCAACACTGAAGCTGCCGCCTTGCCAGCGCTTCTGGCGCCGATCCTGGCGGGCGAGGATGCCGGGTTGATTTCGGAAGCCGGCGTCCCGGCGGTAGCCGACCCCGGAGCCAACCTGGTACGCCTCGCCCATCAACATGGCATTACCGTCCGGCCACTCGTCGGTCCGTCATCGCTTTTGCTTGCACTCATGGCCGGCGGATTAAACGGTCAACGCTTTGCCTTCAATGGCTACTTGCCGGTGGATGCCGAGTTGCGGTCCAAACGGATCAAGTTGCTTGAAGACCGTTCACGGCAAGAAAAGCAAACCCAGCTTTTCATCGAGACACCCTATCGCAACGGCACACTGCTGGAAGCGCTGACCAAGACTTGCCAGCCTGGCACAATGTTATCCATTGCAACCGATCTGACCTTACCGTCGGAATCGGTCAGGACGCAAACTGCCGGCAAATGGAAACATGAACTTGCTAATGGGAAGTTACCGGACTTTCACAGGAAACCAACCGTGTTTTCACTATTGGCGGATTGATCGTCACGCTGAAATAATCAAGCTGAAACAAAGAAGATGCGTTTGCAAAGACCATGCGCAAAACGGCGGTATTGCGCCGCCGTTTTGCAGTGCCCACTTGGGGCGTACTACGAGAAGTCCTAGACTTCTCAATCCCGTATCATCGATACGGTGATTTCCGTGCCAAGAGCTGGCAATTTTTCGAGAGCGCACTCCGTTCGTGTCAAAAACCTTACCACAACTTTAATATATAACAAGAGTTCGAAAGCGCAAGAAATCTTTTAAAAATCTTTACAAAAGATGGTGCAGCTTGTTACTGATTACTAACGCAGTAACGAATGCACCGCCTGCAATCCGGCAATTCCAAATGCCACAGCCAGTGGAACAGCGGATTTACCGCATGGATGGTTGCGCTCCACGCCAGATCGACTTGACCGCCGCTTCACCGGCCGCTGCGCCGAATTTCTTCAGCACCCGCTCGGACAATCCTTCCTGCCGCGTATAGTCGACGATCTCATCAGTTTTAAATACATCGCGCGCCACGGTTTCAACCGTGCCCAGACCGTCGGCGAGACCCAGCTCGATCGCCTTGCTGCCGCTCCAGAACAACCCCGAAAACGTGTCCGGCGTTTCCTTCAGCCGCGTACCGCGTCCGGTGCGCACCACATCGATGAACTGCTGATGAATTTCATTCAGCATTGTTTTGGCATATTCGCTGTGCTTGCCGGTTTGCGGGCTGAAGGGGTCCAGGAATCCCTTGTTTTCACCCGCAGTCAGCAAGCGCCGCTCGACCCCGAGCTTTTCCATCAGCCCGGTAAAACCGAAGCCATCCATCAACACGCCGATGGAACCCACGATGCTGGCCTTGTTGACATAAATGCGGTCCGCCGCCGAAGCGATGTAATACCCGCCCGACGCACACATTTCGTCAACCACCACATACAAGGGTTTCTGTGGATACAACTTGCGCAAGCGGTACATCTCATCACTAATGATGCCGGCTTGCACCGGACTTCCGCCTGGGCTGTTGATTCGCAAAATAATGCCGACCGAGTTGACATCCGCATAAGCTTTATTAAGCGCAGGGACCACGGAGTCCGCCGACCCGGTCCCATGCCCGGCTTCAATCGTGCCATCAATATCGATCAGCGCGGTATGCCGGCCAGCCACTTCCATATCGGCTCCCTTGAAATCGAAAGCCATCCAGATGCCGAACAGGATCAGGACAAGAGTGGCGAAACGAAAAAAAATACTCCAGCGGCGCCGCGCACGCTGCTCATGGAGCGAGGCAAATGCCAGCTTTTCCAGCACTTCACGCTCCCAACCTTCCTTTCG
>JAQGMO010000229.1 GCA_028292315.1 Herminiimonas sp. | reverse complement strand
GACTGTTCCTCTTCTCTTCAATTCTGAAGAGAAACAATAGCAAGGCTCCTGCCGTCGAGTAAAAGACTATTGCCGCATGACGTTATACTGTGCCGCCAAATAATGTTATGCGGATTTCACCTAAGCTGATGGCTTAGCTTAGAATTGGCTGGCGCCAATCATGCACAGGCGAGAATGACTGCTATGGATTGATGCACGGCGCGACGCCACAGCGTTTCAGGCATCTATGTTAGATTGCAAGCCCTGACCCGTATTTTTCTCGCAGAGATCGTACGTCGCTCGGGAGCGGAACTGGATTAACGACTGGCGTTCGCCAGTCCCGAACAATATAAACAATACAAACAATACAAATTGGAGACGCCCGTATGAAATTGAATCGCAGACAAAGCATCAAAACCATCTGCGCAGTACTGGCAGGCACGGCCATTCCGCACATGGCGAATGCACAGGCCGAATGGCCGACCAAGCAGATACGCCTTATCGTTCCAGTTGCTCCGGGCGGCTCGGCCGATATGCTGGCGCGCACTTTAGGCGAGCGGCTTGGCAAAGCATTCGGGCAAACGGTCATCGTCGATAACATCAGCGGTGGCGGAGGCACGATTGCGACACAAACCACCGCACGTGCGGCAGGGGACGGCCATACACTGATGCTCAGCTACTCCGCCACCCATGGCACCAACCCCGCGGTACGCAAGCTGCCCTACGATGCCGTCAACGATTTCACGCCGGTTGCCATGATAGGCGGCACGCCCAATGTGCTGGTAGTGAATAACAGCGTCGATGCCACCAACCTGAAACAGTTTATCGCTTATCTAAAAGCAAACCCCGCCAAATACAGCTATGGCTCGGCGGGGCAGGGGACACTCACGCACCTTGCAATGGAACAGTTCAAGGAAACCACGAGGACGTTCATGGTGCATGTACCCTATCGGGGCGGCAGTCCGATGATGACCGACTTGCTCGGCGGGCAGACCCAAGCCGCATTCCCAAGCTTGTCTACCGCGCTGCAACACATCCGCAGCGGACGCATACGCGCGCTGGCGGTGACCAGTCTGCAGCGTCATCCCGCGCTGCCGAATGTTCCGACGCTTGAAGAACTGGGGCTGAAAGGATTTGGTGGCGTGCAGTGGTACGGCATCCATGGTCCGGCGAATATGCCCAGGCAGACAGTCAAGCGCCTCAACGACGAAATTAACAAACAGATCAACTCAAGCGAATTGCGCGAGAAGCTTTCGGGCGATGCGATTAATGTAATGCCGATGATGCCAGAGCAGTTTGGCGAATACGTTAAAAATGATATGACGCAGTGGGCGCACCTGGTCAAGACCCGTAAGCTCGAAGTCGACTGAGCAGACCACAATATGCTTCACTTTTCCACCTCACCATCATACAGAAGACATGGCCCATAACTCAGTTGCCAACGCAGACCGTAACGCCCCCCCAATCACCCGGATCCTTGCGGAGTTCGTTTCCAACCATCCTTCCAAAGGCTGGGACGATACGGTCGAACATGAAGCGCATCGCACTTTTCTGAACTGGCTTGGCTGCGCCATAGGGGCAGCCAGGCATCCGGCGGTGTCAGCGGCGCTCGCCGCGATGCAGGAGTTCGAGCCGGCGGGCCAGGCCACCATTCCTGGCCGCAGCGAGCGCCTTGATATGGGCGGCGCCGCACTGCTTAACGGAATCTCATCGCACACCTTTGATTTTGACGACACCCATTTGAAGACGCTGGTTCATCCGGCAGGCCCGGTGGCGTCGGCAATTCTCGCCCTGGCTGAAAAGACCGGCGCCAGCGGCCGCGATATAGTCGACTCGCTCGTGCTGGGCATCGATGTCGCCTGTCGCCTGGGCGCCGGTATGTATCCGGAGCATTATGATCGCGGCTGGCACATCACGGGCTCAACCGGAGTGCTCGGTGCGGCGGCCGGCTGCGCCCGCCTGCTCCGACTGGATACGGAACGAACCGCAATGGCCCTGGGGATCGCGGCGTCGCAACCGATTGGATTGCGCGAACAGTTCGGCACCATGACCAAGCCATTCCATCCGGGCGCAGCGGCGCGTGCAGGGCTTACCGCGGCGTTGATGGCCAAGCATGGCTTTACTTCGTCGCCCAGGGCACTCGAAGCGGCGCGCGGCTATATGCAGGTGGTGTCGGTGAGGCAGGACTGGAATAAAGTGACCGAGGCCCTCGGCGAACGATTTGAAATTTCGTTCAACAGCTACAAGCCCTTTGCGTGCGGCGTGGTCATTCATCCTTTCATTGACGGCTGCGCGCAATTGCGTACAGCCGGCCTGGACCCCGATGACATCGAAAGCGTCGAGTTGAAAGCGCATTCGCTTGTGCTTGAACTGACCGGTAAGACTTCACCCACGAATGGTCTTGAAGGGAAGTTCAGTGTCTACCATGGTTGTGCCGCCGGTTTTGTATTTGGCGTTGCGGGAGAAGCTGAATTCGCCGATGAGATAGTTGCCCGGGCGGACATGGTGGCATTGCGCGGCAAGGTCAGCGCGACCGTGGATGACCGTATCGGCCCGGCTGCAGCCGATATTACCGTCACATGCAAGGATGGCCGTCGCCTGCACGTCTTCGTCGAACATGCCGTTGGCAGCCTCGAACGTCCCATGACCGATGCGCATCTTGAATCCAAGTTCGACAGCTTGGTTGTCCCCATGCTCGGGGCAAGCAAGGCGTCCCGCCTCAAGTCGCTATGCTGGTCGCTTTCGGGCCTCGATTCCATGAATGGTTTATGCGAAACGGCTCGTCCGTGAACCGGGCTTTCGGCAGGCAGGAGTAATCGATGAATGGCGTTACCTGGAAGGCGCATCCTAAAAAAAGACATGGCCTGCGCATTTCTCTCTGCAGATCAGGAACTTGCTTGGTCCAGCAGTGATAGCGGCTGTCTGCTGACTTGTTTGCTAAGGTCAGTAAGAAATTGCTCAATCCCTCTGACTGCATCCGCAGGCATCGACATGCGGTTGCAAATCGGTCGTGCCAGCCCAACCAAACCCGGGTGTTACGATAATTAAAGAAATTATGTTTTTCCCTGCATATAAACCTCCAGCTGTTCAGCCGGAAGCGGGGGGCTGAACAGGTAGCCCTGGTATGCGTGACAGGCGTGCCGCGCGAGAAAGTCTCGTTGGCCTTCAGTTTCCACACCTTCGGCAATCACCGCCAGCCCCAGACTCCGTCCCAGGGTGATTATGGTGCTGACGATGACGGCATCATCCGGATCGGTAAGTACATGCCTGACGAAAGACTGGTCAATCTTCAACTGATCCAGGGGCAGGCGCTTGAGATAGGAGAGCGAGGAATAGCCTGTGCCGAAGTCGTCCAGCGAAAACCCTACCCCCTCCGCTTTCAACGTGGTCATCTTAGCGATAGTGTCTTCCACATTTTCCACCAGAATGCTCTCCGTCAGCTCCAGCTTCAGTTGGGATGGATTGGCGCCAGTGTCACGGAGCACCGCCAGAACCTGCTTCACGAAGTCCGGATCGCGGAATTGGCGCGCACTGACATTTACCGCCATGACCAAGCCCGCCGTGGCCGGACACGCACCCCAGGCAGTCAACTGGGCGCAGGCGGTTTCGAGCACCCATTGACCAATGGGCAGAATCAATCCAGTCTCCTCGGCCAGCGGAATGAATTCGGCCGGCGATACTGTGCCGCGTCGAGGGGACTGCCAGCGTAACAATGCTTCGGCGCCTACGACACGATTATCGTCGTCCAACTGGGGCTGGTAATAGACGAGAAATTCATGCTGCTGCAACGCTTGACGCAAGTCCGCCTCCAGTGCGGCACGGCTAGTGACTTCTGCCTGCATCTGTGGATCGAAAAAGCGTATCGCATTGCGGCCTGCCGCCTTGGCCTGATACATCGCGAGATCCGCCCGTTTCAGCAGGTCGTCGACGCTACTTGATTGACCACTGAACAAGGTGGCGCCGATGCTTGGCGTAGTGTGGCGTTCGTAGTCGCCTAGTTGATAGGGCTGATTGACGCCGTAGAGAATTTTCTCGCCGATTGCTTTCGTTTGAGCAAGGGCTTCTTGGGGGTACTGGCTCAGGTCTTCCAGCATCACCACAAACTCATCACCGCCCAAGCGAGCCACCGTGTCGCTCTCCCGTACGCACGAGGTAAGCCGCAGCGCAACCTGCTGCAACAACAAGTCGCCCTTGTCGTGGCCAAGGGTATCGTTCAGGGTTTTGAAGTTGTCGAGATCGATAAATAGCAGCGCGCCCATTTTTCCGCTACGGGCACCGATCGCCAGCGCGTGTTGCAGCCGTTCCAGCAGGAGCAGCCGATTCGGCAACTTGGTCAGGGCGTCATAGAATGCCAGCCGCTGAATTTCATGCTCAGCTGCCTTGCGCTCGGTAATGTCGGTTTTGATCGCCAAAATCGACTGAGGCTGGCCATCGTCGTCGCGGACCAGTGTCCAATTCGCTTCAATGGTGACAGTGCTGCCATCCTTGCGGCGCTCGGTAATCTCGCCGCTCCACTCGCCGTGTTCCAGGACGCTGCGGGTCGCCTCATGAAGCGCCGTGGCATCTCCGTACAAGAGATCTTCGATCGAGCGGCCGATTGCTTCTTCGGCAGTCCAGCCATAAAGACGTTCTGCGCCTTTGTTCCAGAATTGCACCCGATGGTCCACCCCGCGGACGACAATTGCATCCTTCGCCTTGTCGAGCAGTGACGCCTGATCGCTGAGACGCGCATCCGCCTCTTGCCGCTCAAGCTCGGCCGCCGCACGGGTGACGAAAATCTGGAGAGTCGACGTGATGAAATCGGATTGTTTTACCGGCTCGCGGAACAATACGAACATAATGCCGACCGGTTCGCCGACGGAGTTGTCCAGGCGCCCGCCCACGTAACCCTGCGCTCCGAGCGTGGAAAGCGAGGGCGAGCCGGGAAAACGATCGGCAACAGCGGCAGGCACAAGACAAACTTTGTTATGCGCCAGGTTCTCGCAAGGTGTGCCCTCGATGACATACTCGAAATTATCCGTGACCGAGCCGTCTACAACGGCGGCAATGGTGCGCGCGGTGAGGGGGTGGCCGGGGAGAAGTCGCGCCACAAATCCAGCCTGCGCCCCTACCGCATCCGTCATGTTCCGGGCTAAATGCTCGAAAAACTTCGCGCCGCTGTTTGCCGACACACCAGCGGCAACCTTTAGTACAGCAGCCTGGATGCGTCGCCGTTCTTCCTGGGAGCGAATGTTAAGAATGCCGAAAGCCACGTTATCCGCCAGTTCCTGCAACAGACTGATCTCTTCAGCGGAGAATGGTCGGAGATCGCTGGAGTAAAGCGTCAGCACCCCGAAGGCACGCTCCGTGTCTCGTAGAGGTAGGCAGATCACGCTGCGGTAGCCGCGTTGCTGTGCGGCCGCCAGCCAGGGGAAGAAAGTAGCATCCAGCGTGAGATCTTCGGAGACTGCCGGTAGTCGGTTACGAATCGCCTGACCGGATAGTCCTCGGCCAGTCGGTTCGTCCTCGGACCAGCTAAATCGAAGTCCCGATACGTAGGACGCATCGTCTGCTTCGCCCGCATGCGCAACAGGCTTAATGGTTCGGGTTTTGTCATCCTGTGCATAGCCCACCCACGCCAAACGATAGCTGCCGATATCCACGGCAAGGCGGCAAATGTTGGTAAGCAGTTCTGTTGCATCTGTGGCATGGATGAGCATTTCATTGCAAGAGCTGCGCATATGCAGAGCGCGGTTCAATCGCGCCAGTTCCAGCTCCGATTTTTTGCGGGCAGTCTGATCGTTAAGACCACCGACGATGCGCACGACTTGGCCATCGCCGTCGCGGATGACGAAACCGCGGTCCAGCACATGGGCAACCGAGCCGTCTTTGCGTACGACCCGGTATTCGTCAATCCAGTTTTTGCCTCCGCCATCTATGACTGCGTGAACGCCGCGCAGTACCCGGTCCTTATCGTCAAGGTGCATGCGCTGGGCCCACGACTCGATACCCGGCTCAAACTCCTTGACCGGAAGACCGTACAACGTGTACATGCCTTCATTCCACCATAGCCGGTCAGACTTGGCATCCCAATCCCAGATGCCGTCCGCTGTGACGCTTGCCACGTTCTTGAAACGTTCCTCGCTCTCGCGGAGCGCTTCCTGGGCCCGCTTGCGCTCCGAGATATCGCGGAAGGAAACCGCTAATCCCTCTTCGGAAGGGTAGGCCCGGACTTCGGACCAAATCTGTAACGAAGCATAAAACTCGTCGAACGCAACCGAACAGTTCTCGCGGATCGCCCGGTGGAACTGGCGATAGGTAGTGCTATCGATTGCCTCCTTGTATTCATCCCAGACCACCTTGCCGAGCAGGTCTGCACGAGGCCGCTGGAGAAGGGTCTCTGCACCCTTGTTCAGGTAAGTAAAGCGCCATTGGCGGTCCAGCGTGTACACAGCGTCGTTGATGTCGTTCAGCATGCCAATTAGGCGGGTAGCCAGCCTGGCTGCTTCCTGCTCGGCCTGCCATCGATCTCTGTTGTCCTGAATACGCGCCGCAGTCACGGTTTCGAGAACCTGGCGCTGGCGACGCAGTTCAAGCTGTACCATCACCTGCTCGGCGAGCGTTTTTAAAGCTGTCAACTGCGCATCGGTGAGCGTGCGCGGCACATGGTCGAGGACGGCGAGCGTGCCAAGCGCGAAGCCGTTTGGCGAGACCAGCGGTACACCGGCATAAAAGCGAATACCTTTGTCACGGGTGACGAATGGATTGTTCGCGAAGCGGGGGTCTTTTGACGCGTCCGGCAGGACGAACAGATCCGTTCCCGCAATCGTGTGCGCGCAAAATCCGAGATCGCGATCGATTTGTTGCAACGAGAAGCCGAAGAGGGATTTAAACCATTGGCGACCTTCGTCTACGAGCGTCACCGTGGCCATCGGCGTCTCGCAGATGTGCGCCACCAGCCAGGTCAGGCGATCAAAGTCCGTCTCTGGCGGCGTGTCAAGGATGTCATAGGATTTTAGGTCTTGAAGACGACTTTGCTCGTCCGGCTCAGCGTTGTCAGTTGCCGTTTCTGCTGTCATGTGGCTTGTTGTTTACGCAAGAGCTTGCTAAGAATAATGAGCACAGATGTCGTGGATTCAATTCGAGTAAAGAGTATTTCTAAGTCTCAAGCGACTTACAATAAAAGGTTGTTCGAGACAAATAATATCGTTGCTGCTTGACGACATTTACCAAGTTGGATTGCAAGACTAGACGGATTGCTTTACAAGTCGAGCTGTTCGTCAGCCGATCTGTCAAACAGACCCAGTGCTGACAATGAATTCGGAGTGCATGGAAGTTAATGGGCGATCCCTGTTATGTGTTTTCCGTTGATGCAAATACCACTATAAATGGTAGGGAACCCGTATTCCCGGCTCATCAGGCGCAAAGTCCTTTGTGTTCCGCGTTACGAGAATTCGGCTATTGACTTGCGCTGTGGCCAATACAATGGCATCAGGCAGTTTGATTTTGTGCTTCTTGCGAAGTGCGACCGCCATCTCTCCCACTGCGTCATCAATTGGCAGACTGTCGAAGCCAGCCAGGAACCCTCTGACGACTGCCTCTGATTCCGGCGTCGCGCCTACCATCACTTCCATCCAGGTGATCAGGCTAATTGCTTTATTGGAGTAGCGGTCCAACTCAAGTTTCGCCTGCCTGATCCCATTTAAATAGTCGATCAGGATATTCGTATCAAACAGGGCCTTTACCATTCCGAGCGCACTTCTTCTTGATACTTGAGGCCATCCACGTTGCGCTCTTTCCAAAGCCCGAATGCGTCGGCCGCTGTTGGCTTGTTCTTTTCAATGTAAGAAGCTATTGCTTGCCGAATTGCTTCAGCGCGAGAAACCTTCTTTGTTTCGCAAATTCGCGACAAATCATCGATTTGCCTGTCGGGAATGTCAACCAAAGTTCTCATGATATGCTCGTATATATGATATCGTCATTATATATCAAAAAACGCGCGCGGAGTCTTTCTCGGCCATGAATCAGACTTCACTAAGCAGGACCGCAACCTCACCAGTTGGCCCTGCAGGGATGAGCCGGTATCCGTGAGCATTTGGTATTAAGGTGCCCTTGCCACCTGGCGTTGGCGCATAGACTGCTCCAGCCTTTTACTCGGCATGGCTCAATAAGGCCTATGCGCATGAAGAGATACGCGGCATGTCATAATTTCACCGGTCGGCGGATTTGCGCTGATTTGCGCTACTGGAACAAGGTCAGCGGACCTCTGTGCAATCACGCTGCGGATAAGTTAAACCCCAGGATATTTTCCTGAACGAGACCAACGAATGGAGATCAGATGACAACGCTGCAAACACTCCTGGGCATCGAGTTGCCGATCATTCAAGCACCCATGGCCGGAGTGCAGGCCAGCGCACTGGCGATTGCCGTATCGAATGCTGGCGCCCTGGGCTCGCTCCCGTGCGCCATGCTCACACCTGATTCCATGCGCGATGAACTTGCGAAGATACGTGCGCAAACTTCGAGGCCGTACAACGTCAATTTCTTTTGCCATGCGCCGCCCACGCCCATTGATGAGCGCGAAGCGGTTTGGCGCGCGGCGCTTGGACCGTATTACCGCGAGGTCGGGATTGATGCAGACAGCATTCCCGCGGGCCCCGGGCGGGCGCCATTCAGTGCTGACACCGCGGATGTGCTGAGCGAATTCAAGCCTGCCGTCGTGAGCTTTCATTTTGGTTTGCCGCCGGCCGAATTGCTGGCGCGGGCAAGAAGCTGGGGCGCAAGGATATTCTCATCGGCCACGACTGTTGATGAGGCGCGCTGGCTCGAAGCGCAGGGTGTCGATGCCATTATCGCGCAAGGGCTCGAGGCGGGCGGGCATCGCGGCATTTTCCTGTCGGATGATCTGACTACGCAGGTTGGAACGTTGGCGCTGGTGCCGCAGATTGTGCAAGCGGTAAAGGTGCCGGTCATCGCCGCCGGCGGCATCGCCGATGCGAAGGGGGTGGCGGCTGCCATGGCGCTTGGCGCTGCCGGCGTTCAGGTCGGAACAGCCTATCTGCTTTGTCCTGAAGCCAGCACGAGCGCAGTGCACCGCGCTGCGTTGAAAAGCGAGGCAGCGCGCCACACTGCGCTGACGAACCTGTTCACCGGACGGCCCGCGCGCGGAATCGTCAACCGCATCATGCGGGAACTGGGTCCGCTCAGCACGCTTGCGCCAGCCTTTCCGTTAGCGACTTCCGGCATTGCACCGTTGCGGGCCAAGGCGGAAAGTCAAGGCAGCGGCGACTTCTCGCCATTGTGGTCGGGGCAAAATGCGAGTGGCTGCAGGGAGATTCCGGCGGCGGAACTTACCCGGCAACTGGCGGCCGGACTTCAGTAGTAATGCCGGACCAAGACGTGCAACAATGTTGGGCTCCTTAATTCTAACGTTCCGGTCATCATGGCTTCAACCAGCAGTCCAAAAAGAGTCCGCAAGGCAGTCTTGCCCGAACTCGTCGTGCGGATACATCAGTATCTGCGCGAAGGGATGGTAGCGCCCGGAACCCGTGTCACGGCGCAGGAACTGACGCATCAGTTCGGCGTTTCGCGCTGGACTATCAGCAAGGCATTTGAGCGGCTGGCTGAAAAAGGCGTCATGACGCACAAAAAGGAATTCGGCTACTACGTCGCGGAAAGCGCCGGCCTGTGCACGCCGGACGCCGCGCGTGACAGTACGCGCGACCTTACGGCGGTTTATTTCCGGATTGCCGAGGATCGCCTCAGCGGGGACTTGCCGGATCGGGTCACCGAAGTCTATCTTAGACAGCGCTATAACCTTACCGCGGCAGACCTGTCGATGCTATTGCACCGGATTGCGAAGGAAGGATGGATTGAACGGCGCGCCGGTTATGGCTGGAGCTTCTCGGCAATCCTCGACACGCCTGAGGCACTGGAGCAGGTTTACCGGTTGCGGCTGGCGATCGAACCGGCTGCCTTGCTGGAGCCGAAATTTCGCATGCATCCGGAGGTCATCGCGCGTTTGCGCCGGATGAATGAGGAAATCCTCACCGGCGCGGCAGAAACCCTGGCGCCGGATGACCTCTACGAACGAGGCGTCGCTTTTCATGAAGCGATTGCCGAAGCGTCGCAAAATCCATTCTTCCTGGACGCCTTGCGCCGGATTAATTCCCTGCGGCGCCTGTTGATCTACCGCTCCATGGGAAGCCGTGAACGGTTTTACGGACAATCCAGCGGGCACCTGCATATTCTCGATTTGATCGAGAAGGGCGACTTCGCCGCAGCGTCGACTTCGTTGCGGCACCATCTCGAAGAGGCGATTTCGAAAGTGGCTCCGGATGTGGCCGCTCGCACGAAAACGCGCAAGGTGTAGTCGCGGCGCGAAGCGGATGAAGCGCCAAGCAGTACCTTCCTTTTGAAAAAGAAGGAAGCTTGCTCTGGCGTTTTCAGTCCGTCAGCGAAAAGTTCTCGATGCCCGCCATGTGCGCAACCTTGGCGAGATCGGCGAGGGTATCCTGGGGTAAGTACAGGCCTTCTTTCCGGTGTTTCGCATCATTGCGTGCTTCAATCTCGCCCGGATAGAACACTTCGTCATAACCGGGCGCCACCGGCACCGACTTGAGCCGTTCGATATATTCTTCCATGCGTGCGTCGAACTGCGCCCGCGGCTGGAATGCCTCGACATTAAACGCGACAAAGAAATGTCCCGCGCCGCTTCGGTTGACCGGATCATACGGACCATGCACATCGTCGAGGAAGGCACTGCCCGAAAGCACGCCGGACAACATGTCGACAATGACGCCGATGGCATACCCCTTGTGACCGGCCATGGGAAGAATGAAGCCCTCGAGCGCGGCAAGCGGATCCGTCGTCGGGCTGCCTGACGCGTCGATCGCCCAAGTATCCGGAATCGGTTCCCGGCGCTGTTGGGCTAAAAATATCTTGCCCCGCGCGACGCCGGAATTCGCCACATCCATCACCATCGGAGGGAAACGCCCGGCCGGCGCGGAGACCGACCAGGGATTGGTTCCGATCATTTTTTTCATGCCGCCCCACGGCGCCATGTTGGGTCCGCCGTTGGTCGTCAGCAGGGTGATGCAGCCCTGCTGCGCGCCCATCCCGGTGAAATACATGCAGGTACCGAAATGGTTGGAATTACGCACCGAGACCACGCCGACGCCATGCTTTTTCGCGCGGCGCACGGCATCCTCGGTCGCATGCCTGGCCACGATCTGGCCGACGCCGTCTTTTGCGTCGAGAACCGCCACGGCGCCGCCATCGAGCACGGTCTCAGGCGCCGTCACAGGCTTCATCGCACCCGAGCGCAGGCGCGCGTAATACCAGGCGAGACGGAGCACGCCATGCGATTGATGGCCCCACAGGTCTGCCTGGACCAGGGTGTCGGCTACGAAATGCGCATCTTCCGCAGGCACGCTGGCGCTGCGGTAGACGGCGGCGACGAAATCCCGCAGCCGTTCCGGCGAAATGCGCGGTCCCGCGTCCGCTGTAGTCTGTGATTCATTCATGCCGTGCTTTCTAATCGATCTTCAGGTTGTTTTCTTTGATGAATTTCTGCCAGTAAGCCATCTCGTCGCGGAAGGACTTGTCGAACTTTTCCGGCGAAAGGCCTTTTGCTTCAAAGCCATCGTCAGCAAGCCGGCCGCTGATTGCCGGATGCGCAAGGGCGCGGCTGACCGATTGATATATCTTGTCGACCACTGGTTTCGGCGTCTGCGGCGGTGCGAAGATGCCAAACCAGTTTGTCAAATCATAGCCGGGCAAGACCTCGCTCACGCTCGGAACATCGGGTAATGCAGGGATACGGCTGGCGCCGGACACGGCAAGTGGTATCACCTTGCCATTTTTAATATGCTGTATGAAACCGGGCGCCGTGCCGAACGACATGTTGATCTGGCCGCCGATCAGGTCGGCCACCGAATTTCCGCTGCCTTTATAGTGCACCATTGTCATTTTGGTGCCGCTCGATTTCTGCAGCAGTTCCGCCGCCAAGTGCGATAACTGGCCTGCACCAGCGGTGCCGATGGTCGCTTTTTCCGGATTCGCTTTCGCATAGGCGATTAATTCCTTGAGCGACTTGAAGGGCGCCGAAGGATGGGCCACCAGCAGTTGCGGCGCGGTTGCAATCAGCGTTACCGGCGTGAGCTTTTGCGTATCGAACGGCAGTTTGAAAAACCATGGGTTGCTGGTGATTGCGCTGTTGGTCATCAGGATCGTATAGCCGTCGGGTGCGGCCTTGGCGACCGCATCCGTGCCGATGATGCTCGAAGCGCCCGGTTTGTTCTCGACGATGACTGGCACGGCGAGGTCCGTCGCCATTTTTTCCGCCAGCAAGCGCGTGATCACATCGGAGCCTCCGCCGGGTGCAAACGGTACAACGATCTTGATGGTGCGGATCGGATAGTCAGCGGCCAGCGCTGCTACCGACGCCATTGCCGCGACGGTGCAAACCGCAATTTTGGCAAGCGTTCTTTTCATGGTTGTCTCTTCTGATTGTTATCTGCGCATAAGCGTGCGCCTTCGCTGGTCGCTGCGGTGCGACGTCGTATTTCACGCAGAGTCGAACTTTTTGCGCTGACCAACATATTACAGGTTTAAGCTTAAACCTGCACTAGGGCGGATTGCGGGCTGGCGTAAGTAATAGCCACAATGCTTGAGCCAGCCTATCGCATCGTTGCTGGTGATGGATTCCCGTGCTTTTACATGTGCGGCGCCAGTAATCGCTCTTCAGCTGATGCGTTTTTCTTTCACTTCGGCAGCGACGCGCGGTCTGTCGCCCGATTGCGGCAGCGTTTGAGACGCGGCATTTTCCTTATCGTCACCGTTGCGAAAAGACCGTCGTTTTCGTCAAAGGTTAAAAAGAACGCTATCTTTCTCCAGACATCGGTGTTCGTCGTCAGCGCATTCAACACCTGCTCCGTGAAGCTGCTGCCTTTCAGGGGGCCGGATGGCCCGCCGGGAGGCTCCGAAAATGCCTGGGGAGGAAGCGCCCGGCACACTTGAGGCAGCGTGCCGTTTTTCACGTCGCTGGCAAGGTCGTCGAGCGTCCAGGGCAACATGCCGTTCTTGTAGATCGGTGAACCGGGTTGTGCTGTCATGAAGATCAAGCGAAAATCTGATTTTCGATCTGGATGGAACGCTTATACGAGACGAAGAAATGCTGGATGGGGCAGGCGAAATGCCGGAGCGCTTCCGCGAGCCCCGTGTCATCGCGTGGAACAATTCGGCCCGTGCCACCGACGGACTCGTCCGCGGACCGCGTGGACCAGGGACACGGGGCGATTGGGCGCCCCGGCGCGGTGGACTTGCCGTGACCCCGGCGTGCCCGCGCGTTTGCGTTTGGACCCTTTGCAATCCGTGTCAAGGCAGTTCGATGGCGCGCTTCGACGATTCCTTTGCCACCTTACTGAACCTTTTTTTCATGGCCGCTTCCACTGCAAGATGCCGTTTCGCATCCAGTTGCGGTGAAAAGGCATCCGCAACCTTTTTTCCCATCCCGTCTTGTGGTTTAGTCCTGCCTGGAAGAACAGTCGCCGCCTTGACTTGTTCCGTCAGCGTGTCCAACAAAAGGGAGATTGCAGCGTAAGCTTGATCCATGGCAATTTTGGATTCAGCGCCGGACTTTCCCGTTAACTCGGCGCGACCGCTTGAAATTACCGCTTTGGCCTCACCGAGCCAAGCTAATGCGCCAAACATTAGCAGGTGGTGCAGGGCGGCCAGATCACGCTTTAGCTCCTTGCTATTCAGTGCATGCTGAAGTGTCGATAGTCCTCTGTCGTCGATAGTGGCCAAAGTGCTCTCAAGGCTGAGGGTTTCGCCTACCTTCAGCGCGAAACTGAACATCAGGTCCACGACAGGCTTGCAGGTCTTGGTCTCTTTCACTGTCAGAGCACCCAAACCTTCGAATAATTCACGTGCCGCATTCTTGTATACTTGGCTTCCACGATTTTCGAGCTCGGCAGCGATGCGGGCCAATACCTCACTTTGAATCGGAAGAAGCGGCCCGGCTTCCGGACTTGCGAGCGCTTTGAATCCGCCCATCAGCTCCATGGTTGTCATTGCAGGAAGCTTTATGCTTACGGCGCTTCGAATTATCCCTTCTGCCCTTTCTGCATCCTGGTCACGGTGATCATTGTATAAACTCGCGGCGTTGATCAAGTTCATCCAGAGATTTTTGCTGCTTTGCACCGTGCAGTCAGGTGTAAATCCGCTCAAGGTATTTCCGATATGACGTTCCAGTGCCAAGGTTGCCGTTTCGGCTTTCAATATGCCGAATAAATTATACTCATGCGTACCGTTCGCGGGACTATCCGGGCCGTTGGACAGGTTCCTGGCGACCACCTCGAGCTGGTCCAGCGGCAATTTGGCAATACGGTCCACCCACCCCTTCTGAAGTTTCTGATGGTACTGGGCTACGGTGTCATTCTCAATTGCCTGTGAAAGTAGCGCTCCCAGCATTTCTGACGCTTTGCCAGGGCCGTTGAATTTACCGGTCGCCATTTGTTCCAGAACGAGACTGAGGCGGCCAGCAGGGATTACCGCTTCCACGCCTTGCAGCAACAGCTCTATTCGGCTGACAAATGCCGGTGGTGCGCCGGCCTGCAAAGAGTCCGCCTTCAGAATAATCAGGTTTTTCAATACTGCCTGTTGCGACGCCTCTGGTAATTTAGCCACTGCGAATGGCAATCCTTCCAGTAATTCCTTGGAACGCAATTCATCGACGGACATCGGAATGCCCGGCTCGGAATGGGACTGATCATTCATGCGCAGGAGCTTGTCAACCATAGGCCCGGCACGGCGCGTGGCAATCTCATTTGACAAAGCCATTTTGAATTCAGTAAAAAATGTGCGGAACTTCTCATAATCGTCAGACTGCACTTCGTAAGGGGTATATTTGTAATCGAGAAGCGGGTTCGAAATCCAATTGTCGAGTTTGTTCAGCGCATCCGGCGACAGACTTGACACATGTGTTGCCGCGGCTTGTGAAATCAGAATGGCGCAATCGGCTTGCTTCCCTTCTGCCAATGCTACGGCCTTGTGGAGCTTCCCGATTTCCAGCTCGATGCGGGTATCTGATGCACTGCCGTCATCAGCGTCGACTACGCTTCCCAGCGTGGAGCCAAGCTGGGCCGAAAAGTCTTGCACCGCATGCCGCAGATTGGCGCGCGCCAGCGCCTCCTTGGTTTTGAATACAGGATCGAAGGTGCGGGCCAGCAGGCGCGTGAAGCGGCCCCACCACGCCGGATTGGATGAGGCGCGCGCCGAAGCCGGCGCCTGCGACTGCAAGTTGCGCCCGTTGATATCACCGAGTTCCACGTCGCGCCTCAACGCCTTCGCGATGATGTCTTTTCTGTCTTCAACGGTGAATCGGCTGGCGCGAGGACTGGACGAGTGGGTTGAAGGCATGGCGATTCTGTCGGTGGTTGGTTTATATTATTTAAGTAACCGTCCCCGAGATGATTGTTCCAGATCTGAAACAATATATTCCCGCTATGGTTATTGCTGTGCGAGACGATCAATGGTGCCCGCTATGGGGCAGGGAATCGGCCTCGCCCCTGGGGCAGGGCGATGGCGCAGCACGCGGCGGACCACCGCGATGGTTGGGCTGCCGCGTGCTGTCCAATTAAGGCGAGGTTTTACTTTTAACAGCGACCCGCAAAGGGCAGCAAACTCGCTCCAGAACGATCATGCGCCTGTTCAGGTTTTATCCGCTTTCTTGTCTGATTGTTTTATGGGGCGCGTCGTGAATCCGATGAGACGGGCCACGACGGCCGCCAGGTACATCAAGCCAATCATCATCTCGATACTGGCTATCGACCGTGCGTGGGCAGACGCGGCGACGACATTGCCCATACCTGTGCTCGACAGCAGAGCAAAGCTGAGATGGTTCAGTTCAGACCAGGTGCGCAGAGTCCCGTTTTCGGAAAACGCTGTCGGCTGCAGCGCCTGCGTCATCACGAACAGGTAGGTGAATCCCCAAACCAGAAGGGTGAATGTCGCGGCAGCCGCGTAGAGTTCATCCGTCGTCGTCTTGTAGTCGTCCATCATGTATGCAATGAGGCTGCCGGCAGCGTAAAAATAGAACACGGCTTCCAGCCCGGATGACCAGGGCAGCAGCTGAGGCAAGTCGAAAGTTGTCTGGAGTACAAGCAGGACGATAACTGGCACGGCCAGACTCACGCTAATCCACGTCGGCCCGGGTGTGCGGCGCACGGTCCGAACGGTCATGCTCAGCACGATAATGCCGAAAGCATTCAGGCCGGCGTGCCCGGATTGCGTGTTCTCGATGAATGGGTACAGTAGAACACCTAGTACCTGAACCAATAACAATATTGCGGAGGGATGTCTTTTCGTAAGTCTGAACAGCAATCGCATAGGAATACCGATATTTTAAGGTGACGAAATCCATCAACTGCTGAGTCGATATTGGGCAGGTCTGGTTAGTAACAAAAAACTGATACAGGAAACCTCCGATACGTCAGGATCCGCCGTGATGACCGTATGGTACACGACAGGTTTCCAAGCTTGTTCCGTCGATCTTTCTCACGGTGTGCCGGCGAAGCCCGTGGTTTGCTGCGGATCTGGTCGAACCGGGAGATGAACTGGCATGGTAGTGCTGGTGGCAAACGCGGCCGTAGTCCAACCTTCAGTAACCAGGCCATTCAGGTCTGTCTGTCCATCGAGTGCTTGTTCAGTTCGCCGCATTGAATCCGGATCTGCCCACGCTGAAATGCCCTTCGCTCGTGATCACCGCGGAATAAAGCAACCTCGGCGATATCAAGACCATGGAAACGTGGCGCGCGCTGATCCGGATTCGGTCATCCATGCAACCGAAGAGAAACTGCGCAACGTTCGCCATTCGCTCGAATACTTGGCGGCCGCCATTGAAGCGGTGATGTCCCGGCGCAGTTACAGGCGATAGAAGTTTTTTTAGACACCTTGACGGCCGGTTGCTGCAATACCACGCTGCTCGATCAGCCCCTCCCGCCACATTGCACGGCGGTTACAACACGCTTTCCACGCCTAAAATGGCGGTAGACTGGCTGGAAAGCGTGCCGCCGTTTCCATGCACGAGTCCGACTTCGGCATTCGGCACCTGCCTTGCGCCGCACTCGCCGCGCAACTGCCGCACCGCTTCCACCACCAGAAACACCCCGTACATCCCAGGGTGAACGCAGGACAGGCCGCCACCATTGGTGTTGACCGGCAAACGGCCTCCCGGCGCAATGCCGCCATTGTCGACAAATGCGCCGCCTTCGCCTTTTTTGCAAAAGCCGAGGTCTTCCAGGAACAGGATCGGATTGATGGTGAACGCGTCGTACAGCATAGCCATGTCGACTTGGGCGGCGCTGACACCGGCCATTTCGAACGCGCGCCGTCCGGATTCGGCGGCAGCCGTTACCGTCAGGTCGGCCATTGATGACACTTGACGGTGCCACACAGCGGTAGCGTTGCCGAGTACATATACTGGTTTTTTACGGAGATCTCGGGCACGGTCGGCGCGCACCAGAACATAGGCGCCTGCGCCGTCGCTGACCATACAGCAGTCGCGCACCGTCAGCGGGTCGGACACCATGCGCGCAGCCAGGACGTCTTCCACGGACAACGGGTCGCGCATCGTGGCTTCCGGGTTGAGCTGCGCCCATTTGCGGGCGGCGACAGCGACTTCGGCAAGCTGTTTGCGGGTGGTGCCGAATTCATGCATGTGGCGCGCCGCCGCGAGCGCATAGGCGCTTAACGGCAGCAGCGGCTCGTACGGAGTCTCATATGGCTGTGGATCGAGATGGCTGCGCACCTTGTTCAATTGGCTGCGATCGAAGGTGGCGGTTTTTTGTGTGCTGCCATAGCAGACCAGGACCGCGTTGCACTGCCCCGACACCAGCGCGTGAATTGCCGGCAGCATGTGGGCGACAAAGCTCGATCCGCCCAACATGGTGCTGTCGACGAAAGTGGGCTTCAGGCCCAGGTATTCGACCACCGGCAGCGCCCACATGGTGGCAAGCGAACTGCAGGTCGTGATACCGTCTATGTCGCGTAGCGACAGGCCGGCATCGTTGACAGCTTGAAGGGCTGCTTCCGCCAGAATTTCGAGTTCCGTAAAACCGTCCGCGCGCCCGAGGCCAGCCTGCCCGACGCCGGCGATAGCAACCTTGCCACGCAATTCATGCAGTTCCATCGGCAACCCCCTCATCCTCGGCGAAGACCACGATGCCGCGGTCGTCCCCGGTCAGCACCCGGGCCTTGATGCGCGCGCCAATTTTGATGCCAGTGGCTGCGCGATCAAGCAGCCGCCCCATCATGCGCACACCCTCGTCGAGGTCGACCAGCACGATGTTGTAGTCGCCGCCGTCGGCTTCTTTCCTGCGCACAATGGTTGTCGAATAGACGGTGCCGCGTCCGCTCGGGGTGATCCAGCCGAGCGCCGTGCTGCCGCAATGCGGGCAGAGATTACGCGGATAGAAAATGCCTTTTGCGCAGTGATCGCAGCGCTGAATTTTAAAAACGCCCTGATTCAGCCAGGAAAAATATTCCGCCTCCGGTCCGCGCCGCCTTGCATTCATTGCCTCATGCATGCACATCTCCTCTTATACTGTCACGCGGTGACAGCGAATTTTATTCTGATTCAGAACAAGAATATCGGGTCGATAATGGCGAGTCAATCGTGCTTATGGAAGTCGATTGCCATTTCACCTCCATCGAGTTATATCGCTACACCGGGTCCCAGGAAAATACATCACCGGAGCGCTCAAGCGTATGGAAGGACGCTCTCAATGCCGGGATCCCGTGCTCGGCAATGCTTTCCGGCGTCCAGCCTTCAGAACGGTGCACCGACCGCTGGGGACGTGGCTGGCTCATCACGAAAATTTCGTTATTGCGAACAGCAAATACCTGGGCATTCACTTCCGTTGCTGCATCGCTCGCGAGGTAGACGGCGAGGGGAGCTATCTTCGCCGGCGTCATTTGCCTGATTTTATCCACCCGCGCCTGCTGTTCCGGTGTATCGACCGGAATATTGCTGATCATTCTGCTCCATGCGAACGGTGCGATACAGTTCGAACGCACGTTAAACTTTTCCATATCAAGTGCGATCGACTTTGACAGCGCCGTGATACCGAGCTTGGCCGCCGAATAGTTGGCTTGCCCGACGTTACCAATCAGGCCGGACGTCGAGGTCATGTGGATCAGGCTGCCCGACTGCTGCTCCTTGAAATGCAAGGCCGCCGCCTTGCTCATGTAATACGCGCCATAAAGATGTACCTTCAGTACCGAATCCCAGTCGTCGGTGCTCATCTTGTGAAAGATCCGGTCCCGCAGAATGCCGGCGTTGTTGACCACACAATCGATCCGGCCAAATGCGGAAATAGCGCTGTTGATAATATTTTCCGCGCTCGAGGCTTCTGACACGCTGTCGGTATTGGCGACCGCTTCCCCCCCGAACGCCCTGATTTCGTCGACCACCTGCTGTGCCGGTCCTGCGTTATGTCCGTCGCCGGAAAGCGATGCGCCGATGTCGTTGACGACGACTTTCGCGCCATAGCGCGCCATCGCAAGCGCGATATCCCTTCCGATTCCACCACCCGCGCCGCTGACAACAACCACTTTTCCTTCAACGAGTTTTTGATTCGCCATGCTCCGTTTCTCCATCAGATTGCTTCAACGATTCTGTCTTGTCGGCATGGAAAAACGACTAGCCCTTCTGTCCGCACATTACCCGCCACGATTCCGATGTCGGTGTTGCCTTCACTGACTCCCCGCACAATGTCAGGGCTAAGCCGTTCGCGAAGGTCGACGTACACATCCGGACGCGTTGCGAGAAATGCGCTTAGCACTGAAGGCAAAAACTCGGTGATCGCAGTCGTATTCACCCACATGCGGATATGTCCTTTTATCCCCGTTGTGTATTCTTGCATGTCGGTGCGCAGCTCTCGTAGTTCATCAAGCACACGACGTGCGTGAATGAGAAATGACTGCCCCGGTGGCAGAAGCGTGATTCCCTGCGCGGTGCGATTCAGCAGTTTTACGCCAATGGATTCTTCAAGATGCTTGACACGTACACTGGCTGCAGATAACGACATGCCCGCTCGCGCGGCTGCTCGAGTAAGGCTGTTTTCCTCCGCTATGTAAACAAATAGACGGAGGTCGACAAAGTCAAAATGGAGAGCCATGTTCAGTTGTAGTTATTAATTTACTCATTCGCGAAGCAATCTGCGAACTAGCTGCATGTGACTTCAACGACGAGGAAGAAATATAGCATCTTTATCGAAACACCATATTTGTCAATCAGGCGTTGTCCTTGAATCCGGCAAAAGTGAGGCTTTAAGAAGAGCAAATCGACAAACGGCATAAGCGCTGATAGCCTCTGCATTGAAGTCAAAGAAGCAGCATACGGAAATCGCGTAGCACTGCAGATGATAGGGAAAGATTAAATGGATGGTTTCAGAACCGTGCCGCTATGCGTGCAACGGCCATTTTTTTGCGTAGACCAGGGAGAGACAATTGCAAATCGAAGACGAACCAGGCGTCCTATTTGAAATGTCCAATAATATCGCAACGATTACACTGAACCGGCCGGAGAAAAAGAATGCAATGGATTTGGTGATGCGCCGCGATCTCGCGGACATTGTGTCGTCTATCCGGCAGGATCGCGGCATCCAGGCACTTATTATCACCGGCGCGCTTTGATATCCCATTTGCATTAACCGATTGGCCTGCTATGTTCGATGGCATGCTTGCGACAACGCGTAATGCGGGCCTTTCGCGATGCGATTCCAATAGGATGCGTAGGCAGGACTGCCTTGAGGCCATTGCTCCAGGAAGTCCGCCTGCCAGCATCGATCATCGTAGGGAATGCGCAATGCCTCGACATGCACATCCTCTATTTGAGTCCCGTACAAGGTATGGATGCCGCTGTGCGGTGATGTTCCGATGCGGGTCAGGACGCCGTGGATCGCATTTGAAAAGTTAGGCATGCCCGCTGCGCCGTTATTGGCAATGGCGCATAACCTGCCGTCACTATTTGCCAGAGGTTGCAGCACAGGAGAACAGGTGTGCGTGCAGGCGAATACGCGCACGCAGGACTCGTCGAGCCAGCGGCGTGCCTGCGCCGAATATTCGCGCTGGATGAGATGTTCCGGCGCGAAGCCCCAGCCAGCCAGAGACACGGCATCGCCGTGTACGATGCCTACCGGCAGGGAGCCGACATCAAATCGCTTCCACATTGGAAGAGCAGCCAGTTGTTCCTGGAGGTGCGGAAACCCGGCCGCCGTTGCGGCCAGTCGCCGCATGATGGCATTGGACCGCTCCACTACTGTCTCATCGACCCAATCCGGGTAGCCACATCCGCAACCGGTACACCCTGCCGGATTCCCGCGCTGGCTCAGTTCCGTTTCTACATTGCCGCGTATGGCATCGAAAGAAAGTACCACCTCATTAATTCGTTGAAACCGGTCGGAGGAGACGTTGAACCAATTGAAGTCGCCATTGAAAATCAAATGTTTTCGCCCCGGTTCCTGGGCGAACAAGTCGAGCACCGCATCGAGCGCCTGCAGATTGCCGTATAGTCCGCCGACGACATAGAGGACATCGACGCTGCTTTCCGCAGAAGTTCGAAATTCCCTCGGCGAGTAACGGTAGGAAAGCGGGCAGGTGCGACCGGCGGTCATGATTTTTCTCCAACAGGCAATGCGAATCCATCAAGTCGTGCAATCCATCCCTCCGGTTTGCCATCGCGATACAGCA
>JAQGMO010000200.1 GCA_028292315.1 Herminiimonas sp. | reverse complement strand
TTGCAGCCTGCCCAGCGCAAGATGAGTGAAACAAGCATAAGTATGCCTCACATCAAAGCGGTTTTGATTGATCTGGACGACACGCTATGGCCTATCGTGCCGGTGATCGTGCGTGCCGAAACGATATTGTTTGATTGGCTCGTCCTGAACGTGCCGGGCGTTGCGCGCCAGTTTAGCGTCGAAAACCTGCGCGCGCGACGAATGGCATTGATGAAAGCCGAGCCGCGCTATGCGATCGACCTGCGGGCGCTGCGCCATGCGGTATTGGTTGAAGCATTCATTCAATGCGGTGAAAATCCGGCGCGGGTAGATGATGCCATGGCGATATTTAACCAAGCGCGCAACGCGGTGACGCCGTTCGACGATGTCCATCCCGCTTTGACGCGCCTGCGCGGACGTGTCACGCTCGGCTCCGTTTCCAATGGGGTGGCGGATCTGAACGCAATCGGCATGGCGCATTATTTCGATGCCTCGATCGCCGCATACCAGTTTGGCAGCGCGAAGCCGGACCCGGCGATTTTTCATGCGGCGTGCGATGCGCTGAAGGTGGCGCCGGCCGAGGCGGTATATGTCGGCGACGATCCGGTGCTGGATGTCGAGGGCGCCCAGAACGCCGGACTGCGCGCGGTCTGGATGAAACGTCCCGAACTGCAGCCGCAGCGCGCCATGCCGGACCATATCCGGCCGGATGGTGTATGTTCTTCACTATACGAATTGGATCGCTGGCTCAGTGAGCGCATAATGGGTGCTTTCACATTACCTCATTATTGAAATATTCACCATGCAACTAGATAAGCGTGCACAAACTTTACTGAAGGCCCTGGTCGAACGGTATATCGCCGACGGCCAGCCGGTGGGTTCGCGTGCCCTTTCAAAAATATCCGGTCTTGATCTGTCGCCCGCGACCGTCCGGAATATCATGGCGGACCTTGAAGAGATGGGTTTTGTGTCGAGTCCGCATACATCGGCCGGACGGGTTCCCACCCCGCGTGGCTACCGCTTGTTCGTCGATACCTTGCTGACAGTGCTGCCGATCGATGAAACCGCGGTGGAATCGAAACTGCAGCCCCGGCTGCAAAGCAACTCCCCGCAAAAAATCATTTCGAACGCGGCGCAGGTATTGTCGTCGCTTTCCAAATTTGCCGGCGTGGTGCTATCGCCGCGGCGTGAATCGGTATTTCAGCAAATTGAATTCCTGCGTCTGGCGGAGCGGCGCATCCTGCTGGTGATTGTGGCGCCCAACGGCGAGGTGCAGAACCGGCTGTTGCTGACCGAGGCCGATTACACGCCGTCGCAACTGGTTCAGGCGGCGAATTACATTAACAAGCATTACGGCGGGCTTGGGTTCGAGGAGGTCCGGCTGCGGCTGCAAGACGAACTGCGCCAGTTGCGCGACGATATGACGCGCTTAATGCAGACGGCGGTCGAAGCCGGCAGCGATGCCATGACGGACGATAGCGACGACGTGGTAATTTCCGGCGAACGCAATCTGCTGAGCGTGACGGACCTGTCTTCCAACATGACGTCGCTGCGCAAGCTGTTCGAGATGTTTGAACAAAAGACCGGGCTGGTGCAATTGCTGGATATATCGAGCAAGGCGACCGGCGTGCAGATTTTCATCGGCGGCGAGTCGCAACTGGTGCCGATGGAAGAAATGAGCGTGGTGACCGCGCCTTACGGCGTGAATGGGAAGGTGGTCGGGACGCTGGGCGTGATCGGACCTACCAGGATGGCGTATGAGCGGGTGATTCCGATCGTGGATATTACAGCGAAGCTGTTGTCCAGCGCGCTTAGCCATTCGTAGATCTGTAGATCCGTAGATCCGTAGATCCGTAGATCCGTAGATTTGTAAATTTGTAAATTCGCAGGCAGGGCATTTTTCTCGCTGAGATTTTTTCTTGAGAGCCTGCCTATCGCTTTGCCCACCACGCCGCCATCTGCTTGCGCATCGCCGCATCGGGAATCACGCCAATCCCGGCCCGGCAATTATCGCTCATGTGCCGGGCCCGGCTGGTGCCTGGAATCGCGCAGGTGACAGCCGGATGGCTGACTACGTACTTGAGCAGAATCTGCGCCCAGCTGGCGCATCCGATTTCCCCGGCCCACGGCGGTAGCGCAACATCGGCAAGGCTGCGCAACAGGCGCCCGCCGCCGAATGGCTGATTCACCAGCACCGCGACGCCGCGCTCCGCCGCCAACGGCAGCAATTCCGATTCCGCGGCGCGATCGTCAAGCGAATAATTCAACTGCACAAAATCGAGCTTCTGGGTGCGAATGATCGCTTCCAGGTCGTCATATGCACTCGACGTATAGTGCGTGATCCCGAGATAACGGATCCGCCCTTCGGCCTTCCATGCGCGTAATGTGCCAAGGTGGGTGCGCCAGTCCACCAGATTATGAATCTGCATCAGGTCAATGCGCGGATGTTGCAGAAGCTGCATGGATTCACGCATTTGCCGGATGCCGGCGTCCTGTCCCCTGGTCCATACCTTGGTCGCCATGAACGCCTTGTCATGCGACTGCATTTCCGTCAGCAATTCCCCCACCACCGCTTCCGATCGGCCATACATCGGCGAGCTATCGATCACCGATCCACCCGCCTCGAACAGGATGCGCAACACCTCCTTGAGCGGCGCGCGTTCTTCCTTGCCCGCGCCGACATCGAATGTCTGCCAGGTGCCGCAGCCGATGATAGCCAGTTGTTCCCCCGTCGACGGGATAGCGCGCGTATGCATCCGATTTTCCTTTGCTGGTGAAATGGGTTGAGCCCGTACGCCCGCGACGAGCATGGCTGAAGAGACCGCGGCGAGCCTTAGAAATTCGGCGCGGGTCATACGCATGCGCGTGACTTCGCGCTTGCTGTTGTCGTCATCATCCTGTTTCATTACATACTCCTGTTTTCAGCCGCGGTCGCGGGCGCGGGCTCTGCCGGTGCGCTCGTGGACCGGCCTGCTTCCTGACGTGCGGCCAGCGTTTCCTGACGTCGCGCCAACCAGGCTGAAAGCCAGACCGACACGGCCGCCAAAGGCAGCGAAAGCAAGGCCAGTCCGGCAATGCCCGCGCCCGCCGCAGCCACCAACGCGAACAGCCATCCGCCCAATGCATCCCCGCCGCGGTATACGACCGTTTCGATAACGCTCTTTGCCTTGTATTTTGCCTCGCGGCTGACTACCGTGAATAATACCTCGCGCCCGGGTCGGGCAATGGCATACTCGCTTGCACGCCGGATGCTCTGCGCGGCAACCAGGGCGAACAGGGTCGGCCAAAGCGCAATCGCGGTAAATGCGATGACGGCGGCCACCGGTAGCAGGGCCATTGCCGCGGCTAATCCGAAATAGCGGATGAATCGTGCGGTGACAAAGAATTGCAGCACGATCGTCAGGCAGGAAACGGCGAGATCCGCAGTGGCGAAGAGCTGTGTGCGCGAAGCCGTGTCGGCCAGGCTAGCAGCGACGATGCGTCCCTGCTCGAAATAAAGAAAGGTCGCCATGAATGTCTGCAACAGCATGTAGACCACGATCGCAAGCAGATAGCGTTCGCGCAAGATCAGGACAATGCCCGAAAACAGTCCGCCGCCTATCGTTTTATCAGGAATTGCCGGACCGGCCGCATGCGGTTCGTTAGCGCCGGCGGCATGCGTCGCATCATGAAGCTGCCGGAAACAGCGTACCGCCAATTCGAGCAATAGCGCGGCCAGCACGGTCAGGATGGCCACCCCGAATTTAACCACCAGCGATGCGGCAAGCGCCGGACCGATCAATGCGCCAAGGGTGCCGCCCGCAGCAATGAAGCCATACAGACGGCGGCCTTGTTTGTTCCTGAAGCAGTCCGCCAGGACACTCCAAAAAATACTGACGACGAACAGGTTATAGACGCTGATCCATACGAAGAAGACGCGCGACACGGCGATCTCTTGAAAACCGTTTGCAAACAATATGCCGAATCCCAGCATATTCAGTGCGAAAAAACGGTAGATGACCGGAACGAATTTACGCGGCGGCCATCGTGTCGCGATGGCCCCGAATACAGGCACCAGCGCCAGCATGGCAATAAAGGTGGCGGTAAACAGCCATTTCAACTGACCTGCCCCGCCCACCAGCCCCATGGCATCGCGCAATGGCCGCAACAGGTAATAACTCGACAGCAGGCAAAAGAAATAGGCGAACGCGAATAACGCAGCGCCGGTTTCTTCCCGGCGCACGTCGACCAGCCTGCGCAGCAAGCCATGCATGAAAGCAGGTATGGAATACATTGTCCGATAGGTCCGGAAATGCAAACGGTCTGCATCGAACCGGGCACGGTCAGTGCCCTTTTCGACTAACGCATTACGGACTTTGAATATTCGACGCCTGCTTGCCTTTGGGGCCCTGCGTCACGTCGAATTTGACTTTCTGGCCTTCCTTGAGGGTTTTGAAGCCGTCACCCTGGATTGCGGAGAAGTGCGCAAATAAATCCTCGCCGCCATCGTCGGGAGTGATAAACCCAAAACCCTTGGAATCGTTGAACCATTTCACAGTACCTGTTGACATAAATCTCTCTCTAGCAAATATTGATAATACGAGCCCGGACAACAAAGGGCCTTGCCATGCAAGGCCCCCTTTTTTACCTGCCCCCTGTTTGTTACCAAGTCGCTCAACCAAGCGCTTACTAACAGTAAGCATTGTTTACGTGAAAATTTGACAGGTCAAGTACTTTTCAAAAACCATTTAACTTTTGTCACCTTCAATATTCTTGTCAAGGACGTTAAATACGAGGGTCTCATGGTATGGCGTAAAATTGCTGAACACATGGGTTGAGCACGGTTATATGGCACAGCGTTCATCAACCGAACATTGTGCCGCACCAGCCTACTTTACGCCTGTTCTACCTTAGACATTTTTCACGAGGTGCGTTTTGCCGGATTCCATCAGCTCTCTGTTCCACAAACTTGCGCCAGCCGTCGATTTCTGTTCATTGCGCATCGTTGATGAAACCAGTGAATTTCTCGGCGTTCGGCAAGACGTGGTGCAGCCGCTTAGCACCAGCGTCGACCGCGGCGCCATGGTCACGGTCATCGAGCGCGGCGGGTATGGCTACGCGGGCACCAGCGACCTTTCCGCCGCCGGCCTGCGGGAAGCGATGGCGCGCGCCCGTGACTGGGCCGCAACGAGTGCCGGGCGCTCGGTAATCGACTACTCGTCGATATCCTTGCCACGCCCGGCCGGCCGCTATGCGAGTCCGAAATCCGCCAATCTGCCGCGCCATTCCCGCCGCGAACTGATCGACCTGCTGCTGGCCGAGTCCGCCGCCTGCAGGATCGACGATCGAATAGTCGACTGGGAAGCATCCTTGTGGACTGTCGCGACCGGCCAGCGCTACCTGACGGCGGATGGGGCCGATATCGAGCAGCAATTCCGGTATGTGATGCCGAACCTGTCGGTCAGCGCGAATGCCGGCGCGGATACCCAGACCCGCAGTTTCGGCGGCCGCGGCCTGTGCCGCCAGGGTGACCTCTCGGTATTCCTGGATGGCGGCATGATCGGCGCCGGCGCACAGTTGGCGGAAGAGGCGCTTGCGCTTCTGTCCGCGCCCAACTGCCCGGCCGGGAAGCTCGATCTGCTATTGATGCCCGGCCAGATGATGTTGCAAATCCATGAGTCGATCGGACATCCGCTCGAACTGGACCGCATTCTCGGCGACGAACGCAACTTTGCCGGCACCAGTTTCGTCACGCTCGACATGTTTGGCGATTATCAATACGGCTCGCCGTTGCTGAACGTGAGCTTCGATCCGTCGCGTCCGGAACAGTTTGCCAGTTATGCCTGGGACGATGACGGCAGCAGCGCGGAGAAGATTTTCGTGATCCGCAATGGCGTGCTGGTGCGCCCGCTGGGCGGCGCAGTATCGCAGGCGCGCGCCGGCATGGACGGCGTCGCCGCCGCGCGTGCCTGTAGCTGGAACAGGCCGCCGCTCGACCGCATGTCGAACCTGAATATCGAAGCCGGAGAGTCCACGCTAAAACAGATGATCGGCTCGGTCGAACATGGTGTGCTGATGGACACCAATACCTCGTGGTCGATCGACGACTCGCGCAACAAGTTTCAGTTCGGTTGTGAATATGGCCGCATGATAGAAAACGGCGAACTCGGGCAAGTGGTAAAAAATCCCAATTACCGCGGCGTCTCGGCCACCTTCTGGCGCTCGCTCAAAGCGGTGGGCGACCATTCGACGGTGGAAGTAATGGGCACACCGTTTTGCGGCAAGGCCGAACCGTCGCAAGTGATACGGGTCGGACATGCATCGCCGGCCTGCCTGTTTGAACAGGTCGACGTGTTCGGAGCGGAAAACTGATGCAAGACCATTTCAACCGGCTCGCCGATTTTCTTGACAGTCAGGTCAGTGGCGGCCGGCAATATACCTGCTGGTTCTCGGCCGAGTCATCCGATTTCGTGCGTTTCAACCGCGGCCTGATCCGGCAGCCCGGGCATGTGAAGCAAAGCATGCTGTCGCTTGAACTGATCGATGGCATGCGGCATGCGAACAGCACCGTTACCTTGAGCGGCGACCCGGCCAGCGACTGCGAGCTGCTGGAGCGGACGCTGACGAGCCTGCACGGGCAGTTGCCGGACTTGCCCGATGATCCGCATCTGCTGATTTCCACCGAGTGCCAGTCCACGCAGCAGCGTTCCGCGTCGCAGTTGCCGCCGGCAAGCGAAATGGTGAATGATATATTGCGCGTCGCGCGCGGGCATGACATGGTCGGCATACTTGCAGCGGGACCGGTGGTGCGCGGCTTCGCCAATTCCCATGGCCAGCGCAATTGGCATGAAACATCCAGCTTCAACCTGGACTGGAGTATTTATCAAAGCGGCGACAAGGCAGTCAAGACCGCCTATGCCGGGCAGGACTGGGATCAGACATTGCTGCATGCGAAGTTCCAGGCATCGCTCGAACAGCTGGTGCTGCTCGGGCGGGCGCCGGTGCGCATCGCCCCGGGCGCATATCGCGCCTACCTGGCGCCGGCTGCCCTGAATGAAATCATCGGCATGCTGAACTGGGACGGCGTATCTGAAAAATCCTTGCGCACCAGGCAGAGTTCACTGCGCCGTATGCGCGATGAAGGCGTACGGCTCAATCCTGCAATCAGCCTTTGCGAAAATACCGCCGAGGGCCTGGCGCCCGGATTTCAAAGCGCCGGCTTCATCAAGCCGTCCCGGGTGTGCCTGATCGACCGCGGCCGGCTTGCGGGCAGCCTAGTGTCGCCGCGCACGGCGCGCGAGTATGGCATTGAAACCAACGGCGCCGGGGCCGGCGAAGCGATGGCATCGATCGATCTGGCGGCCGGCGATTTGCCTGTGCGGGATACCTTGGCCGCACTGGGCACCGGCATCCTGGTCAGCAATCTCTGGTATCTTAATTATTCGGATCGCGCCAGTTGCCGCATGACCGGCATGACGCGCTTTGCTAGCTTTTGGGTCGAAGACGGCGCGATCGTGGCGCCGCTCGAGGTGATGCGGTTCGATGAATCGATTTACCGGCTTCTCGGGGACAAGCTGCTTGGACTGACGCGCGAACGCGAGCTGCTGATCGATAACGATTCGTATGGCGCGCGCGGCACTTCGAGCGCGCGCATGCCGGGAGCGCTGGTGAAGGATTTTACGTTCGTGCTTTGATTACAGAGGCAAGCCCATGTTGTGTGATGTCGCCGGATCGACGCTGATCATAATTGACTTCCAGGAACGGCTCATGCCGTCGATCGATGACGGCTCGGCGCTAATGAAAAATGCCATGATCCTCGCGCAGGCGGCGAGGCGGCTCGACGTGCCGGTTATCGGCACCGAACAAAACCCCGCCGGACTCGGACCGAATGCCGCGGCAATCAAGGCGCTCTGCGATCGAACCATTGCAAAAAGCGACTTCAACGCCTGCGCCCAACCCGAATTTTTGAAAGCGCTCGATCCGGCCCGAGACGATCTGATCGTGGCAGGTTGCGAAGCCCACGTCTGTGTCTTGCAAACCGTCCTCGGCCTGCTCGATGCGAAGCGCCGTGTGCGGCTGGTGGCCGACGCCATTGGCTCCCGCCAGCCGCTCAACAAGACGATCGCCATGGACCGCGCCAGGGCGGCGGGCGCGGAAATAATCACTACCGAAATGGTGCTGTTCGAATGGTTGCGCAGCAACGATCACCCGAGATTCAGGGAACTACTGCGGCTCATCAGATAACTGCGCAAGTCAGGCGGGTCTGCCCGTTCATGCATTTGGTCAGCAGGGCCCCGATATCGAACAAGCCCTTGAAGCGGTCCGGCAAGCCATGCAACAGCCCGCGCGCCGTCCCGCCGCCAAGTTCGTCAGGGATGGCGCAACGGTATCGTAGCGTTGCGCCGGAAGGCACTACTCCTGCTTATCCCGGTTGCGGAACAACGCTATTCGCCGAAGGATGCCTCTATCATTTCAAGTACTGCCCTGACTTGCTCCAGGTCGTCTCCCAGCACCTTTATTCCGATGACCAGTCTCGCTCGGACTCGCCGGACCAGGCTTTCATCATCGGGAGACAGTTGGGCGGACTTTGTCGCCAGCTCCACCGCGTCGATCGCGTCCACCGCGTCCCATTGGAAATCAGCCGGCAACTGCGACAATACGGCTTCCACAGCCTGGTATGCGCCCGGCACAAATATCAGCCTTTGCAAATCGGTTTTTTTGTCGGACCACAGCCTGGACACGCTGCTGGCCGCGAAGGCTTTAGCGCGTTCCGGCTGCGTTACCCGGTAATCGGGATGATTGCGAGGTTTATTCACCTTTTCCGCGTCGAACGGCTTCTGCAAAATGTTCGGTGCCGACCGCCGATCGGGATTGAGCGAACGCTTCACCGGGCTTTTCTTTTTCGCCGGTTTCTCATCCGGCGTTTGTGCGCTCACCGGCATGAATTCCAATGACAGATCCGGTCTCTTGCGGTTGCTGAGCTTCACGGTTCCGCCGGCTTTCGCGTGCGAAGAAGACGCCGGTTTTTCCGCGGATGAAGGCGCAATCTTGTCTTTCCTGCGCGATGAAAACAGCTTTGGCCGGCCATTCTTTTCGCTGCGTCGCTTCTCGCCGCGATGACGTTGAAATCAGTGACAAGGGCGCGCTCGACGATGTCAATGGCGCGGTCCACTCCGGCGCA
>JAQGMO010000179.1 GCA_028292315.1 Herminiimonas sp. | reverse complement strand
AACATGATGGTCGAAGCCGGGGAAAAGATCGCCATCATCGGCGCCAACGGCGCCGGCAAGACCACGCTGCTGCGCTGCATCGGCGGCGAGGTGGCGGCGCTGCAGCCGGATAGCGGCAATGTGAAGTGGGCGGAGAATGCCAATGTCGGTTACATGCCGCAGGACCCGACCGAAGACTTCGCAACCGACCGCAACCTGACCGAATGGATCGACCAATGGACCAAGGAAGGTGACGACGACCAGGCTGTGCGCTCGATCCTGGGACGCCTGCTATTCGGGGGCGACGATGTGAAGAAGCCGGTCAGGGTCTTGTCCGGCGGCGAGAAGGGCCGCATGATGTATGGCAAGCTGATGCTCGGCCGTCACAATGTGCTATTGATGGATGAGCCGACCAATCACATGGACATGGAATCGATCGAGTCGCTCAATATCGCGCTGGAAAAATATGCGGGCACGCTGATCTTTGTGTCCCACGATCGCGAGTTCGTGTCGTCGCTGGCGACCCGGGTGCTGGAAGTGAAGGAAAACGAAATCGTCGATTTCCAGGGATCGTATGAAGACTACCTGAGCAGCCAGGGTATCGAGTAAAGTAGTGTTACCTGATTAATTATAAGAGTCGGACAACCATGCAGAGTCAAGCCATTAAAATCGTCGAATTCGACCGTCCGCAGATGGATAGCGTCAGCGGCAGCAGTTGCACCGCATCCGCCTGGGCCCGGGTGCCGGCCGCGCCGTCGCCTGAAGAAAGAGTCCTTCTGAAGGAAAAGATAAAGCGGCTGCTGAAAGAGCGCCAGGCAGTGCTGGTGGCGCATTATTACGTCGATTCCGACTTGCAGGACCTGGCGGAGGAAACCGGAGGCTGTGTTTCCGATTCTCTCGAGATGGCCCGTTTCGGGCGCGATCATCCGGCTACCACGCTGGTGGTGGCGGGCGTCCGCTTCATGGGCGAGACCGCCAAGATCCTGAGCCCTGAAAAAACGGTGCTGATGCCGGACCTGGATGCCACCTGTTCGCTCGACCTCGGCTGCCCGGCCGATGAATTCGCCGCTTTCTGCGATGCCCATCCTGATCGCACGGTGGTGGTCTATGCAAACACCAGTGCCGCCGTCAAGGCGCGCGCCGACTGGATGGTGACTTCCTCGATCGGATTGCAGATCGTTGAACACCTGCATGCCCAGGGCAGGAAAATCCTGTGGGCGCCGGACCGCCACCTGGGCGGTTATATTCAGAAAAAGACCGGCGCCGACATGCTGCTGTGGCAGGGTTCATGCATAGTGCACGATGAATTCAAGGGGGTTGAGCTGGAAGCGCTCAAGCTCGAGCATCCGGGCGCGAAGGTGCTGGTGCACCCGGAATCGCCGGAGGCGGTGGTGGCGCTGGCCGACGTGGTCGGTTCGACTTCGCAACTGATCGCCGCGACCCAGACCCTGGATGCGGAGGAATTCATCGTCGCCACCGACAACGGCATCTTGCACAAGATGAAGATGGCGGCCCCGGGCAAGCGTTTTATCGCGGCTCCGACGGCAGGCAACAGCGCCACCTGCAAGAGTTGCGCCTTCTGTCCCTGGATGGCGATGAACAGCCTGCAGAACCTGGCCGACGTGCTGGAATCGGGACGCAATGAAATCCTGGTCGATCCGGAGATCGGCCGCAAGGCGGTGGGCTCCATCGACCGCATGCTGACGTTTGCCGCGGAACAAAAAGCCCGAATTCGCCCTTCCGCCGACCTGGCGAAGGAACAGGAACTGTTTTCAGGAATCGGTCCGGCATGAGCACTCTGAAAAATCCATTTGCGCCGTTCGACCCGGCGCTGGCCGCCGCATTCGAGGCAAACATCCAGGCCGCATTGCTGGAAGATGTCGGTGCCGGCGACCTCACCGGCAAGCTGGTGCCGGAAAACCAGGTCGTCAAGGCGCATGTGATCGTGCGCGAGCCGGCGATCTTGTGCGGCGCGCCATGGTTCGAGGGCGTGATGAGCCAGGTCGATGCGCGGATCCGGATCGACTGGCGTCATGCCGAAGGCAGCATGCTGCAGGCCGGCAGCGAAGTATGCGTGATCGAGGCGCCGGCGCGCGCCTTGCTGACAGCCGAACGCGGCGCCTTGAATTTCCTGCAATTGCTGTCGGGCGTCGCGACGGCGACCCATCGGTATGTGCAGCTGATCGCCGGCACCGGCGCGGCGATTCTCGATACCCGCAAGACCTTGCCGGGACTGCGGCTGGCGCAGAAATATGCGGTGCGGGTCGGCGGCGGGATGAACCAGCGGATGGCGCTGTATGACGGCATCCTGATCAAGGAAAATCATATCGCCGCCGCTGGCGGCGTGTCTGCGGTCATGCGCGCGGCACAGGCTTTGCAGGCCGGCGTCGGCATTCAGATCGAAGTGGAAACGCTGGAACAGCTGGACGAGGCGCTGGATGCCGGCGCGACTTCGATATTGCTGGATAACTTCACGTTGGCGGCGATGCGGGAAGCGGTCGAGCTCACCAACGGCAGAGCCGTGCTGGAAGCATCCGGCGGCATCAATATGGAAACGGCGCGCGCGATTGCCGAGACCGGGGTCGACCGGATTTCCATTGGCAGCATGACCAAGGATGTGCGGGCGACCGATTATTCGTTGCGCATCCTCTGAAGGTTGGCCGCGCCGTCCGCCATAACTGAAAAGGCCCGTCGAACAACGGGCCTTGTCTGCAGGATACCAGTCCGCGTCACAACGGTTTTCGCCCGCTGATAATCCGCAGCAGGATGACTACGATGGCAACTACCAGGAGAATATGTATCAAGCCACCCACGGTGTACGAGGTAACGAGTCCGAGCAGCCACAGAACCAGCAAAACGATTGCGATCGTATAGAGCATGTTTTTTCCTCCGCTATTATTGATTGAAATGCATTCGCTGATGCATCCGCCGTGCCGCTACCGCGTGCTACCACGCTTTTGCCACAATGTTGCGATCGACTATCGCCGACCGCCGTATTGACACATTGCGATTGTGCTCCGCCCATTTGCGCTGATCTGTGCGTCAGCGAACATACGGCGCAAGATAATCGAGGCGTCCATGCAGGCGTCGCGCCGTAAGTCGGCTTGTGTCGGCATTCCCGCTTACCCGGCGTGAGCAAGTTCAAAAGCGGGTGCAAATTCCCATCTCAATGTTCGCCAGCGTACAGAACGCGCTATGCTACTAGCGTAAAACAGGGGCATGGCAACGCAAATCGGCGTCACGTCTTATCGGAAAGGAAAATGGGAATGAAAAAAATAATGGCACTCATCATCGCCGCTGTCTCCGGCCTCGGCTTTGCAGCGTACGCCTCGCCCGCAAGCAACGAGCTAAAGGTCAACTATAACGCCGCCAATGAACGCGCAGCGACCGATTACAAGGTGGCGCGTGCCCGGTGCGATTCGCTTACCGGCAATCCGAAGGAAGTCTGTGTGGAAGAGGCCAGGGCGGCGCAGATACGCGCCAGGGCCGATGCCAGGGCGCTGTACCGGAACACGCCAAAGGCTCGCACCGAGGCGCGCAAGGCAGTCGCCGATGCGGACTACGACGTGGCCAGGAAGAAATGCAAGAGCGTGGTCGGGAATGACCGCGACGTCTGCGTCAGGCAAGCCAAAGCGAACCATGTTGCGGCGATAGCGGATGCAAAAGCGGACAAGAAGGTTGCTGAAGCGCGCACCGAAGCGAACCAGGAAAAGCGTGAGGCCGAGTACAGGGTCGCGCTGGAAAAATGCGATGCGATGGCCGGGGCGGTAAAAGGCACTTGCGTAGACAGCGCAAAATTAAGATTCGGCAAGTAATCCGCGAACGGCCGCAACGATCAAGTCACACATTATCAAATGAAAGCAAGTATGCCGGCACCGGACAGCGATACATTGACCACACAGCGTCCGGGGTCGGCCGTGCCGCCGGTCCAGATCGTAACCGGGTCTCCGGCGCCGCACGCCGATACGCCTGAAAAGCCCGTATCCGAACCGGCGCTGCTGTCGCTTGCACGGGTTGCCGTCGACGCGCGCGGTCTGGCGCTTGCGATCCTGGCCGCAGTCGCTTTCCTGTATGCGCTGCAATGGGCGCACAAATTCCTGATACCGCTGTGCTTCAGCATTCTCATAGCCTATACCCTTAATCCGCTGGTCTTGTGGCTGGAGCGGGTCAGGATTCCGCGCATCGTCGGCGCCAGCCTGGTCATGCTGACCATCGTGTTCGGCGCGGCCGCGGCGGCCAACACGCTGCACTCGCAATTTCAATCCATCCTCGACGGCTTGCCCGAAGCAACCCAGAAAATTTCACGCGCCCTGAGGCAATCGGGTGAAGGCCAGCCGTCGGCAATCCAGAAAATGCAGCGCGCCGCGGCCGAAATTGAAAAGGCCACTACCCAGGCGGCCGGCGGGAAGCCGTTAGCCGGCAAGGCGCCGGTAGCCGAGGCCAGCACTTTCAAAGTGACCGACTGGGTATGGGCGGGGTCGATGGGCGCGGTGGAATTCATCGGTCAGGTGACCATGGTGCTATTCCTGGTGTATTTTCTTCTGCTGGCGGGAGATACCTTCAAGCGCAAGCTGGTCAAGCTGACGGGTCCGACGCTATCGCAAAAGAAGATTACGGTACATATCCTGGATGACATCAATACCTCGATCCAGAACTACATGTTCATGTTGCTGGTGACGAACATCCTGCTGGCGGCGCTGATGTGGGGCGCGCTGCGCGCAATCGGCCTTGAAAACGCCGGGGCCTGGGCGGTGGCGGCCGGGTTTCTGCATATCATTCCGTATTTCGGCCCGCTGCTGATCACGATCGCGACCGGCCTCACCGCGTTCCTGCAATTCGGATCGCCGTCCACGGCGCTCATGGCCGGCGGCGCGTCGCTGCTGATTGCCACCATCGTCGGCACTTTCGTCACCACCTGGATGACCGGGCGAATTGCAAAGATGAATCCGGCGGCAGTGTTTATCGGCTTGTTATTCTGGGGCTGGATATGGGGTATCTGGGGGTTGCTGCTCGGGATTCCGATCATTGTCGTGATCAAGGTGATTGCCCAGCATATCGAAGGCATGCAGTCGCTGGCGGAATTGCTGGGCGAGTAGCGGCGAATCGAGCGGGCGGGAGCCACCGAGGCCACCGAGGCCGGCGGCACAAGCGGCCGCGGCGGCGCCGGTCCGACCCTTCAACCAGTTTTGCCGCCCGGGTTCACCGGCAATGCCGTCTTGTACTTCACCTGCTTCAGCGCAAAGCTCGACCGGATATTCTTAATCCCTGGAATCCTGGTCAGGTGGTCCAGTATGAAATGCTCGAGCGCCTGGATATCCGGCACCACGATGCGCAGCAGATAATCGGCGTCGCCGGTCATCAGGTACACCTCCATCACTTCGTCGAACCGGCTGACCGCCTGCTCGAACCCGGCCAGCGCCCCCGACTCCTGCTTCTCCAGGCTGACCTGGATGAAGACGTTCACCTTCAATCCCAGCGCATGCGGATCGACCAGCGCGACATAACGCGAAATCACCCCTTGCGTTTCCAGATTTTTTACCCGCGCCAGCGTCGGCGAGGCGGACAAGCTGATCTTGCCTGCAAGGTCGACATTGCTGGTGGCGGAATCGTCCTGCAGGAATTTGAGGATACGCAAGTCTGTGGCATCGAGCTGCATAGATGAAATAAAAAGCGTTAAATTTTGAGATGACAGCATTTTATGCTGAATTGTTTTAATCTGGCGCGCAATTTCAGTTCCTCCTGCCGGCCATTTTTCGTTACCTTATAGGGCATAATCGATCAGGAGTAGTGATGGAAATCCCGCAAGGCAGCTTCAGCAGTCTGTTAAGAAATGAAACGGATGAGGACCCGCAGGAAACCGGTGAATGGCTGGACGCCTTGCAGGCGGTGGTAGAGTCCGGCGGCAGCAGCCGTGCCCGGTATCTGCTGTCGCGCCTGAGCGCCGCCGCCCAGAAATGGGGTGTGAACTGGCATGATGCGCGGAATACACCTTACATCAACACGATACGCGCAGCCGACGAACCGCCGTATCCGGGCGGCTCCGATGCGCTGGAGCTCGAAGAGAGGCTGGCTGCAATCATGCGCTGGAACGCGCTGGCGATGGTGGTAAGGGCCAACCGCGCGCACGCCGAACTGGGCGGCCACATCGCCAGCTATGCCTCGGCTGCGGATTTGTTCGAACTCGGCTTCAATCATTTTTTCCGCGCGCGCACCGCTGACTTCGGCGGCGACCTGGTTTATTTCCAGGCGCACTCGGCGCCCGGCATTTATGCGCGCGCCTTCCTGGAAGGGACGCTAAGCGAAACCGACCTCGGTTTCTACCGGCGTGAAATCGAAGCCAGGCAGCACGGCGCGCGCGGTTTGTCTTCCTATCCGCATCCGTGGCTGATGCCGGATTTCTGGCAATTTCCGACCGGCTCGATGGGCATCGGGCCGATCAATGCGATTTACCAGGCGCGCTTCATGCGCTACCTCGAACACCGTAACCTGATGCAGCCGCAGGAGCGCAAGGTATGGGGCGTATTCGGCGACGGCGAAATGGATGAGCCGGAATCGCTGGCCGCGCTCAGTCTGGCCGCGCGGGAGAAACTCGATAACCTGGTGTTCGTCGTCAACTGCAACCTGCAGCGGCTCGACGGCCCGGTGCGCGGCAATGGCCATATCGTCGATGAGCTGGAAACCCTGTTCGACGGGGCCGGCTGGAATGTCATCAAATTGCTGTGGGGTTCCGACTGGGACCCGCTGTTCGCGCGCGACCGGAATGGCGAACTGGTGCATGCATTGAACAACACGGTCGACGGGCAATTGCAAACCTTTGCCGCCAATGACGGCAAGTTCAACCGCGAACATTTCTTTGGCCAGAATCCGGCAATGCAGGCGATCGGCGCCGGCCTCACCGATGATGAAATTGACCGGCTCCTTCGCGGCGGTCATGACATGAAGAAAATTCACGCCGCCTATGATGCGGCATCACGGCACCGGGGCCAGCCTACGGTGATCCTGGCGCAGACCAAGAAAGGCTTTGGCATGGGCGCGGCGGGACAGGGCAGGATGACGACCCATCAGCAAAAGAAACTGGAGACGCAGGATTTGCTGGAATTCCGGGACCGGTTCAAATTGCCGCTCAGCGATGCGCAATGCGAAAGCCTCGCGTTTTACAAACCGGCCGGGGATAGTCCGGAAATGCGGCATCTGCTGGCCCGGCGAGCGTCGCTTGGCGGCTTCATGCCACGCCGCGCCGATGCCGCAACGGCGCTGGCGGTACCGGCAATCGAGTCCTATGCGAAATTTGCGCTGGAAGCGAATCAGAAAGAAATGTCGTCGACGATGGCGATCGTCCGGATGCTGGGCAATCTGCTGAAAGATGCGCAGATCGGCAAGCGCGTTGTGCCTATCGTAGCCGACGAGGCGCGCACGTTCGGGATGGCGAACCTGTTCCGGCAAGTCGGGATTTACTCATCGCAGGGACAGTTGTACGAACCGGAAGACATAGGGTCGATCCTGTCCTACCGGGAAGCGAAAGACGGGCAAATCCTGGAAGAAGGAATCACCGAAGCCGGCGCGATATCTTCGTGGACCGCGGCGGCCACCAGCTATTCCGTGCACGGCTTGCCGATGCTGCCGTTCTATATTTATTACTCGATGTTCGGGTTCCAGCGCGTGGGCGACCTGATATGGGCCGCGGCCGATCAACGGGCGCGCGGTTTCCTGATCGGCGCCACATCAGGCCGCACGACGCTTGGCGGCGAAGGCTTGCAGCATCAGGATGGCAGCAGTCACCTGGTGGCCGCCACGATTCCGAATTGCCTCGCTTATGATCCAGCCTATGCCTATGAAGTCGCGGTGATTGTGCAGGACGGCATGCGACGCATGCTTGAACGGAATGAAGATGTGTTCTATTACCTCACTGTCACTAACGAGAATAATGCCCAGCCCAGCATGCCTGAAGGAGCGGAGGAAGGAATTCTGCGCGGTATGTACTGCCTCACTCCCGGTATTGCGCCGCAGGTGCGCTTATTGGCGGCCGGACCGCTGCTGAAGGAAGCGGTCGCCGCCGCGACGCTGATGCGCGAGCAGTTCGGTGTCGCGGCAGAAATTTGGAGCGTGACCAGTTTTTCAGAACTCGCTCGCGACGGCATCGCGGTGGAAAAGGCGAATCGTCTGCATGACGCTCAGGAACCATCCTATGTGGCGCGCCAACTCGGCCGCAGCGGGATTCCAGTCGTAGCCGTCAGCGATTATGTCAGGAACGTGGCAGAAAGTATCCGGGCATTTGTTCCTGCTCCCTATGCGACGCTAGGCACGGACGGCTTCGGACGCAGCGATACGCGCGCGAATCTGCGCGCCTACTTCGAGGTCGATGCGCGCTGGATCGCATTTACGGCGCTGCGCGAATCAGGGGCATTCGCCGGAAGCAGCGGCGAACTCGCGGCCGGACTGGGACTGATACTGGCAGAACAAGAATAACGCATCAAAATCGATGATTTTCCGGCGAGGCGGACAGACGAGGAAAGGCTGAGCAACCGGGCCCGGCTACCTGCGCAGTCCCGCTTCGATCGCCCGGGCCACACCCAGTATCCTTCCATCGGCCATCGCAGGCCCCACTACCATCAACCCGACCGGCAGTGTGCCGTCTGCATGGCAGGGAAGTGACACGGCACAGCCGTCCAGAAAATTAATCGCTGATGGATTGCGCAGCAACAGGCCGTTCGCCTTGAAAAACGCTTCTTCGCTCGCGTCCAGTTCGGCGATCGGCGGTGCAACAATCGGCACCGTCGGCATGATCAGCGCATCATAGCCGGCGATGGCTGCTTCCATGCGCGCGATCCAGTCGCGTCGCCCTTGATGCAGTTCGATATATTCCACGGCGCTGGTAGCGGCCCCGAGTTTGATCCGCTTGGCGACCCGGAAATCATATTCGGCTTCGCGTTCTGCTAACAGCTTGTGGTGCCAGGCAAACGCTTCAGGAGGGGAAAACCGGTTGCGCTGCGCGACTTCGCCAAGCAGGCTCAGGGGCGTGTCGATAATCTTTGCCCCGGCCGCAGACAGGCGCGCGAGCGCCGCCGAAAACATCGCGGCGACGTGGGAGTCGAGATTATCGAGCATCATGGTGGCAGGAACCGCCAGCCGCAGTCCGGCCAGCGGCAGGTCGGGTACGGCTACCGGCGCATCGGCAATAATGCGGTCGACCAGGATGCAATCCTCCACCGAGCGTGTCATCGCGCAGACGGTGTCTAATGTGGTCGACAGCGGAATCGCCCCGGTTGTCGGCACCCGCCGCGCCGTCGGCTTGAAACCGACGAGGCCGCATAAGGCTGCCGGAATGCGGATCGATCCGCCGGTGTCCGAGCCGATCCCGGCGACGCAGATGCCGGCCGCCACCGATACCGCCGCGCCGGACGAAGAACCGCCCGGGATGCGGGCGATCTGCCGGTCCGCCGGATTGGCCGGGGTGCCGTAATGCGGATTGATCCCCACTCCGGAAAATGCGAACTCGGTCATATTGGTCTTGCCGATGATGGCAGTGCCAGCCTGGCGCAAGCGCGCCACCACCGGCGCATCCGCGCTGGCAGCAGGTTGCCCGCGCAGCACCACGGATCCGGCCAGCGTCGTTTCGCCGGCAATGTCGTACAAATCCTTTACCGATACAGGCATGCCTTGCAGCGGCCCGGCCATGACGCCTGCGCGCTGCATGGCATCGGCATGGCTGGCTGCAGCCAGCGCCGCTTCGGGATAAAGACGGGTGAAAACGGCGTCGCTCGCGCTGGCCAGCGCCAGGCTGTGTTCGACGAGTTCTCTCTGCGTGGAAAAGCCGGCGGCCGGCGGGTGGGGTGCAGCGGCGTGGGAAGTGTTCATGCGGAAAGGCGTCTTGTCGGTTGGAGCCGGCGCAAGCTGGAAACCGGAAGCAGGATTTTCTCTCCCAGGGCAAGGCGCGCCACGACCTTTATGGAGATCGGAACTGGAAAATAACACAGCGGAAAAAAAGCGGTGGCCGACCTGACGCGACGATGAGTCCTGCCGCAAGGCTCGTGCCTGTCCGGCAGGGGGGTACCAGTGGGTCAAGCGGATGGATGGGCAAACCCCGATATTTGGGCTGCCTGCGGGAATAGACCCGGTTCCAGGGAAAAATCACCCATGCATACCGATTGCATTCCATATTGTTCATGCAGGCACGAATAGTGCTGCAGGACCAGCTCCAGGACATGAAGATTCTGTTCAAGGTTGACGCCAAAATTATGGGGGTGCCACC